>RGCF01000028.1 GCA_009919265.1 Bacteroidota bacterium | reverse complement strand
GGAATTTTCAAATCCACTGATCAAGGGAAGACTTGGAAAAAAACTCTTCGCAATGATCAATTACAAAGTATTACAGATATCATACAAGATAAAAGACAAGGGAAAGAGCATATTTGGTATGCTTCCACAGGTGAATTTCATGGCAATTCATCTGATTTGAACGGAGATGGGATTTATCTTAGCACAGACAATGGCGAATCATGGAATGTACTTTCCTCAACGCAAACAAAAACGCCACAGACATGGGATGGAGCATTTGAATATATTTTTAATATTGCCATTGATTATTCAAATACGCAACAAGATGAACTATATGTAGCAACTGCGCTTGGTGGAATATTACGATCTACCGACGGTGGTAAAACATTTCGTACAGTTTTAGGAAGTTTAGGAAATCAAACTTCTTTATTTACAGATATAACAGTTACCTCAAAAGGAATTGTCTATGCTACCATGAGTCAAATAGGAGGAGGTGGCGCTGTTTCAAAAGTCAAAGGTATTTGGCGTTCAGTTGATGGCATCAAATGGACGAATATTACTCCTGCAGGATTTCCTGAACAATCATATCGCATTGCAATTGGCGTAAATCCAAAAGATGAACAGCAAGTCTTCTTTTTTGGATATACACCAAATGCTGGAAAACAATCAAGAAATTTCAGAGGGGATATTGAATGGAATAGTCTTTGGCAATTTAGATATCTATCAGGTGATGGTACCGGAACCGGTGGTTCTTGGGAGAATAGATCAATGTTTTTACCTACGCTAGGTGGTCATTTTGGTGATATCATTACTCAATCAGGATATGATTTAGTGGTCGAGGTGCATCCTGATGACACAAATACCATCTTTGTAGGTGGAACAAATCTCTATAGATCACGTTCGGGGTTTAAAGACTCACTTCAAACCACTTGGATAGGTGGTTATAAACCCGGTACTATGACTCCATATTTTGAAACATATCAAAATCAACATCCAGATCAACATGGACTTCGATTTTTACCATCGAATCCACAAAAAGCTATTTCCATCAATGATGGTGGGATTCAATTAACTGACAATATATTAGAAGGGAATACTGTTTGGAAAAGCCTAAATTCAACATATATAACTTCCCAATTTTACACTATTGCTATTGATCATGGGGATCAACAAAAGAAAACCATCATTGGTGGTTTACAAGACAATGGAACATATTATTCAACTGGTGAAAATCCTTCCATTCCATGGACAATGCCACTAACATATGATGGATCATTTTGTGCAATTGCAGATAATGCTTCAAGATATTATATGTCGGCACAATCCGGTAGAGTTGTTTCCATGAAACTCGATATATCAGGAAACATATTGGAGAGAGGCCGCATAGATCCAATGGGAGGAAAAGATTATCTCTTCATCAATCCTTTCATTCTTGATCCACAAGATAACAATATCATGTATTTAGCTGGCGGCAGCATATTGTGGCGCAACAATGATCTTGCTACCATACCAATGAATAGATGGGATTCTACATCTGTGAATTGGGATAGTTTACCAGCAACTCGTTTACCTGATGGGGAATTCATCACATCAATCGCAGCATCTGAGCAACCCTCACACATTGTGTATTATGGTACCAATAAAGGAAACCTTTTTGTGATTGAAGAAGCTCATGTCGGCAAACCAACTCCAAGGCACATTACAGGTGATAATTTCTCATCGGGAACCATTCAGTGCATCGCAATTGATCCAAGAGATGCCAAATCACTTATCGCAGTATTTAGCAATTATAATGTCATCTCATTATTTCACTCACCGGATGGTGGAGATACATGGACACCTATTGCAGGAAATCTTGAAGATAATCAAGCTGGAACCGGTGCCGGACCATCATGTCGATGGGCAGAAATAGTACCAACTCAAAATGGGATGAAAGTCTATGTTGGAACTAGCATTGGATTATTTTCTACAGGTTCCTTGCAAGGATATGCAACATGTTGGCAGCAAGAAGGTCAACAAACAATTGGCAATGCTGTCATTACAATGATGGACATAAGAAAAGAAGATGGCTATATGGCCATAGCAACACATGGTGCAGGTGTATTTACTGGATCAATTCATACATTACCTGAAAAGGTTGCAGCACCAGCACTTATATATCCGGCTCAAGACACAAACTCTCAGTCAACACTCATTCGATATATGTGGCAGGTAGCACAAGGCACAGTATTTTCTCGTTTGGAAGTATCCGAGCAGCCAGACTTCTCGCAATTAACCTTTACAAGGTCAATGGTACCTGCGGGTGTATACACAGGTTCAACAGGTCTGAAAACAGGGAAACGATATTATTGGAGAGTATTTGGAATTAATTCAGCAGGTGACTCAGAACCATCAGGATCAAGAACTTTTACAATTGGTACTATATCGTCAATCGGAGAGATTGATTTACCTAGTATTAAGAAAATGAATGAATATATATATATTGAAAATTTTCATTCACCAATGGAATATAACATAGTTGATATTAATGGTAAATCCATTTCAGGAGGTACCATTTACCATGGACAATCAAAGATTGAACTAAATGTATTGAATTCAGGTATGTATATGTTATATTTTCCCAAAGACATTCTTCTAAGACCATTTATTTTCAATGTGTTAAAGTAATATTAACATATTGTAACATTGAATCTAAGCAGTAGTCAACTTCAATACGGTAATTTTGAATTAACTCTACTCAAGTCGCTTTATGAAAATCAATCCAATTGTCTTACTCTCATCCCTATTTCTCCTAACTGGGGCTACATTTATTCAACCAGCACTAACCATTAAAGGCTCTGATACCATGGTAATTTTAGTCCAGCGGTGGACTGAATTATTTCCATCTAAACACATTTCTTTTCAAGTAACTGGCGGTGGATCAGGTACTGGAATTGCAGCTCTTATCAATGGAACAACTGATATTTGTTCATCAAGTCGTCCAATGAAACCCGCTGAAATTCAGCAGATGAAAGAAAAATACAATAGAGTACCTATTGAAGTTAGAGTAGCAAGAGATGGAATCAGTATCTATGTAAATAAAGATAATCCAATCTCAAAGATTACAATGAAGCAACTAAAAGACATCTTTACAGGAAAAATCAGAAACTGGAATCAATTGGGTGGTACAGATCATAGTATCATTCTGTATTCTAGAGAGAACAACTCCGGTACATATGAGTTTTTCAAAGATCATGTTTTATCTAAAAAAGACTTTGATCCAAAAGCTCAACATATGCCTGGTACTTCTGCTGTAGTAGGCGCAGTTGCTCTAGATCGTTGGGGCATAGGATATGGTGGGGCTGCATATACTATAGGAGTCAATGAGTTGCCTGTTGCTATTGATGAAAATTCACCCTACTATTCTCCCAATGAGGAAAATATTGTTAGTGGCAAATATCCAATTTCAAGGTTCTTATTTTTCTATATAAAAGATAAACCGGAAGGAAGTTCGAAAGAGTTTATTGATTGGGTTATAAGCAAAGGTGGTCAAAATATAGTAAAAGATGTTGGTTATTTTCCCTCAATGAAATTCTGACTATCCTCATGTCAATAGATCTAAAAAATACAAATCATTCAAAATTAAAATTCTACGAAAAGCTTGCGGAATGGTTTATACGCATTACTGCTAGTTTTTCGATCATTATTATTTTTCTAATTTTCATCTTTGTGTTTAGAGAAGCAAGTGGTTTAATTTTTGGAACAGCAAAAGAATTACAACCAAAAGTTGAAAAAAAAATTAGCGAAGCTGATATTGTAAAACCTGAGGTATACAATCCGGAAACTGGTGAAATTGAAAAAATAAAAGAACCTGAATCAAAGAAGAAAAAAGAATCAAAGAAAATATCGATTTGGGAAAATATTATTGGCACTGTATGGCAACCAGTAGGGAAAGAGCCTAAATATGGAATCATGCCATTATTGGTTGGCACAGTAAAAGTAACATGTGTTGCTCTCCTCCTAGCAACCCCCCTCGCAATACTTGCTGCTATCTATTCAGCTTTTTTTGCAAGACGTTCTCTTCGTGATTGGATTAAACCAATTGTTGAGATTCTAGCAGGATTTCCATCAGTTGTATTAGGATTTTTCTGTTTAGTTACAATTGTTCGTGGTGTACATATCATCACAACATTCATTCAACCGGCACTTGACAGTTTAGCAAATGGAATAGGGTATATCATGCCATTTGCAAATGATTTTGCACATGAAGCATTGACTATAAGTGAATTTCATTATTCAGCATTTGTAGGTGGTATAGGTCTCGGATTGGCTGTTATTCCTATCATCTTTACAATTACAGAAGATGCTCTTTCTGCTGTACCCAAAAGTTATCGTGAAGCTTCTTTAGCGCTTGGTGCAACAGAATGGGAAACTGCTTTTAAAGTAATGCTACCTGCTGCATTACCTGGAGTTGTAGCCGCAGTGCTTCTAGGTATAGGTAGAGCTTTTGGAGAAACTATGATAGCCCTAATGGCTACAGGAAATGCTGCATTATTGTCATGGAATATCTTTCATCCTATTAGAACACTTGCAGCAACTATTGGTTCTGAAACAGGCGAAGTGCAGTGGGGTTCACTGCATTATAATATCTTGTTCTTTCTTGGAATTCTCTTATTTGTCGTAAGTTTTACTATCAATGCCATCACTGAGCTTTTTGTGAAGAAGTATTTGGCTAAAAAATTCCAAGGTGCATGATGAATTCAGAATTGATTGCACAGAAGAATGGAAAGAAAAGTGTCAAGGAGTTTTTTGCTCTGGGATTACCCGCATTCTCAGCATTTATACTTATTGGACTCATAGTTCTATTACTTGCTCATTTCATTTGGCACGGTTTACCTGGTTTAACCTGGGAATTCTTAACAGAATCACCTAGGAACAATAATACTGAAGGTGGAATATTTCCTGCAATTTATGGTA
Organism: Bacteroidota bacterium; assembly: GCA_009919265.1. Lineage (GTDB taxonomy): Bacteria > Bacteroidota > Ignavibacteria > Kapaibacteriales > UBA961 > UBA961. Next base: position 24,165 of record RGCF01000028.1, on the reverse strand, counting down.
CAGTATTATTGGTATTCATTATGTCACTACTTGGGGTACCAATTGGTACTGCTACTGCTGTGTATTTAAGTGAATATGCAAAACAATCTTCTGTTTTTGCTCGATTGGTAAGATTTGGTGTAAATACGCTTGCAGGAGTACCTTCTATTGTGTTTGGACTCTTCGGTGTTGGTTTCTTTATGCAATTTATTGGAAAAGGTATAGATACTGCTGCTGGTACTGAAATCTGGAGTAAGCCATCATTACTTTGGGCAGCTGCAACACTTTCAGTACTTACTTTGCCAGTTGTAATTGTCTCCGTTGAAGAAGCCCTACGTACAGTTCCTCAGGAATTACGCGCTGCAAGTTTAGCACTTGGTGCAACAAAATGGCAAACTATTTGGAAAGTCGTACTTCCAAATTCATTGACAGGTATCTTGACTGGATCTATCTTAGCCATTGGGAGGGGTGCCGGCGAAGTTGCACCTGTCATCTTTGTAGGAGCAGTTTATTCACTCCCCGAACTCCCCAATTCATTGACTGATCAATTCATGCATATGGGTTATCATATCTATGTATTGGCAACCCAATCCCCAAATGCTGCTGAAGCTCTTCCTTTGCAATATTCATCAACTCTGGTTTTATTATTACTAGCATTTTTATTGAATCTATCAGCCGGACTGATTCGTATGAGAATACGAAAACAACTATTATGAAATTACAAATACCCCATTATGGCAAAAGAATCAACTAAAATTAAGATTAGAAATTTCAATGTACTTTACGGTGAAAAAAAAGCATTGAAAGACATCACTCTAGATGTACAATCAAATAAAGTAACTGCTTTTATAGGCCCTTCAGGTTGTGGCAAGTCAACTTTATTGAGATCTATCAATCGTATGAATGATTTGATTGATTCATTCAAAGCAATAGGAGAATTGAGCATAGATGAAACGAATGTATATGATTCTGACATTGATGTAGTTCAGTTAAGGAAGAAGGTTGGAATGGTTTTTCAAAAATCTATTCCTTTTCCAAAATCTATATATGAAAATGTTGCTTATGGTTTGCGTTTAAATCAAGCACCTCCAAATGCTGAGCTTGATCAGATTGTTGAAAATAGTTTAAAAAAAGCTGCTTTATGGGAAGAAGTTAAAGACAGATTACATGATTCAGCTACCGGTCTTTCAGGTGGTCAACAGCAACGATTGTGCATAGCTCGCGCTGTTGCAGTAAATCCTGAAATTTTACTCATGGATGAACCTTGCTCTGCACTTGATCCAATCTCAACAGCTAAAATCGAAGAATTGATTGAAGAATTGAAAAATACCTATACTATTGTAATCGTTACTCACAATATGCAACAAGCTGCAAGAGTAAGTGATAGCACCGGTTTCTTCTATATGGGCGATCTGATAGAATTTGATAAAACAAGAACATTGTTTACCAGTCCATCAAAAAAAGAAACCGAAGATTATATTACAGGACGTTTTGGTTGATAATTGATAATGTTTCTTAGCAAAGAGGAGTAAATCATGCATAGATCATTTGAAGATGACTTAGATAAATTAAGAACCAGACTCATAAGAATGGGAAGTTTGGTTGAAGAGCAAGTTGAACTTGCATTTAAAGCATTGCTTGAATGTAATGAGGGCTTGGCAAAATTGGTTATCGAGAGAGATGATAAAGTTGATAAACTCGATATTAAAATTGACAAACAATGCCAACGCATATTTGCCTTACAGCAACCTGTAGCAAGTGATTTACGCTTGTTATTAGCTTCCATTAAAATCAATAATGAACTAGAAAGAATAGGCGATATGGCAACTTCTATTTCACATCCTGTTATTAATGATCCAGCAATTTGTTTGTTGGTTAAAGATTTTGGTTTTGATAAAATGACTACAGCAGCATATACCATGGTGAAAGCTTCCCTTGATGCTTTTGTCAATAATGATGCAGATTTGGCTAAGCATGTCCTTCCAACTGACTCTACAGTCGACGGTTTGGAACGTCAATACAAGTCAGATATCATTGCACTCATGCGAGAAAAGCCTGAAATTATCCCACAGGGCGTGGAATTGATATCTATTCTCAGCAATATTGAAAGAATGGCTGATCATGCCACAAATATTGCAGAAAATGTCATATTTCTCTTTGAAGCCAAGATGGTACGCCATCGTCATTTGGAAGAAGATTCACATTCAGGCGAAGATCAGGGTTAATTCCGCATGGTTGAACCTCATGACCTATGATTGATTTCGTATCTTTGCACATGTCTTTTAGGATACTAAAGTGCAAAAAACGAAAGCCATCATATTAGCCGGAGGAAATGGTACAAGATTGTATCCATTAACTTCAATAGTAAGTAAACAACTCCAACCCGTCTATGATAAGCCAATGATTTATTATCCATTGGCAACCCTCATGTTATCCGGCATTAAGGATATATTACTCATTACAACTCCCCATGATGCCCCACATTTCAAGTCGCTCCTTGGCGATGGTTCACAATGGGGTATTTCTCTATCTTATGTCGAACAACATGAACCCAAAGGTATTGCCGAAGCATTTATCTATGGAAAAGAATTTATAGGCTCTGATCAGGTATGCTTGATTCTGGGTGATAATCTGTTTTATGGAAAATTAGATTTCCTCAGAAATGCAATACAAAACAACAAAGGAGCAACAATATTCGGATATCCTGTTCAAGACCCCGAACGATACGGTGTTGTAGAATTTGATGCAAATGGTACGGTATTAAGTATAGAAGAGAAACCATCGCATCCTAAATCACAATACGCTATTCCAGGACTTTATGTTTTTGACAATCGGGTTATTTCAATAGCAGAACATTTGAAACCAAGCGACAGAGGGGAATTAGAAATAACAGACGTACAAAAGGAATACTTGAGCTTGAATGCATTACAAGTTGAGAAAATGGGGAGAGGTATTGCATGGCTTGATACTGGAACACCGGAAAGTTTATTAGAAGCGGGTGAGTTTATTCATGCCATTGAAAAAAGACAAAATCTTAAGATTGCCTGCTTAGAAGAAATAGCCCTTCGAATGGGATATATCGATTCAACATTATTTGAACACTTATTGCTCAAACTTCCTAAATCTTCCTATAAGGAATATTGTGCAAGGGTTTTCAATGAAATTCAATCCGCATAATTCTTACCAATTCCAATAGTTATGTCAGAGAGCCACAAACTCTTGCTCACATCACCTTTGCAATATGTGCGCACAGTTGGTCCAAAAAGAGCAGAGGCATTTGCTTCCCAAGGATTACATACTGTCTTGGATCTATTGTATTACATACCATTCTCATATATTGATCGAACAACCATTCAAACACTTGCCGAGATTTTAACCAAATTGAGAAAAGAAGAATATTCTCAAGAGTCTCTTACCGAACAGTATACAGATATTTCAATTAAAGCTGAATATACAGTAACCGCAACTATCATCGGTGTGAAAGAAAAGAAGTTCGGAGGTGGTAAAAGGTCGATGCTTATTGTTACTGTACGAGATGAATCAAATGTACAAGCAGATTGCTTGTTTTTCAATATGGTACCCTACTTTAAAAACATACTTCTTGTAGGTTCCTTACTTAGCATCAGTGGTATTCCGGATTATGACTCCAAATGGAGAAAACTAAGTTTTCATCATCCTGATATTTTGGTTCTCGATGAAGAAGAGCAAGAAGAATATAAACAAGGAAGAATACTTCCGAAATATCGACTCTCACAATCCATGAAGCAAGCACATATTTCAATGAAGATAATGAGAAATATCATCAATGTGATTGCAGACGAATTAAGTGAACATATACCGGAAACACTTCCAGATTCTATTAAGTCTACATATCAATTCCCTAATAAACATAATGCTATCCTGGCTTTGCATGCGCCATCAAATGCCCAAGAACTATTGATTTCAAGAGAGAGAATGAAATATGAGGAGCTCTTCTATTTCCAACTTTTTCTTGAAACAAAAAGGTCGCTAGTACATACATTAGAAGCAGGACCCATTTTCCCACAAAAAAGTACATTGGCTAGAAAAGTTCACGATTCTTTGCCTTATCAACTCACTCAAGATCAAATCCAAGCACTATGGGATATTTCACGAGATATAACCTCAGGCAAACCAATGAATCGTTTACTACAAGGTGATGTAGGGAGCGGGAAAACAATTGTAGCACTTTTAACGATGCTACAAGCAGTGGATGCAGGCTATCAATCAGTCATCATGGCACCCACCGAAATTCTGGCCGAACAGCATGCAGCATCATTTTCAGCATTACTAGAACCACATGGAATTACAATTGTACAATTACTTGGTGGCCAAAGTGCAAGTGAACGTAGAGAAGCGTTAAAAGCTATCGAAGATGGGAGTGGAAAAATCATTATTGGAACACATGCAGTGTTTTCTCATAGTGAACATTCCAAACATGCAATTACATATAATAATTTAGGACTCATCATCATCGATGAACAACATAGATTTGGAGTAGAGCAAAGAGCACGTATAAAAACAATGGCTACAGCTTCATTACAAAATCAATCCATCGTTCCACATATGCTTGTCATGAGTGCTACTCCGATTCCTCGTACTTTATCAATGACACTCTATGGGGATTTAGATAATACAATAATTAAGCAATTACCAAAAGGACGAATACCTATTCAAACAAGCATAGTCTTTGAAAGCACATTGGCAGAAACATTTTCCTATATAAAGTCACAGTTGGATTTGGGATTTCAAGCATATATTGTTTATCCACTAGTAGATCCATCAGAAAAAGTGGCAGCTAAATCTGCGACAGAACATTATGAATATCTACAATCGGAAGTATTTGAACAATATAGCTGCGGATTATTGCATGGGAAAATGCATTGGAATGAAAAAGAAACCATTATGCAAGCCTTTAAGGAGAAACAATATCAGGTTCTCATTGCAACAACTGTCGTAGAAGTAGGCATAGACATTCCTAATGCAACAGTCATTCTAATTGAAAATGCGGAGCGATTCGGTTTGGCACAGTTGCATCAATTACGTGGAAGGGTTGGTAGAGGTAAGCATCAATCATATTGTTTTCTGGCAACTAAGGATCATTTTAGATATCAAGTAACCAAGCAGGACAATCAACAAGTGCAGATGGAAAGAAAATCTGCCATTGCAAGATTACTAACGATGTCTACAACTGCTGATGGATTTGCAATTGCTGAAGCAGATATGAAATTACGAGGTCCGGGAGATTATTTGGGAACAAGACAATCTGGAATACCTAATTTTATGTTTACAGATCTCGTACATGACATCCAACTTATTGCAACTACAAAATCTGATGCTCGACATATCATTGATATTGATCCTCAATTACGCAAAAAGGAGCATGAGATGGTTCATAAAGAGTATCTTCGACTTACATCAACCGATGCACATTATATGAGTATTGCATGAAATCTTGTATTCAATATTGTATAATGATCTTGATCATTCATCAGTTTAACACAGAGTCATTTGGACAGATCAAAGTTCATTCCTTCGGAGTAGATATAGGCAATTCTATAAATGCTATTAATGTTGGCTATCAGAATTTTGAAGCATTAGGTATGGGTACTAATTTCATTACTAAAGGGCAACCAGAATTATCTTATGTACAGCCTTACTTTGGCTGTTCTGTTTTGCTTGAATACCAACCTTTCCACTTAATGGGAAGATGTGCTTATGACGATAGATCAGGTATCATTCAAGATGAATATGTACAAAACTCACTTATCATGAAACCTAGGATGTCATATCTCACAGTTGAATCTGCAATAATGATTGAACCTTGGAAGAATATTTTTGCATATGGTGGCCCATCACTTTCATTTTTAATACAAAATCAGATTGGTTCGATTGGTGATATACCATCCACCTCCTCAATATCAGCGATGAATTCACCCATACCCGGATTTTTTGCAGGTGTATCTACTTTGATTCCATCAAATATCAATGTTGAAAATCGGACAGTATCAATAAGACCATTCGCTGAAACTTCATTGTTAGTCAATCAAAGAACCGGCGAATTTCTAGGTAATCAGGATGGATTCGACAATATATGGTCAACCGCATCATTCAGAATTGGTCTTTCCATTGCTTTAGTGAATAAGAAAACAGAAATAAAAGAAGAAAACAATGGAAACTTCAATTTACATATACCTGAATATTTCTCGGGTAAACGTTCAATGAAAGAGACGATGCCTTTATTGAATTCAATGTCTGTACATGAGATAAAAGAGATTTTTGATGCATATAAACAATATCCGATGTCAATGAATCTATCTTCATCATTGTTGTGTACAGAAATAGACCCAATTCGACATAGCAATGATAATACAGAACAGCGTTTATGTATACAAAAAAGGGCATTGCATTTTATTGCTCAATATCTAAAGAATTCCGAAGATATGCTTGTGTTCGCAGTATGCTCAAAAGAAGTAGGATCAATTGAGAAAATGCTGACTGATTTCTTTATCGGTACGATGAATTTACCTAGAAGAAAGATTTTGTTCGAAACTTGTAAGTATACACCAAATTACGATGAACAGATATATTTATCTCTTGCAAGTGGGGATATATTGTATGGCAATTTAGAATTGGAAAGCGTATCACCTTCAGAGAATATTATTGAATGTACACTAGATTCTTTGACTTCTACTTCCTCATGGAATATTCAGATTAATGGTCCTGAACAATTTTCGATGAATCTAGGACCAATTAATCAGAGATCAGTATTCTTGGATGGTAGTACATTATTACAAAGTGGTGCAGGAACAGGTTCATATTCATGGACAATTGCTCCTACAGATGATAAACAAAATGCTATGTCTTTAAAAAAACAGTTTTTTGTGCGAATGACAAGTGAAAGTAAAATGCAAGGCCATAGTTTTGTATATCCTCAATTTTGGCAAGACTCAATCATTCAACACCAGATTATGCAGGATTTATCAAATTACTGGAAACCGAATGATGAAATTGTTTTTGTTTATCAAGATTCTAAGAAAGTAAGTACAAATGAACGCGTAAAGAAGATTACACAATACATTCAAGATTTTGTACTGAAACAAGATAAGCGAACATTGAAGAATATTAAGATCATTCGTAAAGGTGGGAATCTTCGTTTATACGATAAAAAATGGAGTTGGGGAGATTTCTATGAAGATGGATTTCGAATGGAAATTGTACACTAATTAGAAATTTGATATTATTCCAATAGTTATCATTCTGGGTTCTGCAGGGATAATTCCTGGGCCTGGATATGACTCTGCTCTTCGCGTAAAGTAAAGCTGATTAAATAGATTGTTAATATGAGCTTCAATTGAAAGTGATGACAGAATTGTATATCTGAATGAGAGATCAGCAACAGTATATGCGGGTATTTCACCAACAGATGCATTAGAAGAATTCACAGCATTACTTGCATCAGAAAACTGTTTACTTAAATGAGAAATAGTAAATCCACAATGAAACGTATTCCAGGTTAGCTCAATTCCGCTTCGCAGTGTAAAGGCAGGAATATATTCAACAGCATTACCTTGTATACCGGGCAAAGAGGATTCAGTATATGTACCTTGTATGTATGAAGTATTTAAGAATACTCTCAGTACATTATTTGTTTGTAATGACCAGAGTTTAAATATATCGGTTTCAATAATTGATTCAATTCCAACTGTACTCGTTGCTCCGATATTCGTTCTATAGCGATATGGTAAGAACAAAGGTGCTCTATCACTTTTTAAAACAGTCCCAATGCGATTCTCATAGGAAAGATAGAATGCGCTTATATCGAAATAGAATAGTCCTGAAAGTATATATCCCTTCATTCCAATATCTGTATTAAAACCAATTTCATCATCTAAGCTTGAGTCTATGATGAGATTTGGATTATTGACACGCATATCACTGAATGTGATTGCTCTAAAATTCCTTGCATAATTGGCATATACTTCATGTTCTTGATCAATCCGAAATGAAGTACCAATGCCAAATAGCATGATTGATCGACCAAGTGTTCTAGATTCTTGATTATCAATGCTAGAAATCTGATTACCAGCTAAATCATAAATCCGTTCAGTATATCTTCCATTACTACCTGTTTGTACATATTCATATCGGATTCCCGGTAGAATAGTCCAATATTCACTTGGTCTTATTGCTGTTTCTGCAAAGAATGAACAGTTAAGTCCAGGATTATTGATACTCATTTGTTCAGGATTATCTTTATCTGCATATGAAAATGATGGTGTGTAACGATTTGAAGGAATACCTTGCATACTTAATGCATCACCTTTATATGCTCTCCAACCAATTAAGACATTTGAGGGATGTTCATCCAAGAAAAAAGTATGCATGAATCTCGTTTCATTTCCAATATTCATGAATTCACCTCTAATCAATGTTGGCATGACAATTTCATCAATCACTGAAGTACTCTGTAGATTTCCTTGTGAAGAACGAATGGCATTGACATTGAAGAAGCGTGATTGCACTCTTGACATAGGAGTGAATTCATAGAGTAGTTGAATTGCATTGATATTCCATGTTACATCAAACCAATTATACTCTCTATATGACATTCTTGGATCTTGCAAAAATTGTCGATCTGTCAATCCGCCTGGTAAATGTTGAAGTGATGTATGATATGTTGATTCAAATGTCAAAGAACACTGTGATATTGGTTGATAACCAATATTTGCATAAGCAGTGATCGCATTGTAATCTGCATTTGGTCTCCAACCATCTCCCTTTTTATATGATAATCCAATATAGTAGGTAACTCTTTCATCAGTAGATCCTTGCATTGATGTAAATGCATTCATGAAACCATAACTTCCACCAAATAGACTACTTTGTACTAAAAAAGGGATTGTATCATGGCCGGACTTTAATTTAAAATTAACCATACCACCAAACTGTGGTCCATATTGCATTGAAGCGGCTCCTCGTACAATTTCAATTCTATCAACTAATTCAATTGGTGGTGTATAGTAATTCTCTGGATATCCTAATGCGTCAGCAGCCATATCATATCCATTGATTCTAGTATTGAAATGCGCTGTCCGATTTGGATTCATACCACGTCCTCCGATACTTAATTGCAAACCGGATTGATCATTCTCCCATATATTTAATCCAGGAACACGCGCAAATATTTGTCTTGCTTGTGCTGTAGATTTATTTGATAAAAGTTCATTAACATTGATAAGTTCACTTTTCTTTCCTTCAAAGATCGCAGCAACTTGAACATTTTCAAGTGATCTTGTTCTTATTCCATTATTAGAAGCATCAGATCGTACGAATACATCATCTAGTATAATGTCTTTAGGTTTGAGTAGTATTGTCATTGTTGGATTATTAACCGAAATAGATCGAATCTCAGCAGCATATCCTTGGGCAGATATACGTATAGAAATAGAATCCTTAACCGTTGCAATCATACGTTGAGCAATTCCTGACTTGTTTGATCGGATTATTTGTTGATCTTCAAAGAAGAAGATCTTTGCACCAATGATGGGTTGTTTAGTATTTGCATCTCTTATTTCGAGGGAAATAGAGACAGATTTTGGTGCTGTTAAGAAATGCTCTGTTGACAATAACTGTTCAAAACAGAAGAAAACAAATAGGATATACAAGAAGACTTTCATTGGATTGCACCAGGATAGAGAGCAATCCAATCTTTATGATACCAACCATCTTGTACTCTTGAAAGATCAACAGTTGGGTTTATTAACCTTGCTGAAGGTCTGCCATTCATAGTAACCCAGCAATCGACATGCACAATTGGGTCATTTATTCCTTGTAATTGATACTGATCATGTAAGAAATGAGCGAATGCAAGAATCATATCAGGTTGATAGGACATTTGTTTTTCTTGATGTAATGTTAGCCATTCAGCATTATTGACATAACCTATTTTTCCAGTGTTTCGATCTTTTATTGTGAATTGTGCATTCCCTGATTTTTCTGTTAGCATCACTCGCCATCCAAATCTATAGCCTTCCTCAGTCCATTGATGATTACCGGGATATAAGAGATAGCGAAAAGGAAAGAATAGTTGAAAGAAAACATATAAACTAAAGATGAACAAGCTATATGAAGATAATTCTTTGGTTGATTTCGATGATGGTGTAGGATAACCAAACAATCGTGTCAAGATCGATTCATGAATTGCAGAATCAAAGAACATCGTTGCCATGAACATCATTACTATTGGGAAAACGCCAATTTGAAATAGTAGGCCTGTAAGTGCATGAAACACAATAACTGTTACAATAGCAAGTATTCTGGTTGATTTGTTGATTAAAAACAAAATGATGAACATATCATATAACATACCGAACCAAGAAAAGATATAGGCAGTAATATCAAGTGATAGAAGTGGTCCAATAATCGGTATTGTTGAATGAGCTGGTAGCCAAATCTTTAGTGGCATTGCATCAATGAGCCAATCTGTATTTATTTTGGCAATACCTGCAAATACATAGATAATGCCAATCTGAAGTAGAATGATACAATGTGTCCAATAAGGAACAATCTTAGTTTCATTTATTCTAGCTTGTTTACCATCTAATGATGCAATTGAATTGGCTGGGAGAAAACAGAGTATCAAGCAAAAAAGACTTACAGCATAATAATGGTTCAGATAAAATGATATATCCCACAATTCGATATATGTAAAACATATAAACGTGAGAATACTCATCAGTCTAAATCTATATCCAAGTATAACTCCTGTTGATGAAAGACAGAGTAGTCCAAAGACAGCATAGATTATTGGAGCAGGAGGTGCACTGCAATATTCGAATCCATAATACGGAAAATGAAAGGCAGGTTGAAGATATTGCATATCTATCCAACCGAGATAGATGAATCGCAAAGTGCTTACTAAAATCAGTGTCCCAAGACCAATACGATAGTAGGCAAGCGTATATGCAGATGATGGTTTATTCAAGAATGTTAGGATTGTACTCATCATGCAGATAACTCAATCCCCATCGCTACTGGAATAGGTTATGGATATTCCAAGCAATGATGACATTTCACTTTTTAGAAAACGTGTTTGCTTCGTCAATGCAGTAAATACTGTATCTAATGCAGGAGATTGGAGTTGAATTAGTTCTTGAAGACTATTCCTTGAATCAATCGCTGAGAATGCTTGATCAATTTCATTCCATTGTGCTTCAGTATCTTGAATCAACCGTGGACCAAGTTCCACTGTTTCTATATAGTCTTTGAATCCCCTCGGTGAAAGAGAAGTAGCAAGTGACAATCTCGCATATCCATACCATAGATATTTTATTGCTTCATACTTTGCTTTTAGGAGTGTTACAGATGATCCACTAAAATAGCCTTCGACCTTTGTTGGTTCATTTTTTATCTGTCCGGCTCTTTTACCCATAGGCAGACCAAGATTGTAATTTTTCATCACTTCATAATGGTATACAAATGCATTATAGAGATCTGATATTGAAGAACCAGCTTGAACTCCATCACTTAGAATAAATGATATGCCATAAGCATGTTGCCATTGATCCAATACTGTTTCTAATCTCGACAGCATATTTCTACTCATTGCTCTTGCATAGGCAATTCTGAATGGTTGCTGTTCAAAAGATTGTATACATGAAGTAGAATCTTTGAACAATATATATTCAAGTGCGTAGATTCCTCGTGCATCTCTGTCAAAATTCTGGAATGTAGAGTCTTGTGCATTGATGTAGGAATCTACCTTGATTGTTGATACAGGGAATGTACCAATTTGTTGAAATAAACTTCCATCATTCATTTCTGCAGGACCAAAATCAAAGATTACTGCATATTGCCAAGCTATTGCCAATTTTCTCCATGCATCTCTCGCAGCTTGAGCAAGCTCTTCTGATCTATTTTTATCTAATGCAATCAATGTAGAATCTAATTTCTTCATTGCTACATGGACATCAGTCAAAAGCGGAATTATTGTTTGTTTTTCTGTAAACTCAAGCATTGACTTTCGATCATACCCCTGTTGTACGATTCCTGATGGATCATCACAGGAAACTATGCACAGAAGGGAAATAAAAGCTAGGAGGATAGTTCTATGATGTATATTCATGATTACTTTCTGTTTTGAACGGTGACCCAGTTTATTTTGAAGTCTTCAATCTCTTGATTTGTAAATCCATACACATGTTGGATTTCAGAGATAGCTTGCAAAAGATTTGGAGTTGTTACATATGCTTTTGTGACAAAGAGAGAAGGTTGTTCAGCCTTAAGTAGTGTCAATAATGTTTGCACTTGACTAGGAGAAATAATGCATTCATTGACAGTTTGAAGACCTTTTACAAATGCAATTGCCTCTGATACTGAATGAAGTCCGGAAGCAAGGTCGGACTTAGTGGGATTAGTCATTATAAATTTATCATAAGCACCATAGCAATAATTGATAACGGTTGCCATGATGGCTTTTTCCCATGCTTGAAATATCTTTTTTCTTTCTTCTGCTATATTTGCCATATGCGATGTACCCGCTTTCTGATGGCCTTGCATGGAGATAATTGCTTTCTTCCAAGACAAATAGACACCATCGCCTGCATTCTTATCTCTTCGTGCAGCATAACCAGCTGACAATCTATCCTTATGAATGAGTGCAATGTCACTATTTGCAAAAAATGGAGTGGCTCCATAGAGCGCAATATATTTATGCGTTGTCTCTCCATTTAGAGCACATTGTTCTGCAATTGAATAAAATAAACCTATGTATGATGATTTATCAAGTATTTGCTCATGTTCCAAACCTTGTTCATCAAACAAATAACCACCATAGGTTCCACCTTCATTTTGTATGGAGTCAAATGGGTCATAACTATTACCAGATGCTTTAGACAATTCTTTCAATGAAGAAGTAAATAACGTCTTAAGCGATTCAGATCCATATTGTAAATGAGGAGCTATATAGGGAAGAATACTGTCAAAAGGTAAGATGACAGAAGTACTTCTTCCGGATTTTAAAAGAGTTACCAATTCAATATGCTTATCAATGAGTTGAAGTTCTTTGTTGGTAGCTGATTCATATCCTGTTGTATCATATGAAGTTTGAATATCAGGTATATTGGTGCCTTGCTCGGTACAAGCATTCAAAAAGAACAAAAACAGAGTAATAAGTAAGGCTATCTGAGAGATATGTCTTTTCATAGGGTACTATTGCAGATTTATTGCTTATTTGGACTTAGTCTAAATTAAAGAATATGTTAAACATGACCAAAATATTCTTATTTATATAAGTTTCATTAAACGGACTAATTTTTCTACTTTTGTTATGCAGCAAACAGGGATCTCATCCCGATATTCACATTTACATGGGAAGGTTGTTATGAAACACATCTCACGCTTTATTTTGGCATTATTCACACTTTGTATGGGTTCAACCTTGAATGCCCAACAAACGTATTATAATGTGCCAAGCTCAGTTGTCACGCCTGAGGGAAAATTCTATTTCCAGGCAAATACTTTTTTAACAAATACGCTAGACAGAACATCAATAAATGGTATGTATGGCATTAACAAAGACACTGAGATAGGAGCAAATCTATTGCATTATGATTATGGTGATAGTTGGGTTGGATTGGGCTTTCAACACAGAGAAACTCTTACTGCTGATCACAATCTGACAATTGGCGGTACATATTATCTGAATTCAAATGGCTCATATTATGCATATGCACTTGTTACAGCCAATAAATTAATTTCAAAGGCACATATCAATGGTGGATTGTATTATGGAAATGCATCCATGTTTGGAACATCAACCATCGGTTTTATGGCGGGGTTTGATTATCCTGTCATCAATGACAAAATTCGAATCAAAGGAGAGTTCATGACAGGAGAGCATTGGATGAATGGACTTAACTTCGGAGCAGAGTATGCAATTTCTCCGGTAATGAAAGCCGGTGTTGGTATCAACCTTGTAAAATCAAATAATGGACCTTCTCCATTTATTTTACAATTGCATTATGCAATGTGAAACTATAAAACACAAATCGAAAGAGGCACAATTAGTGCCTCTTTTTTTATGGTATAAATGAAATCATCAGCAACATCTTTGATGACGCAACTCTTCATTAAATATAAAGTTATCTTCATCATATCATTTTGCATGCTGATTGCAGGTGGTTTGTCACTTTATTCGGGTGAAGAAAACAACCATGGATTTACTGAATCAATGATTCATTCACTTGATTCAGTAATTGATCGGCATGACATATTGGGAGGTACAATCGTATCTTTCAATGATCATGGCATCAAACAATATTCATTCGGGAAGGCAAGACTGGAACAAAATATACAATGGACAGACTCCACCTATTTTCGAATAGCAAGTATTTCAAAGTTCATCACGGCAATAGCAATAATGCAATTGATGGAAAAAGGGAAGTATAATTTAGATACTGACATATCTACTTTGTTGAATGTACCTTTCAGAAATTCTGAATTTCCCCAAATTCCCATCACTATTCGCATGTTGTTGAATCATACGAGTACAATCAGAGATTCTGATGGAGCATTCGAATTTGCAAAGAGATCAATCTATATTGATACAGTGAATAATGATACTGTCATACCCGCTATAAATCAGTTATTCACGCAGAGATATCTTACAAAAGAAACATTCCTTCCAAAAACTGTCACATTGAATTCTGGAGAAATTGTCACAGCTGTTCCGGGTACATTTTTTAATTATACCAATATTAATTTTGTCATCTTGGCCTGGATTATTGAGAAAGTGAGTGGAATATCATATGCAGAATATGTTCAACAACACATTTTTAAACCTCTGAATATCAAAGCAGGATTTTTACTTCAAGATATACCGAATGGTTCCATCATTGCCACTCAATACAGATATTCAAATAAGAAGTGGAATCCTGAAGGTGATTTTCTAACAAAACCGTTTACATTAGTTTATAAACCCATCAATACATATGAGCCTGGACATAACCCATTCCGGTTTTCACCTCAAGCAGGCCTAAGGATACAAGCACGAGATTTGGCAAAACTTGTACACTCATTTCTTTCCACTGATTCACTGCTTTCTTCAGAAACCACTGGATTAATGCTTACAGAATCATGGAATAATGATGGGCATAATTCAAAACTTCAATTCAATGATTTATTTCAATCTTGGGGTCTAGGATTGCAAATATTAACAAATACACCTAAAAAGGATAAGTTCAATAATGTAGAACTACAGTATATTGGACATATCGGCAGAGCAAATGGAGCATACTCTACTATGTTTTTTAATAAAGCTACTCATGAGGGATTCATACTATTCATGAATGGAATAAAAACATTACCAAAAGGAGATCATGGATTCTTGCAATGCGAAAAAGATATCATTTCTCTCATACACCAATAACTCATATATCTATGCTACAAATAGTCTTCTTCATGTGTTTAGCTTTAAGCTTGTGCAATATTGAATCACTTGCCCAAACAATGCGCATGGGCCAATCTCCATCTGGTCAGATTTTTTTAACTATGGACAAAAGTCGAATTCGGCGAGGTAATTCACCTTCTGGTGAAATAGTTATGACTATTGATGGCGAAAAAATACGAAAAGGAAATTCACCATC
This sequence comes from Bacteroidota bacterium, assembly GCA_009919265.1. Lineage (GTDB taxonomy): Bacteria > Bacteroidota > Ignavibacteria > Kapaibacteriales > UBA961 > UBA961. Next base: position 8,521 of record RGCF01000028.1, on the reverse strand, counting down.
CGGTACAATCATAGCAACGATAGTTGGAAATTATGTGAGAGAAGGAAATTCTTCCAGTGGTAAAATCATTGCATTTATAGATGGTACAAAAGTCCGCAAAGGAAATTCCTCATCAGGTACAATTATAGCGACAACAAATGGGGGAAGAATGAGCGCTGCAGCAGCTGCAGTCTATTTATTATTACTTTAATGGGATTGCTTCATGTTTCATACAATCACAGCACAAAAATCACTTGATCATGTCATTACACAACTTCAAGAGCTTGCACCTGCATCAGGATTCTCAATTCTATACAATTATGATTTCCACACCATTCTTGAAGGTAAAGGATTTCCAATTGAAAGGAAGGCATGGACATTCGAACTCTGTCGGGCATCTATGGCTTCCAAAATACTCGCTCATACTCCACTTTTTTCTGTCATGATGCCTTGTAGAATATCAGTTTATGAAGAAGGGGCAACAACTTACATCGCAACAATTTCAATGATTTCACACTTTGATAATAAAATACAAATCGATGATTGATTAAATATCTCGCCGGTATCAGCTATGTATGCTCCACGAATTGACGGAGCAATCTTCATTTGATTAGGGAGTTTATTTTTACATTCCAATTCAATCCATTGATTTACTATTTCAAGCATTGTATCATCTTCAATAAGTTCATATTGCTCATCATAAGGTAGGACGATTACTCCATATTCCTGATTATCAGTATCAATACCTTCGCCTTGCATATTGTTTTTTACAATAGAAAAAGAATTCATTTGTAATGCATGGAAATAATTTCTCGGAATGATTTCTTTATATGGTTTTGTTTCCCTAAATCTCTCATTAAACCAACAACGAAGAAGGTTTACTATTCCATTTCTTTTCATGATTTCCCTCTATCACAGACCAAAAAACAATCCGCATGAAATACATCATGCGGATTACTTGTGGAGATGGCGGGAGTCGAACCCGCGTCCGAAGTGCTGAAGTCGAAGCCTCTCCATGCTCAGTCATTCAATGAATTTAATGCAATCGTACGCCAAATGACAGGCCTATTGCACGATGAGTAGTAATCTTAGATTTGGTACAAACTCAATGTCCAAATAGCAGCTCCCCTAAAGGTGACACCCGATTCATCGCCAAGGAGCAAACGATGGTCAGATGGTTTAGACCTAGATCTTATTGATTAGGCAGCTAAACGATAGTTCATAGTGTTGCCACATATGATTTCGCCAGTTGTATTAACGAGCTCCACCAGCGTAGCTCGGCATGCTTCTTCGTACTGCATTCACCCCGTCGAGACCATTTCATCCCCATAATAAAGGAAGGTAGGAACGAGTTTAGTCTATAATTATTGCATTCTCCTTAAAAGTGTATGGAACCTATTGAAAAATGGAATGGATACATCAATCGAAAAACTGGTGGTCCATCAGGACTAAGCTCGATCATTGGAAGGGGAAGAAGTATATAATTCAATGATTGCTTGAACCAATTCCACTCTGTACCACCATCCGGCAATACCATTGCCGGATTAATATCAAGACCTATGAGATACTTCCTATCGCCATTCTTATATGTAAGATTTCTTGCAGTATATCCGACACCAATATTCAGCCAATCAGGCCAATATGTATCAAGTGCTTTAGGAAGGAGATTATTTACATTTGCGCTCAGCATAAAGGTATAACCGCTATAATCATCAATAAACGAGGAAGATTGATCTCTATGCTTTGAACCATACCATGATGGCGGAATATAATTTCCTTTAGGTGTAAAGTTCTGAAGAAATGGTAAATGATGTTGTCCTACAAAGAATCCAAGTCCAAGCATATTTGAATACATATCTGAGGGTGAAAAACCCCAATTCTTACCAAATCCATCAAGAATCTCAACATAAGACTGATAGGCAAATGACATGGCGGCTCCCCAATGAGTAGCAGCATCATGACTGAAACCGGATCCCATCAAGAATTCCGAAAGGATATAAGCATTCATGTATCCACCCCACACATGCCCTAATTTATCAACATATAAACCGTAATCACCATCTTCAATAATTCTAAATGAAGTTGTTGAATCCCAAATCGTATTTACCTGATAAATATGCAAAGCCGTAATCGCAGCAACATATGTCCCTGATAATATCGCAAATGGCGTTGTCTTAATTGTGGTTTCTCGATATGGCGGAGTGCCCATCAATGTTGTACGATGGAATCCGGCATATGTAAATTCAGAAGGTGAAAGATATGTTGGTGGAATAGGTGAATCTGCAAGTGAAGACTCATTCACAGGGATAGCACTATTAGAAGCAAGAAGTGAATCTTGTGCGAAGAGTACATGAGTACTCATCAAAAATGTGAATATGAATACCAGGATATTCATTCTTGTTCCGGAATTTGAATCAAATATGCATGATATGTCATATTCTCACGGAAATAACCCTCACTTAAATTAGCATCATACCATTGTTCAAGAATCTCCAAGAAATTCCCCATACGTTTAAAGACAGTTCCAAGAAGAAATCTCAATGTTGGTGAAAATCCAAGCATCAAATCTTGGACAATGCGCAAAGTAGGTAGCATATATTGTCGAAAAAGAGACTCAGTAAAACGAAGAGTAGGAATAATTCTATGACTCATGTTTTCTGATCGAATCACCCGAAATCCCCGAAGACCACAGGCATTCTCAAATTCAGTTCTATACACCATGTTTGAATTGATCAACGGATCATCCGAAGTTCTGAAAAATCCCGATACAAGTGCATGTCCACCAGGTTTCACGCATCGAGCTATAGCAGACATCCCATCCAGCAATGTGAAATAATTATTTGATTCACTCATGAGTAACACATCATATTGAATCATCGGGTTATATGTCTCAATACCGGAATGAATGAATCTACTTTCAGGATGCAAATTGCGAAAATATGGTTTGTGTTGAGCCTCAGGGGAGAGGCCATGAACAATATATCCTGCTTTTTCAAGAGCCAAGTCGACATCACCGATGCCACAACCAACATCAAGGATTGTGCAGCTAGTATTGGGAATCCAATCTACGATACTTTGTGTATATGTTGCCTGTGCTGACTTTAATGCAGACAATGAATCGATTACATCTTGCTCAGAGTCTGAATATCCCAAATGAAATGACTCCAATTTCAAGACTTCAAGACAAAATCGAAGTTCAAAATCAACTGCATTAGCCAGAAGCGGATGAATTGCCATGTATTTTTTGGGGAATTATTTTATGATACGAACTTGTTATATGGCAAAATTACAGGAAAATCAATCGATTCAACCTGATTATCGATATTTTTCTAATGAGTTTTCCAAGGCAACACGAATTTGTATTTTTGTGTCTATTATTTTTCACTTTCGGTACTATCTCTCCATGGCAATACGTATAGCAATCAATGGTTTTGGACGCATTGGGCGTCTCGTGTTTAGAGTGGCAGCTGCAAGACCAGATCTCATTGAGATTGTCGGCATTAATGATCTCACAGATGCCAAAACATTGGCTCATCTTCTAAAATATGATTCGGTTCATGGCCGTTTTTCAGGTGAGGTAATTGCTCAAGACTCTTCCATCATAGTGAATGGCAAAACAATAGCAATTAGTGCTGAAAAGTCCATCGAATCTATTCCATGGTCTGAACTGGATTGCGTCATTGAATCCACAGGCGTTTTTAGCTCTAAAGAGCAATTGTCGAAACACTTGAAGCATGCCAAGAAAGTAATTCTGACTTCACCTGCTAAAGATGCTCTTGATAGAACAGTGGTACTTGGTGTGAATGATTCCACATTGACAGGAGCTGAATCGATACTTTCCAATGCATCATGCACAACGAACTGTCTTGCACCTATGGTTAAAGTACTCAATGATGCATTTGGAATCGAAAAAGGATATATGACAACAGTTCATGCATATACAAATGATCAGCGTATTTTGGATCTGCCCCATAAAGATCTTCGTAGAGCTCGTTCTGCAGCAGTAAGCATCATCCCAACTACAACAGGAGCAGCAAAAGCAGTAGGAGAAGTACTTCCTGAATTAAAAGGAAAATTGGATGGTTTTTCTTTCCGAGTTCCTACTCCCGATGGATCGGTGACAGATTTCACCGCAGTATTAAAAAAAGAGACCACTAAAGAAGAAATCAATGCTGCCATGAAAGCAGCAGCTGATACATATTTGAAAGGCATTTTAGAATATTCGGAAGATCCACTTGTATCGGTGGACATCATTGGAAATCCACATTCATGCATTTTTGATGCACAATCAACTATGTCAATGGGAAATCTTGTGAAAGTTGTTGGTTGGTATGATAATGAATGGGGATATTCAAATCGAGTAATAGACCTACTTGTCAAAGTGTGCTCATAATAGTAAAGGCCTCCATTGGAGGCCTTCTTTATTCTTTGTTAATCAATCGAACAACATCCATTGCAGCTTCGGTGACATTTGTTCCCGGACCAAAGACTGCTTTAACACCTGCAGCATACAATTCATCATAATCTTTTGGTGGAATTACACCTCCGGTGATTACAATAATATCTTCAGCTCCTTGATCTTTGAGCGAGTTGATTAATAGTGGTATGAGTGTCTTATGTCCTGCTGCTTGACTCGAAACACCAATCACATGTACATCACTTTCAATTGCTTGTCTTGCAGCTTCTTCAGGTGTTTGAAAGAGAGGGCCCAGATCAACATCAAATCCTGCATCTGCAAAACCGGTTGCGATCACATGTGCTCCACGATCATGTCCATCTTGACCAAGTTTTGCAACCATGATGCGAGGTCTTCTTCCAAATTTCTTTTCAAATGCTATGATTTCATCCTTCACCATGGCAAATCCTTGATTATCTTGATTATGAGAGGCATATACACCGCTTATCAATGAAACTTGTGGCTCATATCTACCAAAAACTGAAGCCATTGATTCTGAAATCTCACCTAATGTAGCCCTATGTTTGGCTGCTTCTATTGCCGCTTCCAATAAATTGCCTGAACCAGATTGAGCTATCTCTTGAATCTTTGCAAGGGAAGTAGCAACCAATTGATTATCTCTTGTTTGTTTAATGTGATTCAATTGTTTGACTTGCTCTTGCAAGACAGCTGTATTATCAATATCCAATACATCTACGATGGTTTCTTCTTTGGGCTGATATTTATTTACACCTACAATGACTTCTTTTTTCTGATCAATGAGGGCTTGTCGGCGTGCGGCGGATTCTTCGATTCTTCTCTTGGGTATACCTTGTTGAATAGCCTTCGTCATGCCACCCAATTGAACGATCTCAGACATGATCTTCTTTGCTTCTTGATACAATGATTCAGTCAAGGATTCAACATAATATGATCCACCAAGAGGATCAGCTACTTCTGTTATATGCGTTTCTTCTGCAAGAATCAATTGCGTGTTACGAGCAATACGAGCAGATGCATCGGTTGGTAATCCCAGTGCTTCATCAAATGAATTAGTGTGCAAGGATTGCGTTCCACCTAAAATAGCTGACATTGCTTCAATTGTTGTACGAATGACATTATTATAAGGATCTTGAGCAGCAAGTGACCAACCGGAAGTCTGACAATGCGTTCTTAGTAATAATGAACTTTGCTTCTGAGGATTAAATTTCTGGATTTCTTCAGCCCACAATTTTCTAGCGGCACGCATTTTTGCGATTTCCATGAAAAAGTTCATGCCGATTCCCCAAAAGAAAGAAAGTCGGGGTGCGAAATCATCAATATGTAAGCCGCGATCGAGTGCACTTTTCACATATTCCAATCCATCTGCAATTGTATAAGCGATTTCTTGAACTGCACTTGCACCTGCTTCATGCATGTGATAACCACTAATGCTGATGCTATTGAATTTCGGCATATACTTACTAGTGAATTCAATAATATCAGAAACAATTCTCATAGATGGTTCAGGAGGATAAATAAAAGTATTCCGAACCATGAATTCTTTAAGGATATCATTTTGTATAGTTCCTGATAAATCCTCCATCTTTACACCTTGTTCTTCGCCGGCTACGATGAACATTGCTAGGACAGGTATAACTGCTCCATTCATTGTCATCGATACAGACATGCTCTCAAGTGGAATGCCATTAAAGAGTGTTTTCATGTCTTCAACGGAATCAATTGCAACACCTGCTTTTCCAACATCGCCTACAACGCGTGGATGATCTGAATCATAGCCACGATGCGTTGCCAAATCAAATGCGACGGATAAACCCTTTTGTCCTGCGGCAAGATTTCTTCTATAAAATGCATTTGATTCTGCGGCTGTTGAAAATCCTGCATATTGGCGGATTGTCCAAGGTCTATTAGCATACATGGTTGCATAAGGGCCACGCACATATGGGTACACACCTGGCATTTCATCACCGGATAAATGATTTGGAATATCACTCGATGAATACACAGGTTTTATGGTGATTTGCTCAGCTGTTTGCTTATGCAGAGAATCCGTGGAATCACCCTTCAATTCTTTAGCAGCTAATTGATTCCATTTGTCTATTGATGATTGTTCACTCACGAGTAATCTCCAGATCAAAAAGAGAAGGGTTGATTGATATAACGTTTGGCTTCTTCATGAGAATTTTGTCTATCATCCCATTTTAGTACTTTTTTATATTGTTCAATGGCAAGTGAACGCTTACCTTGAACATCATAGATATTGCCAATTTTCATATTTACTTTAATAGTAAATCCTGATATGTCTTCATCAAGAAATCGACCTGCTTCATCACATTTGTAAAAATATGTTAAAGCTGAATCCAATTGTTTGCGATTCATGAGTGCAAGACCAATATAGTAGAGTCCTTCTCTGGCTGTTTGTTGATCATACCCAATATTTCGATTTATACAACGATTGACAACATTTCTCCAAGTTTGCTCCATTTCGGTCCACATTCCCAACATAACTTGACATCTACCAACATATCTGTGGAAATATGGATTCTTCGGATATCGTGTATAGAGATCCATTGCAACCGGCAATGCTTCAACAGCATTTTTTTCAAATTGATACCAAACTTGTAGGAGTGAAACCTTAGCTTCTGTTGCAGCATATTTTGCACCTCTTCCTGCAGCTTGCAATTGCATGATGCCAATATTTTTATCACCTTTTGGCAGAAACATCATCACAGCTTTCAGGGCCGGATATTGTTCAGGTAGTGCTGATGCATAATAATTATATAATCCAGTACCAAGCATGATATCATGATTTCCTGGGGCAAGTTGTTGACATTGTTGTAAAATCTTAAATGCCACATTCCCATCATCAGCTGCCTTTATCCAAGATTCTCTTCCTGCATAATATCGACCTCTGAATCCAAGAGCACCACCTTTAAAAAATAAGGCAGATAAGTCTTTTTCATTCAGACTTAACAATTCATCACATAATACAATGACTTTCGCACACTTATTCAAAAACACCTCATCATTGTTTTTCTTTCTTCTGTCAGCTTGAATACGCCACCATTCAACCATTGCATCTAAGAAATAGCCAGCAGGATGCTTTGGATACATATCAATAACTTTTCCAAATAATGCTGATGCAGCATCAAACTCCATATTGTAAATCATGGTGGCGCCCATTTGCACAAGAGAATCAGCATCAGAACGCATCATGATCCATTGTGATTGAAGGGGTGATGTTTGTATGATACATAGCAAGGCAATCATTGTTAGAAAACGACGAATGCCTCTACTATACATTGAATGCTTTATCATAGAACAATTATTCATGACGTGATTGGTGAATATAATATTCCAAATCAAAGAATCTCGCATATCTCTGTGGTGCAATTGAAATGTTGGAAATGATGAATCCCATAAATATCAACATTACTGTGCAATAGACTGTTCCTTCAATTCCATAAGCACTATTCAACCAAGGTTGCCATACATTTGGGTGTATGTTGACAATAATAAATGAAGCAGTCGTGTCAAGTCCACTTAATGTCAGTCCTGTCATATTCAGAGTAAGATTCCATCCAATATGTATTGCAATTGGAAGCCATAATGATCGTGAATGATACCATGCATATGAAAAGAGAAGTCCAGCAAGAAATGTATTTAACATAGAAAGTAAATCAAATGACGGATTCAGAACATGAGCTGATGCAAATAATGCAGAAAAGAGTAAACTCATTGAAGGAAAAGAGAAACGCTCTACACAGGCTTGGAAAATCATTCCACGGAAAAGTAATTCTTCCAAGATTGCAAACATGATTATTGATATCATTCCTGAAGGTACTATGTCCTTCACATCAGAAATCTGAACTAATTGAAATGCATAGAGAATCACAATGTATACGACAATTGGAAGTGATCCTAGCATGAATCCAATAATCAAATCAAAATGAGTTTTTTCATCAAATGAAAAGCCAACAGTTTGAATAGTACCTCCACGGAGATATTCAATACTTGTCATACCAATCAGAATAAAGAGGGGAGCAATTCCACTATTTTTTAGGTTGAATGCATTTCCAATTAAGTATTCAACAATCATTCCACCCA
>RGCF01000270.1 GCA_009919265.1 Bacteroidota bacterium | reverse complement strand
AGATAAGGATGTATGTTGCGGATTTAAGATACGACCACTATCGTTATGGTGAATATGCTGGTAAAATACACGACTATTTCCGATACGGTAAATATGGTGATAGAGACCCTGAACCATCAAAGAAAGAGTTTGCATTACATTTGGAAGAATGTAAGACCCACCCAAAGATAAAGGCTTTATGTTTTTTGATGTGGGATGGTAAGAGCACTGATAAAGTAATATGGAATTATTTAAAACCTGAATATAAAAAGTTATGAATGAAAAGAATTTTTGGGCAAATTTTGTAGTTGGAACCGCAATAGTATTATTTGCGATGTGTATAATTGCTATCGTATTGAAAGATGGTGGTAAAAGTGCTGCCTATGTCGGTAGAGAAAAACACGTAGTTACCAGTGTTAAACGACACACACCAAGAAGTGTCCAAGAGGAAATGAATCTGTATTACGATGTTACCATTGATGATACAACAACATTCAAAACTCTGAAGAACTATTCAGTTGGTGATACAGTATATTATGAAATCTATAAAATAAATAAGTGATGGAAGTAAGTATGGACGGATTAAGAAACCATTTGTTGAGAAGTTATAACTCTTTGGTTTCTAAATTAAACAAACGAATTGATGGTGATGACATTGTTGATTTGGAGATTTACGATATTGAAAGAGAACTTGAAGGTATTAGAAGTTGTGTTGTTACACTTGCCTTTACATCACTTGAAGGTGAAGGTGGGTGGAAAGCAATGGATGAGAATACTCACTTTGAGCAATTTAATCCTGAGGAGGATTTGGGAGAAGAATAATTTTATTGTATATTTGCACAATGAAAGCAAAACTTGAATTTGATTTAGAAGATTCTGAAGATAGGATGTCACACATGCGTTGTGTGAAAGCTACTGATATGGCATCCATTTTATTTGAAATGAGCACTAACGCTCGTAAAAGAATAACTATGGGTTCTGAATACGGAGAAGAATACTACAAAGGAGTTGACGATGTCTTCAATAAGTTGAGAGAATTAATGAATGAACGTAATATTAATATAGACGAATTAATACGATGAAAACAAAATTTGCAGACACATTTTTTGAAAGCTTTGAAAGAATGATAAACCGTCAGAGATGGTATTGGAAAACCTACGACTTATTTAGATATGACCTACCAAACTTTTTCCGTAATCTTTGGTTGTTCCGTAAGAACTTATGGAACCACACTTGGTATAATGGTGACGGTTCTATATTGCCTTGGGTGAAAACTGTGGTTGATGATATGGCGTGGAAAATTGAAACTCGTGGACACGAAGTTGATGAGAGTCGCATGAAGAAAGTTGCAAAGATGAAACGACTGTCATATCTTATTGATGTTTGCGCTAATGATAAATTCATTGAAGAAGCCGAGAAGGAACTGGGTATTGAAATGATTTTACATCCTTGGGAGTTCGTGCCGGCAGAAGGTCACGAAGGTTCATATGAGTTATTAGATAAAGATACTCCCGAAGAAAAAGAACATAATCATAAAATCTTGGAAAGGTCTCACCAAATCCAAAAGGAATATTGGGAAGAACTTTGTTACATTATCAAAGGACCTGACTATGACTTAATCCGAGAATCAGGTGAAGATTTTTATGAAAAATTAGATGGAACTGACATTAGAGGTTGGTGGGATTAAAACATTATTAATATATTTGCCGTATGGTATTAAAGATAGAGCAGGATATAAAGGGAGTATTTCCAAACATTTGGATATGTTCTGACCCTCACTACAATCACAAAAACATTTGTAGGGGGACAACTAATTGGAGAACATTGGACGGGGAAGTTCCTGAGGACCAAACTCGGGACTTCCCAACACTCGAAAGAATGAACGAGTCAATCCTAAATGGGATTAACTGGAATGTGGGTCAGGACGATGTATTAATTTGTCTTGGTGACTGGTCATTTGGTGGATTTGAATTCATTAAACAATTCCGTGATAGAATTGTGTGTCAGAATGTTCACTTGGTACTTGGAAACCACGACCACCACATTGAGAGAAACCGAGATAATGTTAAATCATTATTCAGTTCAGTATCTCATTACTTACGAATTGTGGTTATGGAACCTGTTAAGAAAGGTGTGACAAAGCGTCACGAGTTTGCTTGCATGCACTACCCAATCCAAAGTTGGGATGGACTAAACAAGGGAGTTATTCATCTTCACGGACACGTTCACTTACCAAATGAAAGAAAGTTTGGTAAAGGGAAGAAAATGGATGTTGGTTTTGATGGACATCCTGAATTTCGTCCTTATAATTTGTTAAGGGAGATTGTTCCGGTGATGGAAAAAAGAGAAATGTTATCAGATATGCCGAATGACCATCATCTTGAAAGATTGTTAAACGCTGATAAATAATATGATTGAAAAACTGATTAAAAATAGAACTCCATATCTCGGTAAGATGATATTGAAGTTTGAGAAATACCCACACTATTCAAGTAGTCAGGATGGTAAATTAAATAAAGTTCACCTTAATTTAGGGTTTACCAAATTGGTTTCTAGGTTCATACCTAAACAGGTTATGGAAGGACACTCAAATGTTGACCCTGAAAAAGTTAAGTTGATTGAGAAATACACTGATGGTGTTATTGGAACTCATACTTTTGGAAAGAATAATGAATATACTTTGGAGAATTCCTTCTTAACCAAGGAAGGAAAATACATTGGTGATATTGATAGAGCTTGGTGGTATTTCAATAACGGAATGACTGTTTGTGAAGAATATCCACACGGGGTTGCTATTGTTTGGAACACTCCAAGATTGGAGGACACCATAGTTAACGGTCAAGATGGGATTAAAGGTTATTATGGATACACTCATCGTGGTGGTGCTTTGTTTACAATCGGTGATAGAATATTTGATGAGAAGTATAATCCTGTTGTTGAAGATTACAATGAGAAGGAGTTTAAAAAGTGGTGGAAAAAATATGTCAAGTCATATGAGAAGGGTGACGACTTTGACAAAAAATGGATTTATAATGATGGAATTAAATCAGTTATACCATTCAACAAAAGAGGAAAACATATGATTAAAAATTGGGAAGACGCAAGAACTGCGGCGATTAACATGTCAAAATATCTTTCATAATGACAGGTAAACTATATAAAACAACAAAAGGTTGGTTTGTTGAAGTTAAGAACAACGAAATCATACCAGTACATCCCAAAAGTGAATTGGATGAAACAAACATCGGTAAGAAAGTTGAGTTTGATATTGTTGAAGAAGACAATGGTGGAATGGGTTATACTGAGACATATGAACTAATAAAATACGCAAAAATACTATGAAAATAATACCATTCTTTGATTTGACTTGGACTGATGACTTCAAACAAATTGCAATCATCCCAACAATATTCATAACCAAGAGTTATGGAACACGATACAACTTTGGAATTAACTTTTTATGTTTTGATTTCGGATTATGGATACTAATAAGAAAGTAAGAGTATTAGAAGATTTAAGTAAGTATAAGGATTATCTTACTGTTGGAAAATTGAAAAAGTTTTTGGAAGAACATCCTGAACTACCCGATGATGCAAATGTCTTAATACAAAGGGTTGAAGATAGGTATTATGAAGAAAATGGTTGGGGTGTTGTTTTGAAGGAAGGTGACCATTATCATATGTATAAAGAACAAAATTATCGGATGAATGAGGAGATTAAGAGGAGAAAGAATGGTGAACATCCAAAGTATGAAATGGAGGACCCATCAAAATTCATCGTTGAATTGGATGACACAATGAAAGAACAATATCATCCAATGGAGAGAACCGTTAGGCACCACGTCCATCGATGGACAACCTATTCTGGGAACCTTCTCTCCAACTTTGGAAGAAGGTGGCGAATCATTTAGTCGTTTCGTTCGTTGATATCCATGATTTGGGTTTATTTTGC
>RGCF01000269.1 GCA_009919265.1 Bacteroidota bacterium | reverse complement strand
GTGGGATTGGTCAGGTTGAACGATGCGTCACCATAAGTCTTCGCAGGTGCCGACAACGCCCCGATGGCGGGTGCCGCCTGTGAAACCACCAATGACGCAGTTACGCTACCGCTTGTGTAATTTGTGGTCGCCGCCTGAGTTGCGGTGATGGTCGTGTTTCCAGCCCCGACAATCGTGACCGTGCCACCCGTTGTTACTGTTGCGACTGATGTGTTACTACTTGAATAACTAAACGCACCGTTGCTGTTACTCGTGGGATTGGTCAGGTTGAACGACGCGTCACCGAAGTTCTTCGCAGGTGCGGTTAATGTGCCGATGGTAGGCGCGATTTTATTCACGGTCAAACTGGCAGTTTGTGATCCCGATCCAAAATCCAATGAACTATCTTGTATGGCGGTAACGGTTGCGGGTGTATCTGTTCCAGAAGAAATCGTAATGACACGCTGACTGGTGGGAACAGATACATTCACGTAGGATATTGTTCCAGAAAAATTTTCACTTGAAAGATTTGGCCAAGTTCCGATAGTAACAGGTCCTCTACCGATTACATTGCTTCCAACAGTAATTGATGAATCATATGATGAACCAGCAACAATAGTTCCCACCTCAGCTGCGGTCAATACTTTGTTATATATTCTAAAATCATCAACGAGCGAACCACTTTTCATATAATATGTAGCACCACCTTCATTTCCTCCCGCACCAATACGCAAATTGGTTCCTGTATTATTTATATAGGTTCGTGTAGTCGTTGTTATTGCGACACCATTTATATATACAACAAATGCTTGCGTCGATTTATTTAACGTAAACGCAACATGAACCCACGTATTCAAAGTTCCAAAACTAGTAAATAACGATACATCACTTCCACTCCAACCCGTTCCAGTTCCACTCCAAAATTCTAAATTATTTGATGGATTTATATAAATGATCCATCCATTATTATTGGGAGATGGGGAATTACGACAGGCCGCAATAGTTTGATAACTTCCAGCACTACTTACTGGTTTTACCCAAAAGGAAATACTTAAGTTGTCTGGCGAAAACCGCCCGTCATTCGTAACCTGAAAATAGTTATTTCCAGCAAATGTTGCCGCAGCACTTCCGCGCTTATAATCACTTATATTATATGTCACTGTATTCGTATTAGTAAGATGATTGTTATTGACAGAAGTATCGTTCGCCGTGCTATCAAAACTATATAACGCAACCGAGTTGCTGATGGAAAGACTATTGGTGTATGTTTCGTCCAAATTACGCAGTGTGAGCGTTATTGTTCCCGAACTTTGTGCCGCAGTCAAAAGATACGGCGTATTCAAATTCACGTTCATTTGTGTTGGTTCGCTTGAAGCCGAATTGAACGACCATTGTAATTTATTATTCGCAGAAACCCACAAACCCCAACCGAGAGTATTGACATTATTCGATACATCACCAATCAATGCTCTTCGCGTTCCAGACCCCCCAGTTGTAGTAAAACTAATATCAAGCTGCCAACTCGTAAGAGACGCTATTTGCGGAAATTCGTATGTTGTCAGTGTGGTAGATAAGTTGGCACCACTTAATGAATATATTGTTTTCGTTGTTGCCGCACCGTTGCTCACAGTCGCAACCGTGCTTGGACTAACCAAATATGAAAAATCACCCAAACTATTTGAACTAGGGTCAATAAAAGAAAAGGACGGATCCGAAAAACTATATACACCATTATTTGAACCTAGTGTAAGCGTTGATACGCGAGGTTTATAATTAATATCACTTACTATCCAACTTCCAGATGGTGTTGCTCCCGCGCCAACAATAGTTCCGTGTAATCGACTATTTGTGGAATCCATAACAGCAGAATATGACCCCCAACCATTACCGTAACCTTGATTTAATTTCCAGTATCCTGCCAAACTAGTTTCATTACCGATTAAACGACTGCGATAATTATTCGCAATCTCAGAAGCTGAACGCACAGCAGTCCAAATACGGACATCTGAAATTGAACCACGGAATTGACGGTCGGTCTGCCAATTAGGAGTAGTTCCAGCATGGTCACTTCCAATAATAAGTCGAATTCCACTAGTCGAACTTGAAAGGTTACCAAACGAAGCATTTGTAGATGATGTTGTAAGAGCCCCATCGATATATATCATCAACACACCAGTAACACCACTATATGTAGCTGATGCGTGATGCCATAATGCGTCTTTATAACTCGATGTTGTTGTGAGTTGAACCATCGAACCAGAATTATTCCCTATCCAACATGTTATTTGCCCACTAGAGTTCATACCAAGTCTAAATTGACTAGTTGCCGCAAACCCACCAGTTTCCCATCGAGATACAAGTGTAGTATATAATTTCTGATTGCTAGTATCGGCAGTTTTGAACCAGCATTCTACCGTCATTGTTTGTGTAAAAGGCGTTGTATTCATCCAACTCGAACTACTCAAATCCACAGCATCATCTAAACCATCAAGACTAAGCACATAACCAGAAGACATATTCGTAATGGCTTGTGACAAGTTCGAACCAGTTGTTGTCGCATTCGTCGATGTTATATTCATAACCGTCGCATTTGTGAAATCAGTATTGGTTAAATTCGCATTCGTGAAATTACAGCCAGTGAGGTCAGTTCCCTTGAAATTCACACCAGATAAATCCACGCCTGAGAAATCAGTATAAGTGATATTATCAAAGTGTGTCAAAGCGTTCAAAGCAAACCCAGAATTACTTGTTCGAAGCGAATAATTATTGCTAATAAGAAACCCCATATTCGGGATTGTAACCGTGCTATTGGACCAACGAGACGCGTCATAACTTTGTAGTGTAGTATCAAGATTATTATCGGTTCGGTCATCGAATATGTTTCCGTTGTCCGTACATAGATAGTTTGCAACGAGACCGGTAGAATTTGCCGGAATGACGCGATTACGGTTCATTCGAATCTGGTCGGCTGTTCTCGCCACACTCCAAAGACGAATATCATACAAAACGGAGTCTAATTTCATTTTATTACAAGTACAAGTATCCGGGCTTTGCATACCAATCGCAAATGTGCTGTCGTTAGATTGTAAACTTACTGAACTTGTAGCAGTTTGTCGGGCAATACCATTCACATAATAAGTGAATGTGGAACCCGACCGTGTAATCGCAACATGGTTCCACTGACCAGGTGTGATGGTAGCAGATGGGGCATGTCTCCACCCTAATGCGTTATTATAGAAGTTCAAACCGCCGAACGAGGGTCCGTTGGGTACGCTGAAGACGGTCCGTATTTGAAATAGATAATTGTAGTTGCCCATATCGACAATCGTGCTATTTATTCGTGCGGCTGTTTCATAATACCATGCTTCAATCGTGAAATTGTTTGTTCCTGCCGCGATTTTAAGACGCGAATCATAGGCTCTCGACGCATACATACTATCATTCCAACGTAACGCGTTGAATCTAGTGTCAATATACGTCGCCAACACATACTTCCAATCATAGATTTTATCTGTGAAATACACCGTCGTAAGACTCACGTCATCTGTTTCAAGAATCCAATTCCCATCATCGAGAGATGTTCCTGTATTGTCAAGAGAAGCGCGTATCGTAATATTCTCTCGATCAGCAAGCGTATCAATCACGTATTTCCAATCTGGATTAGCATACAACGCACACGCCATCATATCTAATGTAGTTGTTTGGTGTAAGGTTTTGAGAGATTGAATAAATCCAATAAATGACCCCCAAGATGATAGAGTCGCATCTCTCGAGATGACATCTTGTACGATTGCTGGCGACACGCTGTTGTCCCCACCACCAACAAACTTATATCCAATATAAGGATCTACTGTATGTTGGATAATGCCGACAGTTTCGAATATAGTAGTGCCGACAATCTCTCCAGCAGTCTGCCCCAATTCGTAAATCTCATCCAAGTCAGTGACCAGAACCATAGGACGATACTTGTAGTTCGATGTGG
>RGCF01000268.1 GCA_009919265.1 Bacteroidota bacterium | reverse complement strand
CTGAGGTCGTTGCATCTGAGGCCGTTGTCCCTGAGGTCGTTGCATCTGAGGCCGTTGTCCCTGTTTCTGTTTCTCTTTCAAGGACGGTTTGTTGTGTGGATCCTGCAAAGACATGTGTAGGTCCTTTATCATGTCTCCCTCGTCGCAAACCTCTTGTCCTACGCTCCACTCCCCCAGTTGATAGTGATAAAGAGATACCTGTAGTAACGGTATCTGTTCCCGACGCAACACCTGGCCCGGTGCCTCCCACGGAGGCATCTGTTCAAGCACCTCAGTAAAGCCAGTATCAGTTAATTCTCTTGAAATAACTTTCCAATAGAATTCAGTACTATCTGGCCATCTTTCATATATATGCGACCCTGTATCCCAAATATCTAGTAATTCCGTATGCTCAGATATTTGTGATTTTTTTGACCAATATCTTTTTATTATCTTACCCCGATTCATCTACTAAATTTGAATGCCTGGGATTTAAGCGTTATAGTATAGTTAGTATAGATGCCAGCTTCATTTTCAGCTCTTGAATTAAAACAAGATGGTGATGTTACACTGGTGAAGATTAAGTCTCACAAGCCATCTCTCAAGGATATTCAGACATATCTTAAGAAGAAATCTGCACCAGCGGTTTTAACATCATACCCCTATGGACAAAAGCGTATTACAATGATTGGATATGATAAGGGAAAAGACACAGAGCTTTCCCAACATGAGCTCCCTCCTCCTTGTCCTATTACAGAAATCTATGGCAGCATTCTCCTTATTGCACATGCAGCAAAGTCTACTTGGGATCAAAGTTTAGCGACAATTGAGCCTTTTCTTCCTTCAGATTACGAGGTCTTTTATGAAAAAGCTTGCTCGGGTGAACTAGAGGAGGATGACGATGAGGATGAGAAGGAAGAGGAAGATGTAGATGAAATTAAAGAAGACGATGAGGAAGCAGATGCAGAAGATCTAGGGGAAGATGCAGAAGGTCTAGAAGATGATATACCAGTTGAGGAGGAAGAGGAAGAGACACCGCGTGTTCGTGTAAGTCGCAAAGTTGCAAAGATCGACCCACAACAACTTCAATTTCAATTTAAGTCTGTTTTAGAGCCTGAAGCTGAGACAAAACAACCCACTGTCTCGCATCGCCTTAAAAATATCCAGGTTCTACATAAGGTCCTGAATGATCACTGTGATGAAGATGATATTTTAGACTTGGAGCGTGGTATTTACAATGCAACCCTTGATGATGCAAAGAAACATATGGTTCCTCTAACATGGGATCATGAGACATTTAAATGGATGTATTCAACTATTGCTAAACGCACATTAACAAACTTTCATCCGGATTCCTATATTGGTAATAAGTCTCTTATTGAAAGGTGGAAGGAGGGTGAATTTACACTTGATAGCATTGGTCGGTGGACACCCTATGAACTCAATCCTGCAAACTGGAAAGATCTCAAGGATCAACAATTCCGTCGTGATAAACGTATCCTAGAAGGCAATTTAGCAATGGCTACTGACAGGTTCCGTTGCTCGCAGTGTAAGAAGAAAATGTGTTCTTACTATGAACTTCAAACAAGGTCTGCTGATGAACCAATGACAATCTTCATCAGTTGCTTGAACTGTGGGAAACATTGGAAGCAATAAGCCTTGCAGGCTTATTGCCACACATCTATGTTCCATCAAATCAAGAATGGCGATAGGGTTTTTAGAAAAAATCTGGCAAAAGAAAAAAGAAATTCCAGAATTAGAAAGATCCTACAATGAACAGACTTTTACTCCTAGGACTTCCGATTGCAAAATCAGTCCTTTATGATCGTCGATCTATATTCACAAAATCTTTAAAAACTAAATTTTTTAGACGTAATAATCATACAATGTCATCTATTATAAGGCCAAAAGAAAACAATACAATAGTACAGAGGGATGGAATCCCAGGAGAAGTATCATACAAGGTCCCGGTTTCACATGAAGCCTTCAGTACCTGCAGTGTCAGACACCAGGCAACCAGGAGACGGATTTTATACATTCGTGAATGAATCGTGGTTGAAATCACATCATATTCCTGGATGGAAAGGGACCTTTGGTGTTTCAGATGAAATGACATATCAAACTGACAAGGAGCTCTTAGAAATAATACATTCATTGCCTCATTTGAATTCAGTACATTTAAAACCAAAGACTGCTACTCAACATCTTCAGCTTTTAGGATATATTTGGAAAAATAAGACTATAGAAAAAGAAGAAGAATATTTGCAAGTTTGTTTACATAGCCTTATGGCTTACAGGTCATCTGCAGATATTGCAAGGTTTCTTGGATGGTTAGTCAGATGTTCAATACCCACCATATTAGATATTACAGCTAAAGAAGAAATTAAAAAGCCTTATTTAGTTCGTGCAACCTTATCTACTGGTAATCTTTTATTACCTCTTAAATATTATCTTGAGCCATCTTTAAAAAAGACAGATGTCTGGAGAGCATATGAAGAATTTATTAGTATATGCTCGATTGAATTAGGACTTCCTTTTTTATATAAAGCAATCGACGCTGAACAGCATTTAGCTCCTATTTTGGACAGATCGTTCAAACATATAGCTGAAAATAAGAAGGGTTCATCTTTAAAATCATGGGTTCCTGACTTTGAATGGTCTGCATTTATGGAAGGCCTTGATTTAGATTCTAGATGGGAGAAACGTATATGGACAGTAAATTCATCTGAGCGTTTTAAGGATATTTTAAAATGGATTTGTTCTACAAAAACAACTGAAGAAACCATTCTTTCTATCTTATCTATACATTTAGTTCGTATAGCAGCACCCTATCTGAGACCCAGAATACGTAATGCCTATTCTAAATTATATCAAGAAGCCTTGAAGGGTGTATCTAAAGAACCACCTTATGAGCAGCAAATGTTATCTAATATTAAGGAAATTATCCCAGATGTTTTATGTAACTTATACGCCAAAAAACACAAAGGTCAACATATTTTATCGGATATTAGACAATTCGTTAGCCATCTGAGAGAATCGGCCATAGAAGTAATATCTAAGACAGAGATTTTTTCAAAGAAAACAATATCAGGTGTAAAAGAAAAATTACATAGAATGCGGTTTGAAATAGGAAAAGGTTCTGAAAAAGAAGCACCTTTACCCGATGTCACATATACTCCAGATAGTCTGTTACATACTATTTTTTCTATACATTCTGCTAGAACTAAAAATATAGTAGACCTCACTGGAAAATCTGCTGATACAATACATACTCTATATCCATGTTTTATAACAAATGCATCTTACTTTGAAGAATCAAATCATATTGTAATACCCTGGGGTATCTTGCAATGGCCATTTTATCATTTAGATGCCCCTTTAGGATGGAACCATGGTGGAATTGGTGCGACTATATGTCATGAAATGACACATGGATTTGATTTAGAAGGTTCTTTATATTCTCCCAGAGGAACTTATAAAGAATGGTGGACTAGAAAAAATAGACAGATGTTTAAAAGGCAAACTAGAAAAGTATCAAGGTTTTTTTCTAAATTTAAGCATTATAGAAAGAAATTAAATGGAGATAATACGTTGAGTGAGAATTGGGCTGATCTAGGTGGTCTGAAGATAGCTCTCCATGGGCTTAATATATTACTGGAAAATAAAACGGAAAAAGAAAAGGAGGAGGCCCACAGGAATTTCTTTATATCCTATGCCGTTTCATGGAGAGAAATTACTAGAAAGAAAACACTCCTATATTCCATTATGACAAGTGTTCATGCACCTGCCGAAGATCGCGTAGATCGCATAGTACCTCAATTTAAGGAATGGGTTCAAGCATTTAATGTAAAGGAAACCGATAGATTATTTTTATCTGAAAGAGAAAGATTAAAGTTTTTTTAGAGTTATACATTTAGCTTTTATTATTTAATTGTACTGCAATTAAATAATAAAAGGTACTGTAATTAACTTTGATACTTCATG
>RGCF01000267.1 GCA_009919265.1 Bacteroidota bacterium | reverse complement strand
ATGGCTATAGAGAGAACATCTTAACATTCAATGTTTATTGTATGGATAAGATTAACATGGGTGATTCTAACTATGATGAAATTATATCAAATACTCACTATATCTTAGAGACATTGATTGCTGAAATAAGCCAACACAAATACTATGTTGACCTGAATTTATCACTTGATGGTGATATCAGTATGGAACCTGTTGTTGAAGGCACAGATGATAATGTAAATGGTTGGCAGGCGGAGATAAGTCTTAAAGTGCCTATTCGTTATACTTATTGTAACTCACCTATTCAGCCTATTACAGACTATACAACTATACTTAATAATATCGTTGGCGTGAAACAACAATTGCCTAGAGTTTTCCGGATTACGACGTAGAAACAAGAAGAGAGATAGACCGATGAACCCGAATGTCGCCATCTTAATCCACTTTTGATTGCCTTGGAAGAACTTTAACGGTTGGCCGTCATAATATGTGTTTATAATGAGAACTGCCGTAATAATAAATACGATGTATTCGGTTTTTACCATTTATCAGAACCGTTTCGAACTTGGTTAGTAAGTTATATATAGTCTCGAATATTTCGCTATCGATTATGATAATAATATGCCGCATACCCTAATCCCGCCAATAGTAACAAATACACGAGCTTCTCTCGATACTTCAATTCTTCTAAAATTTGGACAGACTTCGGGCGATAATGTAAATAATATCTCTCGAGAGCATCGTGTAAAGAGACCTCATCTTTCATCAATAGAACATTATATCGATTATGGATGAAATGAACCCAACGAATAAATGAATCGCGAGTGTCTAAATATGGTGTGACCGGATATTTGTCAAGCATTCGTTCAAACTCGGCCGACATTTCTGGATCAGGTATAAACATCGAAAAGTTTTGAATGAAATCGTAGTATTTTTTACGCGTCACATCATTTACACGATCTGGATAATTCACCGCCACTGTCATCAAGAAGAACCAGTAATGCGGTCCCCAAACTTTCGCGTCGAGTTTGAGCATCGTTTGCGTTGCTTATAATGAAACGACATAAAAACAAAGATAGAACTACGATAAGCAATTTTATAAAAAATGGAAGCACAACCTGAAATACCAAAAATAAATAATCCTAAATCAGCGTTGTCGTATCTTGAAATAACCCAAATTCGAAATCATCGAATAAAACAAGCGGCCAATGGAGGTAGTGCCGTCGGCATAGGAGCAGACGCACATAGCAGCAGCAGCAGCAGTAGCAGTAGCAGCAGTAGCAGCAGCAGCAGCAGCAGCCGGAACAACACGCAGTCAGTTTCAACTTCCATCGTAGAAACGAATAAGTATTTTTGTAATAATTGTAATCGAACAAATCATGTGTATAATAATTGCCGCGCCCCAATTACAAGTATAGGCGTTATCGCATTTCGTTGTGGTGAAACAGGGCCAGAGTTTCTTATGATACGTCGCCGAGATTCATTTGGATTTGTTGATTTCATTCGTGGAAAATATTCATTAAACGATGAAGCATATATTCAACGTATTATTGATGAAATGACCGTAACTGAAAAGGCGAATCTACTACGTCTTACATTCGAACAACTTTGGCGATTATTATGGGGTGAATATACGCGAAGTAGTCAGTATAAAAATGAAGAACAGATATCGTATGAAAAATATCGTCAAGTTCTGGGTGGAATACGCACAAAGGACGGGCGTATTAAAACGCTACATCAGTTTATCGAGGATTCGACCACAAACTGGACCGAAACAGAATGGGGGTTTCCTAAGGGTCGTCGTAACTATAATGAAAAGGATCTTCCTTGTGCTTTGAGAGAATGCCTTGAAGAAACTGGTTACGATATTTGTAATGATAATGTAATTCAGAATATTGCTCCGTTTGAAGAAATCTTTATGGGGTCAGATATGAAATGCTATAAGCAGAAGTATTTTCTTGCGATGGTGGATTTAGATAAGAAACCGAAAAAGGCGCACGATATTATGGAAGTCGGTCTAATGAAATGGATGTCTTTTGATGAGTGTATTCGAACTATACGACCTTACAATTTAGAAAAAATAGGAATTGTTCGTAAAATCAATAACATATTATCCCGCTATCAGATTTTTTAAAGATGTATTCTTTTTATTCTGCGTATGTATATAAAGGGTCAAAATACGATATAAATTATAGATACGATAGATAAGAGAGATACCTATGGCCGAAGAACAAGAAAATATACCAATAGAAATAACGATTCAATCATCGCCAACTCCGTCAGTTGCTTCTGTTGCTGCTGCGTCATTAGCTGTAATTCCAGAGAATGTCTCGATTGAGCAAACCGTAGAAAATATAAAAAACCCGAACCAGCGAACAATACGACGACCGAAAGCAAAGGCACATCGTAGTGCTACTGCGCAACCCGCAGGTGCGGCGGACACGGGAATTCGTTCAGACCCGAAATCCACGGTCGAGAGAATGAAACGAGAACTAGAAGAAGGACGACGTCGTCTCAAACCAGAGGAAATCAATAACCCATTTAGTAAGGAATTCAATAAACTGCTGCTTAAAAAAGAATTGCTTGAACGAGAGATGACGATACACGATATTGGTATTTTACCATCGGATAATGATAGTGATAGTCCGGACAATAAAATTGACGCTGCCGCCACTGCTGCCGCATTAACTGGTCTTTATCCAACATTAAACGACCCGAATTTTAATACAAAAATAGCTCTTCGTAAAGAGTTTTTTGATACAAAAATGGATGTCGATAATACGAAAAAGGTGGATGAAGAAGCCGAGATTTTATGTAATGCGCAGATCGAACTGGCACCCAATCAGCAATTTGTTCGGAATTTTCTTTCAGTGGAGACGCCATATAATAGTTTGTTATTATACCACGGACTTGGAACTGGAAAAACCTGCTCTGCGATTAGTGTTGCGGAAGAGATGCGAGATTATATGAAACAAATGGGAATATCGCAACAAATTATTGTAGTTGCTTCACCGAATGTTCAAGAAAACTTCCGACTTCAACTCTTCGATGAACGCGAGCTTCGAGAGATTGAGCCGGGTGTATGGAATATTCGCGCTTGTACTGGTAATAAGTTTATCAAAGAGATTAATCCGATGAATATGAAAGGTCTAACTCGAGAGAAAATCGTCAAACAAATAAATCGTCTTATTTCGTCTCATTATTTATTTTTTGGTTATAACGAGTTTGCGAATTATACGAGAACACACGCATCAAGTATCGGCATTTCACAGGATGATGCGGTAATACAAGAAGTGCGTCGTAAAACTGCGACGAATACATCATCTTCGGTTGCTTCGGTAAAAAAGGGGCGTAAAACTGCGACCGAAATAGCGAAAGCAGTCGAAATGGAAGCACTTGCGATTGAAACGCTATCGATAACAAAGTTGCGCAAACTGTTCGCGAATACGCTTATCATCATTGATGAAGTTCATAATATTCGCATTACGGATGATAACAGAGATAAACGTGTCGCAAAAATATTGTTTCAAATTGTTCAAAAAGTAAATAACGTGCGATTGCTGCTTCTCTCTGGAACACCAATGTACAATAGTTATAAGGAAATTGTCTGGTTGATTAATTTGATGAACTTGAATGACCGTAGGGCGACCATTGATATTACAGATGTTTTTGATGAACGCGGTAATTTTCGTTTGGATGCGGATGGTCGAGAGATCGGAAAAGAGCTTCTTATTCGTAAAGCAACTGGGTATGTTTCATTTGTTCGTGGGGAAAATCCATATACATTTCCGTATCGTATTTATCCGATCGAACATTCACCCGAGTTCTCACTATTAAAACGACTTCAAGGTGACAGCGCCGGTGCTGGTCCTGCCGAGAGATATCCGCGAACACAACTTAATGGGCGATATATTGAACAACCGATTGAACATATTGATGTATATATGACACGGGTTGGAGATATACAAGAGGCGGCGTATCGTTTTA
>RGCF01000266.1 GCA_009919265.1 Bacteroidota bacterium | reverse complement strand
CAATGGTGCGATACGCCGGCGACGGTCCACGGATCTAGAGGAAGCTCCTGTGGACGGAGGCACGGGCTCGTTTGGGCTGTGCGTCGGATATTCTATCGAACGTTTGTTCGAAAATGAAGTATATAGAGGGGTACGACACGGGCGTGTTGCCAACAAGGCCCCTATTTAGGACGCTGAATTTACAGCTTTTGAGGTCGAGGCATATTTAATTAGTACATAGTGCATGACGTAAACAAAATCTAGGAACTCATAGTTCCCATCTATCTCTACTTGGTCCGGATGGTGATGTCGAATATTCGTATCGTTGTCGAAATTTGTCAAAATTTGAAATAAACCATTTAGATTCTCATGTAGTCGCAAATCAAGATTCAATCCATCGATAATTACGCCCAAGGACTTATTTACATCGGTTGTACCTTCTAGCTTTTTTAAGTATTCAAATGCATCTGCGATTGTTTTGACCGCAGACCATTTCGAAAACTCCGCATTTGAATAATATTCTTCTAATGACTTTGTAAGCAGTTTTGCAATTGGTTCTGGTAAATTTTGAGAAATACCTTCATCTGTCAACAATTTAACCAGCTTTGTATTTCTCCTGTCTATACGTCCGTATGACATGGAGTATCCAAATCCAAGTCTTTTGAAAGCTTCATTAATTTGGGCGGTAAATTGGTATCGTCCAGCCGAAGAATCAAATGAGTTGAAATGATAATTACCGCAGTACTCGTGGAACCACTTTTCTTCTGGCACGGGGCAACTTATAATTTGATAAAAAGCAGAAACTAGATCAAGTATCTGATCGTTGTTATACGCAGATAGTTCCGTAATTGGCCATTCAGCCAAACCGAGTTGGATCACTAATTCTCTTTTCAACAAGGCATGATTGCATCCAAACGCCCTTCCGTCAGGGCAAAAAAATGGTGCACTTTCCGTAAAGTAACCTTGATCGGCGAAAGTTTCGACGATTGCAATAAAAGACGGCAGAAACTTCTCATTAAGATTCATGTAACTAAAATAAATCTCCCAAGTAATCCCTATAAAGCCAATCGAGATTCCATAAATAATCTAGTTCAATGTATGCAGAACGCAACGGCTCTCTAGTCGTATGCCAACCTTCCCCATCTGTGACCCAAACAAACTTGGTATTCGGCACTTTCAATAGGTCGTTTAATCCCTTGTATTCTCCTGCGGTTGCTTTCAATTTGGAGCCACCACCGCCATAAAAATTGACTTCCATTAAGACCAAAGTTTTTCCATTGCTTATTGCAAAGTCGAATCTTCTTGATGATTTATCTACAGGAACTGCAAAACCCCACTTGTCTTTAATTGCATTTGGGGTCGCTTGGGATAAGTATTCCAATTTGTTTTTCTGACAGAAAGGGGTGAGATAAGACTCAACCACGGTCTCCATACTTGTTCCTGAGCGATTCTTTCTTCCATTTGAATCAAGGCCTGCTTCTACTCCTAAAACATAATCAACTAAGTTCTTTACACCGTCCTTTTTAAACAATTGGTTTAGACCGGTGGATTTAAAGAATTCCAATGCTGAATGCCGCAATTCTGAAGTGCTTGCTGGTTGTGAAAAATCAAAAACCAAGTCTGGCTTAGTCAAATCGCCAATATCGCTCACAACAGAAAAAACAGAACTACCGCTGCCATCTCTTACAACCATAGATGGGATTGCTTTAACAATTTCAGGATGCTGCTCGAGTAAACTTATAAATTCTTTATCAAAATTTTCTTTTCCAAGTAGGTAATTCCAAAGATTCAGCTGGATTTCTATTTGCTTTGTATTTCTGAATACCTTCTCCCAGTTTACGAAATAGTCCCATAATTTTAGAGAAGGTCTTAAAGTCCCATAGAAATCATCAAATGCTTGTTCGTAATTAGAAAAGCCTGCCTTAGAGATACTTTGCGTAATCTTCATCTGCACTTCTCATTCTTTTAGCACTCAGTTCCAGAAATTCTTTTTCTAAATCTATACCCACGAAACGACGATTCAGTAGGCAACTCGCCACTCCAGTCGTTCCGCTTCCGCAAAATGGGTCTAGAACTAGGTCACCTTCCTTTGAACAAATCGCCACGACGCGTCTCAGTAGTTCAAATGGCTTTTGAGTTGGATGAACGCCATGGGATTTTTCCCTCTTCGGCGTAGATGGGATTGACCATACAGATCTCATTTGCTTCCCTGTCCGATAAATCGAATCGTTTTCCACTTCCCAACTCTTGGATACTAGGTAATTGAAAGTGTGTTTTGCCTTTGGTCCCTTTGATGCCCAGATGAGAGTCTCATGACTAGCAGTGAAGTTTCTACCGGCTAATGCAGGGGCTCCGTTTGGTTTAAACCATGAAATGTCATTTACGATTCTGCATCCTAATTTCTGGAGCAAAAACCCACATTTGTAAATGCTGTGATAAGTGCCGGATATGACTATAGAACCATTTGGTTTCAGAACACGTAGGCATTCCCTTATCCACGACTCATGGAAATCAATTTCATTTTCAAACCCTTGGCTTTTATCCCAGTCGCCTTTGTTAACAGATACTGATTTTCCGGACTTAACCGAAAAACCATCATTCGATAGAAAATACGGAGGATCTGCAAACACCAAATCAAAAGTTGAATCCGGAATTTCACCTAAAGCTTGAAGTACTTCGGAATGAATCAGCAAACTTTCTTTAAATTCGAATTTCTTAGGTATTTTTTCGAGGATTCTTATCTTCATTAGTAATTTGAAATTACCAATTCGTTGATTAATCCTCTGCCCGAGGACTTGGCGCTTACCATTCTCGGAGCTTGAATTACCTTCATATTTGATTCTGAATATATTCCTCGAGTTAACTCAGTATCCGAATTTGAGCACAATGCTTTGATGTTTCGATTTTTGAGTTCCACCAGAAGTGCGGCAAGGCGTTTTTGATCATCTAATGAGAAGCCATCGGCATGATACGAAGTGAAACTTGAAGTAGCATCAATCGGAATATATGGTGGATCGAAATATACGAAGTCGCCTGATTTAGCGCTTTTGACTGTGGTTTCGAAGTCACTTACTTTCACTTCTGCATTTTGTAATGCCAAATTTGCATTTTTAAAATCATCAAATTCAATGTTCGGGAATTTCTTCTTTTGACCAAAGGGAACATTAAATCCACCTTTGGAATTTTCCCTATATAGACCGTTAAAACACAATTTATTCAATGCAAATAATTTACTTGCAGATTCCAAAGAATCGACATCCGAAGAATTGTATTGTTCTCTAATCTCTAAGAAATATCGCTTTTTAGAATCGTCTGGGCAATTATCAAATTCAATTGAAATATCTCGAATTTCATTCAAAAGTTCATCAAGATCTTCACGTACATGCTTATAGAAACCAATTAACCTCTTATTCACATCTGAAATGATGGCACTGGATGGACTTAGTTGAAAGAAAAGCGCTGCGCCACCGATAAACGGTTCGAAGTAAGTCTGCTTATTCCAGTCTTTCGGAAAAGATGAAATCAATATGTCAGCAATATGGCGTTTTCCGCCTGCCCATTTCAGTAGAGGTTTCATCAGTTCCAATTCTCAAGGTTGAACAGGAATCCTAATATTAAGGCGCGACATTTCTGGGCAGGAATTAGCTGTTTAAAAGCTAATTCCTATGTCGCACCCCTCCTCTACCTTCCCGCTCATGAAAGCTAATGACCCAGGAATAGATGAGATCTGGAAGGACTTCTACGCGACCCTTCCTAAGAGCGCCACAGATAGAAGCCAGGTAAAGAAAGAGCGTGAGAAGTTAATTTACTTTGCTTGGTTTTATAACTCGATTGCAAGTACAGGGACCAAGGCTCCGGTTTATGACTTGGCGTGTCAGGCGGAGATGTCTCCGGTGGCTAGCAGAATCGGCTTCTCTTGAAAGGTTTCCTATGAAAGAAGTTATCGAAAGAAACATCATGCGCTTCGGCCGCAATATGGCGGTGCCGCTACTTGTTTACATGACCTATATGA
>RGCF01000265.1 GCA_009919265.1 Bacteroidota bacterium | reverse complement strand
GGGGGAGGCGGCGGAGGCGGCGATTTAAATACTTGCTTAACCGCTTTTTTAATCGAAATCAATAATCGTCGCCCGTTTTCTGGTTCTGTCTCGGGAAACATAATATCATATATCGGTTCGAGAGAAATCTCATCGCCGCTTAATGCTGTTCTCGGGACATCGACGACGACTATACTTGACACGAGCGACGCCGAGAGAAGACATAACAGAAAGCACGAAGATACGCGCATTTTAAAAGCAGTTATACTATAATATCATAAAATATCTTTATGTAGTAAAAGGAAATAAACATTTTATCTCATAATATAGTAATTGTTCACTTCATTATAAATGGCATCGGTCATCGCTATTCAAGCACAACTTAACAATCGTGCTGAGACACAAAAGTTATATATAGTATTATCGCAATTCAATATGTTCAATAATCCACTGAAGCATTATGCCCGAAAAATGAAAGTAAAACGCATTATTCCATCGTGTCCGTCAAATCCAATCGAACATATTATTATTCCAGCGCATTTAATCAATACAACGATTGCCGGCAGCATCGCCGGCAGCATCGGCGGCAGCGGCACTAGCGACGGTATAAAACCTCGTAAAAAAATGAAAATCACGGAAATGAGCAATGACGCAGAACCAGAATCACCTAAAACGGCTAAACCGACGGAAGAAGAAACAAATATCATCATTTTCAAACCAAATGAATACGAAAAAATAAAAAACACGAAATACAGTGTAGTCGAACTCCGCACATTATGCAAATTTTATGGCGTTAAAAAATCGGGCACGAAACAAGAAATGACAACCCGATTATACACTCACTTACTTCAATCACATTTCATTGTCAGGATACAGCGTATTTTTAGAAAGTATATATCGATGAAATATCGTAAATTATGTGGACCGGGGTATTTACATACGGCGGATTGTATAAATGATACTGACTTTTACACATTCGATAGATTGGCGGATATAAACCCGACAGAGTTGTTCACATATCGCGACATCGACGATAAAATATACGGATTTCATATTGCCTCTATTTATCATTTAATTATTAGTTCGTATCCAACGATTTTAAACCCGTATAATCGTAAGGTGATTACGGCAAATATTATCAACAAATTGTATGAAAAATTGATTTATGGTTCACTCTTAGGATTTCGCGTTTCTATAAAATTGGACGATTCGAACAATGACGAGAATGGTGCGACGAACACAGATGTCGTAAATCCTTCTGGCGGCGGCGGCGGCGGCGGTATGTCGAGAGAGAGACAGGAAGAATTATTTGTCGTAGATTTATTTCAACACATTAATACACTTGGAAATTATTCTGACTCCGAATGGTTCAATACATTACAACGAGAGGAATTAATACGATTTATTCGTAATCTTCACGATATATGGAATTATCGTGCGAACTTATCCCAAGATACGAAAGAACGCATTTGTCCTCCGGTTGGCAATCCGTTCGTAATTCAACACGCACATGTAAATATGAATATTATCACATTATTGTCAGACGCAGAAATTCGCACGCTTTGTGTTTCTGTGATAGACAAAATGACACGGCGAGGAATAACGAGAGAAGACCAGTGTCTTGGTGCGTTTTATGTGTTAGCCACACTGACTATCGTCAATCAAAATGCTCGAAATGCTCTTCCGTGGTTGTATGAAGCGGTGATTTAATTCCATTCGATTCCATTCGATTCCATTCGATTCCATTCCATTCCATTCCATTCGATTCCATTCCATTCCATTCGATTCCATTCGATTCCATTCCATTCCATTCCATTCCATTATCGACTCTCAATGTCCCGCTACGACGCTAAAACAACTTAAAAAGACTTTACTCATATGTGTATAACCAATAACATGGTCAAGTCTGCTCCTTCTTCTTCTGCGTCTACCGCCTCTGCTGCTACTGCTGCCCCTGCCGCCGCCGCCAAGGCTGTCAAGGCTCCTTCTACTCCCAAGGCTAAGGCCGCCGAGGCGGCTCCTGTTGCCGCCCCTGCTCCCGCTGTTGAGGGTGCTGAGGGTTCTGCCCCCGTCGCCGTCGAGGTCGATGGTGCTGTTAGCACTGCTCTCTACAGCAGCGTCCTTACCAAGCTCCAGAGTGCTCAGGCGGTTCTTGCCTCTATTCGCTCTGAGGTCAACGAGTTGAAGCGTCAGCACGCTCGTGAGCTTCGTGCCGCCAATAAGGCCAACAAGCGTCGCAAGACCAACGCCAACCGTGCTCCTTCTGGTTTTGTCAAGCCTACCCTCATCTCTAACGAGTTGGCTGCTTTTCTTGGCAAGCCCGAGGGCAGTGTTCTTGCCCGCACTGAGGTTACTCGCGAGGTGAATGCCTACATTCGCAACCAGAAGCTTCAGGACAAGGACAATGGTCGCAAGATTAACCCCGACGCCAAGCTTCTTAAGCTGTTGAAGTTGAAGAAGGGCGATGAGCTTACTTACTTCAATCTTCAGAAGTATATGGCTGCTCACTTTGCCAAGTCGTCCGCTGCTCCTGTCGCTGCTGCTGCCGCCGGTGGTGCTGTCAAGGCATAAATACCGTGTCATTTCGACACCATAAAATAAAACAAAATAAATGAAAATAACGCTACATCAAACGCGTTACTTTCATTATGGCAATATTATTCGAATACTTATTTCCCACGCCGTTGTTTCCTGTGTATTTTATGCAATTCGTCAAACGACGACGCATTGATTCCGTATATTTCATTCGCAAACACTTTGGCATCGTTATCGTTGCTACAATGCTGGTGCTGGTGCTGGTCTAGGCCATATACCGGCGAGGATGTAAGCGACCCGTTTCCTGAAGATAGAGAGTGAATAATCTTTTCGTCGCTCGGCGATGATTCGATGAATATAAAATCCTCCTTCATCATAATCTCTATGATACGCTTCCTGTGAATATTTTCGCGGTTCAGGACGACGAGTTGTTTATATCCGCCGCTGCCGCCGCTGCCGCTACCTAACGACGATACATCGAACATCGATTCATTTGTAAGGTATGTAATTGCACTTCTGCTCACGGACGCCCTCGTAGTGTCGCATTTCTCCTCGACATACCAGTCATAAAACCCGCCGCCACTTTCGTGATACTTCCTCTGGTCTTTCGCACTCAGCGACTTGAACTTGGTCAGTTTCTTGAAAACTGTATCAGGCGATATATATTCATCACTGGCAGTCCCGTGCGAATAATCTGTGCCACTAACGACACACATCATTTTGAATTCTTGCTGTGTGAGTGCTAGTGTTTTCAGAATCTCGGTTGTATTATATTGTATGACGGAATGATTTAATAAACTGATATTCCGCAATACGACGGGGCAACCATAGACAAACATATCTGTGTCGTCGCTCATACAAGCATCTACGCGTTTACGAATCGACAGTCTTGCACATAACGAGTCGGCTTCGCCTTCGGCGTCAATCGTAGCAAACCCGAAACTTACAAGCAATTCCTTTACACTGGTTATATCGCAATCACGCAAACGAATAAACTGTTTTTTCAGTTCGCGCATCGTTTCTTCAATGTCATCAAGAGCCGTTGTCGTGATTTCGCATCCAGATGCGTCTTTTTGTTCTTTCGATATTTTCGCAAGTGCTTCGTATTGTTTCTTGGCTTCTTCTTTCTTCTTTTTTCGCAGTTCAATCACATCCGTCTTTTGGGGCGGAGGGGGGCCATCAAACACGAAAACCGCGTGAATATTATAATATCGGAACACCGACGCCATCAAATACATATTTTCTAATAATGCACCTTCGCCGGAGTAACGATACATGTAAATGCTCGTATCCACCGCGATGCGTTTCCCAGAAAGGTCTCGTAAATGAATCCGCGAACTTGCTTCGGGACATCTGTGTTGTATGAACCGGTTCAAATTGCGAATACCCATTATTCTCTACTTTTATG
This sequence comes from Bacteroidota bacterium, assembly GCA_009919265.1. Classification (GTDB taxonomy): domain Bacteria; phylum Bacteroidota; class Ignavibacteria; order Kapaibacteriales; family UBA961; genus UBA961. Next base: position 85 of record RGCF01000265.1, on the reverse strand, counting down.
TAAAGATGTTTCTTCACATAAAAAATAGTTCAATTTTATCGAGTGGGGTGCACTTGGGGTTGCGCCCCCATACGACGCAGTGCTA
>RGCF01000264.1 GCA_009919265.1 Bacteroidota bacterium | reverse complement strand
CTGGGCAGCGGGGGCGAGGGCAAGGGGGGCAGTCGCCACACCTGGCCTTTCCATCGGCACTCGTGTCAATAATAATTGGCTGCTGTTTAGGGATGGAGCTTTTGAGAACATATTGAGATAGATCGGGGACTGGAGGGCATTCCGTCTTTAACATGTAATTTGTCATTTCAGGTATCGTAGGGCAAGCAGGTATACTCGTTTTCAAAACATACTTGGATAAATCGGGCATGGGGGGACACGATGCAGGAGTTGCAGTCGCAGTCGTGGTCGTATGTTCCGGGCAGGGCAAATTGCTTCCACATTCGGAACAAGTGGAGGTTTGAAATCCTTCCCGCCCTGTTTGTTTCATGTAGAAATATGTAACCAGAAAACCAACAAGAAATGCTACTAAAAAGACTTGTAACTTTGAAAGGCGCATATGACCCACTCTATCGATACGTGCGGTATTTATTGCCTCCAACCTGGCCATGTAGGGGGGGGACAGCCACACAATGTTGGAACACTTGGATCGTAGATGGTAGATATACGATTACAGATCATTCGCGCATATCCGCGCCAGGAAAAGGATTCACGATTCATTTGATCAGGTCTTTCTAAACAGCCGAAATCATAGGGATTATATCCACGTGCTTTAATTTGTCCGCAAATCTCGTTTGAGCGCGATTTCCAATCAAAGGGTGTAGAAGATTTCGATTCTTTATTCGTTTCAGATGTATCATGTATGGAAACATCGGCAGTCGTAGCTCCGGTAAGCGATTGTATAACGGAACTCATGAGCCCCCTATACTTTGAGTTAGTGTCCAACGTCAAGGAACCGGATGTTTTGGAACCGGATGTTTCGGAACCAGATGTTTTGGAATCCGATGTCTTGTTAATAGTTCCAGAAGAAACTGTTCCAGCAGAAGAATTCGTATCAGATGGAAGCATAGAGCTAATCGAATCCACACCTAACTTGAAATCCTGTGCGGCACTTGCATAGTTATTCGCCACATCCTGTTCTGCTTTACCAGTGTAATGTAGTGAAACATCCCAAGATAAATTATTAAGAAGTTGTTTTTCATATTTTCTGAATAATTTCTTCGCGAGTTCAGCGCCGTCATGATCACCCGAGCCATATGCTGGGAATAAACTATTCAATAAAGAATTAGATCCATCTCTAGATCCACCTCTAGATCCGCCGAATAAGTCTCCAATGCGTGAATTGACATTTGTTATTGTAGGTAATAAATTTATTATATCTGTTTTTTGAAATGTAAGATCCGATAACTTTTGATATCCTTTATTAATATCTGTTATCAAATCTTGGAAATACTGTTCCATTTTTTGAAGAGTACTGATTCGGGATGTCGTAGTATTATCCGTTGCTCCTGAATTTTGTAGACGAAGAATTTCAACATCAATACGCACGCTTATATCTTTTAGATCGGATAATGTTACATCGGAGGGTGGGTGTGTCTGTGTGGCAAATCCCTCCATCATGGGACTGTCACTCATAGAGTTCGTAGACATTCTCCATTTATTTTGAAGATATGCCAGATTTGCTTGAATACCGTCTAAATCGTCCGATGTTAAACTGCTTTGAAGGCCAGGATTGCGGGATAGAACATCCATTTCATCTTTCAATCGTTGCTTATCACTGCGAGCGGTAGAAAGAGGTAGCTGGACCGAGGGATCCCCCAATTTCTGGAGGCCAGGGGCCTCATTCTTAAAAAAGCCAAGTATGCTTTCATAGACGCTCTGAATACGCCCCGAAGGAACTTTTTCTAGAGCAGGGTCTTCTGCCGGCTGACTATTTACAGAGGCGCTTTGACCGGGGGGCGGAGCTAACAATGTCGCACTCGGAGGCGCAAAATCCTGAACTTCCCCCTTTGTGAGAGTTTGATATCTGGGCGATATAAGTGGGATATTCAATGCTCCAGGGGGCTGTTCATCTTGAAATCCCTCTTTTGATTGCGCATTCCATGCTACGATAATTATTCCAAGTAGCACTAAAAAGAAGAGTATACCCTTCATCTTTCTAGTGTCAGTATGGAAAATTAGAGAGTTGGTTTCATTTTAGGTGGCTTGTATGGATTTGTATAACTTTGAAAAGATTCTACCGATTTTTTATGTAATCTAAATTCCTTTGTCTGTTCTACAGCAATACTCGGTGGCGAGTAGGGATTTCTATAACTCTCAAATGATTCTATTGTCTCTAGCTTTGTATATTCGCTCTGTGCTGTTTTTAACAAATCATTATATGTTGATAGGCGCATTTCAATCATAGATTGCGAAGATGACTCCAAATTTGGCAAATTTTTCACGTTCTGTAGAACTGAATTCATCGTTGCAATATTCTCTTGTAAGTATGCTATGATATTGTTTTGAGCTATGAGTATCATATTTTTCATTTTTGTGGTTTTTATTTTGTCAAAATAATTTTGTAGACCTACATATTCTATTTCATTCACCCGCATATATTTCATATATGTTTCATAAAATGATATAGAAGTGCTTGTGGGAGTGTTTTTTAAAGCTGTGGCGGATGCTAGAAGTGTCGTTTTAATCTGCATAATCATATTTTGAACGGATGGAATTTGTTGTAATTCTTGTCGTATCATTGTAACCGTGTTTGCCAATACTGTATCATCCGTTACAGATTCAGCAGATGAATTGCTTGTAATGGCAGAGTTACTAGATATTATAACCGAAGGAAATGTGATATAAATTTTATATAATATATTTGTATAGTCATTCGCAGTATATATAATTTGACGTAAGTTGAGAAGCATTTCGGAGGTAGCGTTTAAAATAAAATCTTGTAAACCTTTTATTCCCGTTATATATGTAATATATGCTTTCACTTCCCTATAGAGTGAATCGAGCTTTATAAATATATCGGCATCTGATATATATTTTACGAGCACTTTATCTGTAGCATCTTTCGTATTATGCACTATATTGAATTTTTTTTGTATTTCAAAATCTATGGAAATTAAATCCAATTCATTTATAATTGTAACATTTGTATGTGTTGTCGGTATGAAATATTTTTCAGTAAGAAAATCAGGTAAAGTTGATCGGCTATCAGGTAAAGTTGCCGTAATAGATCCAATACCTGATTCATATCCAGATCCAGATCCAGATCCAGATCCAGATCCAGATCCAGATCCAGATCCAGATCCAGTCGTTGAAGTTGTGGTTTCTTGAAATCCTTCCGTATATTTCTGTAGATATCGTCCAAGACATATAATTCCTATTCCTAAAAATATGACTCCTAGTCTGAAAGAAGACTGGCCCATCCTATATGTAGGTAGTAAAATTGATGATACTGAACCTAACGAGATGGGGTAAGAAATATGTTGAAACCTAGACATACGATCGATGAAAAAGAAGAAGTAGGTATTGATGAAGCCGGACGTGGATGTCTTTGGGGACCTCTTATTGCTGCTGCTGTCCAATGGCCTGAAGAAAGTGAGTGGACAGAAGAAATTAGAGGCATTTCGGCAATGATTAAGGATTCTAAAAAGGTTACTCCAAAACGTAGGGCTGTTCTAGAAGCTGCCATAAAACATCACGCAATCGCGTGGTCTATAGGACGTGTTGAAGCATCCGAAATAGATGAATATGGAATGACACATGCAAATCGTATGGCATTTCAGAGAGCACTGGATGGACTCGGAAAAGTACCTGGGCGAGTTCTTATTGATGGTATTTTGGTATTACATTCTGGGGCGGAAGAGATTATTGAGCCGCATGGGGATGCGACGTATTTATCTATTGCTGCCGCGTCTATCCTTGCTAAAGAGGGACGCGACAGAATTGTGCGAGAAATGTGCGAAGCTGACACAAGCCTTGATGAAACATACGGCTTGTTGAACTCAAAGGGATATGGAACATTGAAGCACCGGAATGCTATAAAAGAACATGGGGTGCATGAACAGCATAGGAGGCTATTCTTACGCAAACTCTTAGGCGAGTGAACGGCGTCTACGCCTGGTTTTAGATGTATTCTTTCGCTTTTTCTGCCGGGTTTTACG
>RGCF01000263.1 GCA_009919265.1 Bacteroidota bacterium | reverse complement strand
ACGGAAATCACGAGCGAACTCCACGATGTATTATACGCCACGAACCGAACAATGCCGATTATTGACCTCAATGACATTTATGTCTTTATTACCGACCCATCCGTGATTGGAAACAATGGTCGCGCGAATTGGTTTCCTGCTCGGTCATATCAAATCTGGGCATATCGCGACTACTCCTATGACCATAATAAAAGCATCAAAAAATCGTATATGACACGCAACACGCTTCCAATCCATTATCGATATGATGAAAATATTCTTACGAACCAGATTGTGACGATTGATGTCGCGAATGTATCGCCAAATATTATATTCAATATGGCCCGCAATGAAAATGGAAGCGTGTATTTCGAGAGAAATGACGAGCGGAGAACGAGGGTGCGAATATGCGACAATCAATATGCTCGGACAGGTTATCTCGGGTTTTACACTCGAATTACGATGGACCCGGGTATAGAAATTATGCCGCCGTCGGCAGCGTCGGCGGCGTCGGCAGCGTCCCCGGCAGTGCTTCTCTCCATCGACCATCTCCCCGACCCTGAAGAAATCACCGACGCCGCCGCCGACGCCGACGCCCAATGTATTTTATGTGTGAAATATCGCGTGAATGCTCGGTTTTCGCCGTGTGAGCATCAGGTTTGTTGCGGACAATGTTATTCCAAGATGTCGAAAAACGAGTGCCCGGTATGTCGTGCGGAAATTACACGGGTGATGAATATATAATAAAGGTATAATGTGAGAGATATATAGTAGCGTTTCGTCATTATTCGCTTATTCTTTACTAAGTCACTACTCAGCATTCTTGTGGTGTAATGGCTCTTATTAAAGAATATTTTGCTTTAACCGAAAAATACACCGCGGAATATGGCTCAAATACAGTCGTCCTTCTTCAGGTGGGGGCGTTTTTCGAGGTCTACGGACAAATAATTACTCCGGCCGCGGGGTCGGCGGCGGCGTCAGCGGGCGTAATGTGTTCTGGAAGCCGTATTGACGATTTTTGCGTGATTTGCGAACTCGCGAAAGCGAATAAGACGCCGGGGTTTGTGATGGCGGGGTTTCGTGATTATGGGTTGGATAAATACTTGAAGAAACTACAGGATGCCGGATATACTGCTGTTGTGTATGTCCAGGACGGGTTGAAGACGCCGCCGACACGAGTATTACAGGGGATTTATTCGCCTGGAACATACTTTTCTACGGATATTTCGCCAGGGGGCGCGGGCACGGGCGCAGGACTGTCGAATAATATCGCGTGTATCTGGATTGATAAAATCTCTCGAGTTCTTGTTATGGGAATGACAAATATCGATATTTATACAGGTCGAGCGACCATCTTCGAAACCGAGAATAAGGATACACATAACCCGACTACATATGACGAAGTCGAGAGATTTATTGCGTCGTATACACCATCCGAAGTGATTTTAATATCCAATCTCTCGGCGAGAGAAGTAGAAGACATTATTCATTATACAAATATTCAGGCGAAGGTCATTCATCGCGTCTCAACGACAGTGGGGGCAGGGGCAGGGGCGGCGGCATCGTCCGTAAAAGCCGAGAGATGCACGAAACAAATCTATCAAATGGAAGTATTGAATACATTTTACCCGGATGGTCGCGCCAATTCTCTCGAATATTCATTTATGAACTATACAATTGCCACACAATCTCTTGTTTATTTATTGAACTTCATCTATGAACATAATCCAAACCTGGTTTCTAAAATCCAAGAGCCGGTATTTGAAAATATGTCCGATAGACTAATCCTTGCCAATCATTCATTACGCCAACTAAACATCATCGATGACGGGAATTCTGGCGGCGGCGGCGGCGGCACGCGTCTCAGTTCAGTATTATCTCTCTTGAACCATACCGTAACCCCGATGGGGTCGCGAGCATATAAATACGCTTTATTACACCCTATTTTCGACGAAACAAAACTCGAACAAGATTATGCCATCACAGAATATATCCTATCACAGGAACACACGACGGCGGCAGCATCGGCGGCAGCATCGGCGGCTGCGATTCGAGAGAAACTCGGGTATATGAAAGACATCGAGAAGCTTCATCGTCATATTATTTTGAATAAGATTTCACCGAACCATATGTATTGTTTGTTTCATAATCTTCGTCATATTCGCGATTTGTATTCGTCGTGTTTGAGAGATACAACTCTTCTGAAATATCTCTCGGAGAGATGGAATATTCGGGATGATATCGTCGGGAAAAGCACAATCCTCCTTGACTTGTTTGAAAAGACATTGAATATCGAATTGTGCCGTGATATTACAGACACTTCGTTTGACACCAATATCATCCAGCGCGGTATTTCGGCGGAATTGGATAAACTCACGGATGAATATCGTTATACCCAAAAATCTCTCGACGGAGTTCAGCGAGTATTAAACGAGTTGATTTTGGCGGGCGAACAACGGTCGTCATCAACGTCTGCGTCTGCGTCCGCGTCCACGGCAAATGAACCGGATTATGTCAAAATTCACGAAACCGATAAAATGGGGATTTCATTCCAGGCGACCAAACGACGCACCAAAATCCTCGAAGACCAAATTAAGAAACTGCCCGCGGGTGGAAAAAGTATTCAAATTATTATCGACAAAGACGCCACCAATCGCGTAATGATGCTAGATACCACCGGGATTACTTGCCCTTCTGCTTCAGGAAGTAACAATACAATTCATAGTCAGCAGATTTACGAGTTATGTAGTGCTGTTGTATCATTACAGGTGAAAATCGCGGATATGGTGTCGATGATTTATTCTCGGTTTATTGTCGGTATTCACGAATATTACCACGACTTCGAAAATATGGTCGCGTTTGTCTCGGCGATGGATATGATACAGAATAGATGCTACATTGCTCGAAAGTATAGGTATTGTCGACCGGTTATTGCGACAGCGACGGGCACGGGCACGGGCACGGGCACGGGCACGGCGACAGAACGGTCATTTGTCCGTGCTACCGGACTTCGACACTGTCTCATCGAGAGAATTAACGAAGATGAATGCTATATAACAAATGACCTGACTCTCGACAGCGACGGTATGCTTCTCTACGGAACGAACGCTGTCGGGAAAACTAGCCTCATCCGTGCTATCGGCGTGGCGGTCATTATGGCGCAGGCGGGATTTTATGTCCCAGCAAGCGGGTTTGTGTTCCGTCCTTATCGCGCAATAATGACACGCATCCTCGGCAATGATAATTTATTCAAGGGTCTCTCGACTTTCGTCGTGGAAATGTCGGAACTTCGCGTTATTTTACGAATGGCCGACCCATTCACACTTGTATTAGGCGACGAATTATGCTCGGGCACCGAAATGGATTCCGCGATTAGTATTTTTGTCGCGGGACTACAGCATCTTTATCGCGCCGGTGCTTCTTTCATCTTCGCCACTCACCTCCACGAAATCGCAGCGTATTCGGAAATTCGAGAGATGACACCGCGGCTGCGTCTTGCACATATGCGCGTATTTTATGACAAGTCACGCGATACCCTCGTCTACGACCGGAAACTTCAGGATGGTGCTGGTGAAAGTATGTATGGTCTGGAAGTATGTAAGTCGCTTCATCTTCCCAGCGATTTCTTGGAGAATGCAAACACGATTCGCGTGAAGTATCGCGGGGTAAGCACGAAAACGCCGACCGCGAGTATTTTAGACGACGCGGTTCCGTCACGGTATAATGCTGCGAAATTGCGGCGTTTATGCGAACTGTGCGAAAAAGCACGCGGGACAGAGGTTCATCATCTACAGCATCAGGAGAGTGCTGACGCGGATAATTTCATCGGGCATATTCATAAGAACCATCCGGCGAACCTGGCGTCAATATGCGAAGATTGTCATCGAGCGATTCATACGACGGGAGAGGAACACGTGAAAGTGAAAACGGGGAAGGGGGTGCGGATTGTGGCGAAGAAAGAATAATCTATCTATAATGTAACGTATAGTTGAAATTATAGAAGAATACACTAACGGATATGGACCGAGCATCAAACGCACTT
>RGCF01000262.1 GCA_009919265.1 Bacteroidota bacterium | reverse complement strand
CCACCACAGCAACCACCACTGACCTCAAAAATGCGGCGATTATCGTCACATTCAAAAACTGCTAAAAAAAAAGGGAATTCGGAATATTATCCGAGTACTAATATATTTTATGTTGATAAGGATAGTGCCGTAAAGAATATGCGTAATAAAACAGTACGTAATCGGTAGATGTATATACACAAAACAGTTTCAAGCAAACCAACTCATCGTTCCATCAGCACACATAAATACGACACGGTCACCCGCGGATTCGGCTGCGTGAATTGCTTCAACGGTTGCGATTTTTGATTCTGGCGTGCTGTGTAATTCGTTCAAGAAAACAATACCTGATTCACGACGGGCAATAATAATCTCTCGCGCTTCGGCTAATCGTTTTTGTGATTTGCGTTCATTCTCGGCATTTATCCAGCGTTGATGACGCACGTTTGTAATGTGACGATCCCAATTGCCCTGAGGACCACGCCAACCGCACTGACAACTTACTGGGCGCACAATTTCAAGTTCGTGAAATGTATCATCGAACAGTCGCGACATAATCAACTGAATTGCGTGATGAAGAACCATCGGTGTAGTTTCATAACCAGCATTTCCTCGTTCTGGTTTGTAATTTATCAGTTTATCAAATACATCTTTTTCTTGTCCTCGATGAACCAAGTTGTAACTTGAATCGCTGTAAATACTGGAGTCTTCTCCGCAAATTTCGAAGACGATGTCGTCGGCCAGTTCTATGATTTCATCGTAAAGGTCTTCATCGTCTTCCTCGATCTCGTCCAACGTTTTCCAAGACTCTAATGCCGAACCAAGACGGTTTGTTGTTGTTGTTGTATTTCGTTTTTGTTTGTGAATCGAACCTAACGCATTCATTCCGCGTAAATACTGACCTTCTGGTATATTGTCTTTGACTTCCTCCAAAACATCCATAAGTAAATCAAGTTCCTTTTGTAACGCATCGTTGGTTTGTGTGGTCATTCCGCTGCTTTAATTCTTGAATTTTATATGAATTGATAAAAACATTTCAATTTTTTGTCAATTACGCTACGCTACGCTACGCTACGCTGCGAAGGTACCCCGCCGCCAATGTTGTGTACGACAGGGATTATTAATTTTTTCTGAAGTTGTTGTTTTGCGTGTTCAATGACCGCCTCAGATACAAGATGCGTGATCAAAATGAATGAGCATGTAGATATAATAAGTCGTCGGTCAAAATCACTAAATACATTCCCACCCAGTAACGCAAATTTCGGGTTATTCCAAGATAACGCGTTAAATCGAAGAAATAAAATAAATACGGCGATATACAATATTATATTACGCAGAGTAGGAATATACTGGGGAACCGTGTTATAAAACCCTAATAATAATAGAGCATAAGTGCCATAAATAAAAAACTGAAGATACTTGTAATATGCTGTATATTTATTTAAAATGGGTGTAAGGAAGTCGCGTATTTTGGTAATAATGGTTGCGGCTACTTCTTCAACCGAGTTTTTGATGGTATTCATAAGAATCAAAATTATTTGTATCTATTGTAATATGGTTAGAATGTAAAATTAGGTCTCCTTTTCTATTGTTGTCGAATCCGTCACATAAAATGACAACAACCTCGCGCTTGGATCAAGAACGCCATCACAAAATGGATGTCGCCAATAATAAGGAATCGTATCACCGCGACCATCGTATATTGTTTCAAAAATACGACGATAATAAAAACTCTCTTTGTCATATGGCGGATTGTATAATGAATAAAGGTGGTTTTTTGTATCATTAAAATCGGTATCCGTAATTACACTATCGGCATATTCCTTAATCATTTGAACCCAAGTGCGACCGTCTGCGGAACTTACTCCATCACTGAATGCCTCCTTGCGTCGCCATAAAACATCGTGTGCTAACAATGGCGGTTCATTCTCGCCCCCACCCCCGCACTCACCTTCAAACGCTTTTCGAAGCAAATATTTCTCAATACGCTCATCATCAAAGCGCTTGAAACGTGGCGGAATACACATCACATATGTCAAAAACTCCTTATCTGCGAACGGGACACGAGCTTCCAAACCTGCGCCACTTATACTTTTGTCTGACCGAAGCAAGTCGAAAAATCGAACATCGCGGATCATGCGTTCATTCTCTCGATGAAACTCCTCATCACTCGGCGCCTTTAGAAACCCGCGATATGAACCGAAAATTTCATCGGACATGTCGCCACAATAGATAACAACATCGTCACTTTGTTGCTGAATGTATTTACTAATGAGATAATTTCCAACGGATGCGCGAATCGTCGTCGTGCAGTAGCTCTCTGTCTGGTATATTGTATCATAAATTGCGTTTAAAAAATCTTGTTCTTTCAACGAGACTTCGTGATGACACGTTCCCAAATATTCAGCAACTCGACGCGCCCAAATCAAATCCACTGACCCTTCCAGTCCAATACTATATGTATTAAGGACTGTATCAGGCGATGTGCGTTTTAATTCTCTCGCGACAATCGCAGTAACAAGCGAACTATCTAAACCACCTGATAACAAACACCCAACGGGTCTTTCGCTCATAAGTCGTTTCACGACAGCTTTTGTAAATAGATTGCGTATATTTGAGAGAATCTCGGCCTCACCATCCAGAGACTCAGAAATCGGATACGAGTAATTCACACATAACTCTTTCATCTGACATTCAAGTAATGAACAATCGCTTGTTCTTTTCAGAACGGTGCCGACATCACTTATACCCTGATGTGACTTGTATGAAAGATATGCATAATCATAATACGTGCGAAATACAGCAGTTCCGTCTGCACTATCTGGCCCATAATATTCCATATAACAACCAGCTGGAAACTGAATAACGGTGTCACATAATACGTGTAATGACTTCAACTCACTTGAAATACATATTCCATAATGGTCGGGATTTAATGAGACACACATTAAATCAGAATATTCGCTGCCGAACATACCATCGTGTCGTGAAACACCGATAAACAATGAACGCACGCCTACAGGATCTCTCGCAACATACGTAACGCCATTTTCATAATCGTGTAGAACGAACCCGAAAACTCCATCCAATCGCCGCACTGTCTCGTGAATGCCGAGTTTTCGATATAAATGAATAATAATCTCACAATCCGATCCACTTTTATATTCCTCCGAGAGACCGAACTCTTCGATTAACGCACGGAAATTATAGATTTCGCCATTACATATCAACCGACAATTTTTAAGATGAAATGGTTGATCGGCCGCAGAATCCATTCCGTTGATTGAAAGACGATGAAATCCCCACGCACGATTATCATCTTTCATAAAAACCGTTTTGTCTGGACCACGATGCGCCGATAATGTGAAGTTCTCTTGCATTATTTTTAATTGAGCAATCGCGATTTTCGCCACAGTTTGAAAATAGAAAATACCGCACATTATAGCAAACCAAATGGTAATATTCTTAAACAAGAATACGATACATAAGTATAAGGGTTTGTGTTTATATCGATTCATATTGCGGATTCATCAACGATGATAAATAAATATAACTTATAATATATACTATCTATAACGAGATGGAATTTCATGGAGTTGTAAATGGCGCATATTCTAATCATCACGATCGACTTGGCGAAATTAATTCGCGTATATCGGAACGAAATATACCTTCTGCCGCATTACGTCCAGCGTTTGAAGTTCGACCAATTTCGTCCAAATATGCGACAATGCCGATTTTAGAAACACGGCCCGTTCCGACTGTTCAAATGAAGATGTTTCAACCATTTTATACGGAGACCGTATTTAATCCAGGTAACGCGAAGGCACCATGGCGTGGATGGGCTGAACGCGTGAATGTTGAGTCGTCGCTTCGTAACCAGTATTTCGCGCTTCAACGTAATGACCGCGCGATGTATGTTCCCAGTTCAGACAGTGATTTATATAATGTAACAGTGATTGCTCGTGAGATTGAACAACCTAATCCATATTTATTTGATAATGGTGCAACAAATTTTTCACCGATGAACCCGAATCCTCATAATTTAGGCAAA
>RGCF01000261.1 GCA_009919265.1 Bacteroidota bacterium | reverse complement strand
CGTGGAAGATTTCTCACAAATGAACCAAAACCACAATAGGAAAGTGGTGAACTGAGTGCTGCAGCATCTCCAATGCAGAGAATATTATCATCAGCTGATGTGCGTGCATTGCCAAGTGCTTTGTGAGAATATGATGGTATGATTCCGAAGAGTGGTCTGCCTATATCAAAATGATCGCCTGGCTCCTTATATGTAGGGAGTTTCTCGAAGAATAATTCATACAAATTCAAGAGCGATTTATCGGATGGGGAATCTATCGCATCATAGAAAAAGAGATATGTTACAAAGCGATCATTTGAACTTGGAAATCCTTCCCAGATGAGCTGTCTGCCATCGGGGAGCATATCTTCATTCGTGACAAGAATCTCTCCTACGCTAAAATCTACCTCGCGATCGCCGGTGCCTGTTTTGAATCCTGAAGAAATCGTACCTACTGTCGGACAACAATGCGTAAACGGCGCTTTAGGATTCAGAGATTTTGCAATTGGAGAAAATGCCCCCATGCCATCGATGAAAAGTGGTGTGATGAATGTCTTTTGTGACCCATTCTCTTTTATGTGCACATGCGCCATGTTCCCATCAACTTCAATTGATTCGAATTGTGCATTATCGAGAATCATGCCACCATGTTCAAGTACAATAGATCTAGCTGCAGCAAGCAATGCATTTGCATCGAGTGCATTATCGAGGACATGATCCATCCACAAATGCGGAGTTTTGATGACAGAGTTTTCATCGTGAAATTTCACGAATCCACTGCGATATGTACAAGTGATGAATGATTGCAATTGCTCTTCGGTAAATAATCCGCAATCACGAAGTACAAGCAATTCTTGATAGCTGATATTCCAATCTCGATGCGTGAGCCCGACGCCATATTTATCGAATAAACATACAGAATAGTCATACACTTTAGCCATCAAAGCCGCATGAATAATGGCGAGTCCGCCACCACCATAGACGATGTCGAAATCCTGAACACCCTTCAAATTCTTTGCATGAGAAATCACTTGTTGCGGCACATCATGAACATTCCGCATGAAAGAAGTTTCAATCGTGAGTAATCGCTGAAACCAATATGTTCCATCCTGCATTTCTTTGAAATGCTTCACGGTCAAAGGATGCGTTGATGCATATTTTGAAAATATGCTCTCATCAGGTATTGACTGTGCTTGTGGAATGGCGCAAAGTGACATACTATTTGATAAAAAAAGGGTGAATGCACAAGCAAACACCCTTCATGAAAGAAAGATTCATTCTTAGAGTTTGAGTTCGCTATATGGCATATCGAAAGCTTGAGCAACCGCTTCATATACGATTGTCCCGCCTACTGTGTTTACACCATAATACAATTCTCTATTCTCGATTGATGCCTTTTCCCATCCTTTATTTGCAAGTTGCACTGCATAAGGAAGCGTTGCATTTGTCAAAGCAATGGTTGAAGTATAGGGTACTGCACCAGGCATATTTGCAACGCAATAATGAAGAATGCCATCAACAACATAGGTTGGGTTTTCATGCGTTGTAGGTTTGCATGTTTCAATACAACCACCTTGATCAACAGACACATCAACCACAACAGCACCCGGCTTCATAGTTGAAAGCATGTCTTTTGTAATCAAATGTGGTGCTTTAGCACCTGCAATCAATACCGCACCAATCACTAGATCTGCTTGCTGTGCATGACGACGAATATTGTCTGGTGTAGACATTACGGTCATCACATTTTTTGCCATTACATCATCAAGATAGCGCAAGCGATAGAGATTATTGTCCATGATGGTAACCTTTGCACCAAAACCAGCTGCAATTTTCGCGGCATTGGTACCAACGATACCACCACCAAGCACGAGTACATTTGCAGGTTCAGTACCGGGTACACCACCAAGCAATACGCCGCGACCACCCATAGTGCGTTCAAGATATTTTGCTCCTTCTTGTGGAGCCATTCTTCCTGCAACTTCACTCATGGGAATAAGAAGCGGAAGGGAATTGTCGGATTTCATCACTGTTTCATAAGCGATACAAATCGCTTTTGCTTTTACCATTGCTTCAGTGAGTTCACGAGAAGCGGCAAAGTGAAAATATGTGAAGAGCACTTGATTTTCTTTGATGAGTCCATATTCAGGTGCAATTGGTTCTTTTACTTTCATGATCATCTCTGCCTGACCATACACTTCTGCGGCAGTAGGGATGATTTTTGCACCTGCTTTGATATACATGTCATCAGAAAAACCACTACCAACACCGGCATCTTTTTCTACGATAACTGTATGCTTATGTGAAATCAATAATTCTGCACCGCCTGGAGTAAGTGCGACGCGATTCTCATTCGGCTTGATTTCGCGTGGAACGCCGATAATCATGGGGAAGCTCCTGAGTAAGTCTGAAAATGGTGGCGAAAACCCGATGCAAAGCATCGTTTCGGATTAGTTTACAACACACAAAATTACCACAGAATTGTGAGCTGTGGAATAAAATTTATGGGTATTTTTCCCCAGATTTTCCCTGAATTCATGGATTTGGGGTGATTTTGGCTCAAATTCTTGTTTGTTGACAAAAGACTTTTCCTTAACTTTGTGTTCTCTATTTGAAAGAAATCTGCCTTAAGGAGAAGATAATGTCATTGAAGGTTCAGCTCGTAGAGCAAAAATATGTTCAGGCTTCCCAGGAAATACGGAATCAAAAAAATGAATCCGGTTCATTCACAATGCCTGATTTTCGTCCCGGTGACACAGTCAATATCGCAGTGCGCGTTATTGAAGGTGAAAAGGAACGCGTTCAAAATTTCCAAGGGATTGTGATTGCTCGTCGTGGTTCAGGCATCAATGCTACTTTCCGCGTTCGCAAGATTTCCAATGGCGTTGGTGTTGAGCGTATTTTCCCACTCTTTTCACCCATCATTTCAAATATTGATGTTGTGAAGCGTGGTACTGTTCGTAGAGCAAAATTGTATTATCTTCGTGGCATGAGCGAGCGTAAGATTCGTCAAAAAACAAGCTGATACCAATTCAGTACAAATATCAGGGCAGGTATCACTGAACACGTGTACCTGCCTTTTTTTTATCTATCATAGTAATACCTATGCTAACCTATTCTTCTTCCGGTGTGAGCATTGATGCAGGCGACAAAACAGTCGATGCAATAAAGCCTTTTATTCGACGCACATTTTCAACGGCTGTCATGACTGATATAGGATTATTTGGTGGATTATATGATGGAAGATTTCCTGAGCTTGAACATCCTGTTCTCGTTGCAAGTACAGATGGTGTTGGAACGAAATTGAAGATTGCATTCATGACAGGTGTGCATGGAACTGTAGGACAAGACCTTGTCAATCATTGCGTGAATGATATTCTCGCATGTGGTGCAAAGCCACTGTTCTTCTTAGATTATTTTGCAACAGGAAAACTCGATCCAGCTATTGCTGCTGATGTCATTAAAGGTCTCGCCCTTGCTTGCGAACAAAATGGATGCGCATTGATTGGTGGCGAAACCGCAGAAATGCCTTCGATGTATGCCGATGGCGAATATGATATGGCAGGCACGATTGTGGGCGTGGTAGACAAAGCGAAAATTCTTCCTCATAAAACACTTGCAAAGGGTGATGTATTAATTGGTTTAGCTTCCACCGGACTCCACACAAATGGATATTCGCTTGCTAGAGCAGCATTATTCCCGAAATATGATGTGAATCAACATATTGATGAACTCGGTGGAACATTGGGTGAAGCATTGCTTGCAGTGCATCGCTCTTATGCAAATCTTCTGCTTCCATTGATTGATAAAGGACATATCAAAGCTTTGTCGCATATCACCGGTGGTGGTATTATTGGTAATACAAAACGCATCGTGCCGGAAGGTTTGGAATTGCATATTGATTGGTCAAGTTGGACAGTACCCCCGATCTTCTCAATCATTCAACAAGCCGGTTCAATTGCAAATGAAGAAATGCGCAAAGCATTCAATCTTGGTATTGGCATGATCATCGCTGTTGCGCCTGAACATGCAGATGAGATTATGCAAGCATGCGCAAGCGAGAAGCCAATCATTATCGGATCACTC
>RGCF01000027.1 GCA_009919265.1 Bacteroidota bacterium | reverse complement strand
TTGGATACACCCATCGCAATTTCTTCCAATGTCAATTGCATGCGAACCCGCATGTCCTGACCAGGTTGCCCCATAGATTGCGATCTTCTTTGCTGTCCACCACCAAAGAACTCATCGAAAATTGAACCTCCACCACCACCGCCAAAGAATTGATTGAATACACTAAAAACATCATTCATGTTTTGATATGAATGAAAGTCTTGACCGCTCTTCATTCCATCATGACCAAATCTGTCATATCGAGCTCGTTTATTGTCATCACTCAAAACCTCAAAAGCTTCGGTAGCCTCTTTGAATTTTTCTTCGGCTTCTTTATTGTCGGGATTGCGGTCGGGATGATATTGCAAAGCAAGTTTTCTATATGCCGACTTGATTTCATCGGCACCTGCTTGCTTCCCCAATCCGAGGACTTCATAATAATCTCTCTTATTCATTGCTTTCCGTATGTGTTAATCCGGACTTCCGGCAGATGTGACAACCTTTGTGTGGCGAATCACTTTTTCTTTCAATGTATATCCACGCTGAATTTCTTGAAGAATATGTCCTTCAGGAACATCTCCAGATGGCATATGTGCCAGCGCCTCATGAACTTCCACATTAAATGACTCACCTGGTGCTGTTGCAATTGGAAATACCCCCGCATCTTCAAAGATCTTGATGGCCTTTGTATATATCATCTCAACGCCTTTCAAAAACCCTTCAGGATCGCTGGATTGTTTTGCAGCATCCAATGCGGTATGCAAATCATCAACAATAGGCAACATTTTCAAAATCAGATGCTCATTTCCATATTCAATGAGATCCTGCTTTTCCTTTATTGTTCTTTTGCGATAATTTTCAAATTCTGCCGATTTTCTTAATAATTGATCTCGAAAATCATCTCGCTCAAGCAAGGCTTTATCAAGAGCAGACAACTCTTCGCCTGCAATTTCTTCTGCAGGGACATTGTTTTGCTCTTCCGAGGCAGATGTATCCAGTTCATCATTCATGTGTGAATCCTCTTTCAATTCTTGCCTTTTGGCACTTTTTGTACAAATTTACGGCTAAATTCGCCGAAAAACAGGCAGAATTGACGATATTTTTCAAGAATCATTTTATTTCGGTTGGAATTTCCGAGAAATGATTTGGAATTTAGACTTTCGTTGTCGAATTTTACCTAAATTTGCCATAGTATTCCATTGCATAAAATCTAGCAATGATCACAAGCAAACAGTGAATGAAAAAAGAAATTTTAATATCCTCCACATTGAATGAAACAAGAATCGCCATCACTGAACATGGTGAATTGGCTGAGTTGTTCGTGGAAGTTCCTGAAAAGGAACGATATGTGGGTAATGTGTATATGGGTCGTGTTGAAAAAATCATCCAAGGAATGAATGCCGCATTTGTTGACATTGGTTTGAATCAAGGCGCTTTTCTTCATTTTTCCGATGTTGATTCATCGCTTGAAGAATCATTTAGCACCGATGATGAAGAGGATGCAGATGATCATGTTCGCGGTAAGGTCAAGCAAGACAAAGGATTGATACGAATGGAATTTGCACCTCCGCATTCTGTTCATATTCCTGCTACGGATGTTATTGAAGCTGACATTGATGAAATGATTGCCGAATTGCTTGACAAACCAACTATCGGTAAACCCAGAGGATTCAAAGCATTCATCGAATCACTTTTGATTCCTGCAGTTCCTCAAGAAGAGAAGCCAGTTCTATCTGATGCTGCCGCAATTGCTTTGCGATTGAAAAAGATGCCGGAGAAACATGGAAATGGCAAACCATTACCTACCTTTAGTACAAAGCGTTCAGGTACGATAAGCATAAATCTTCAGCCAAAGCAAACAATCATTGTGCAAGTTGTGAGAGAAGGGTACTCATCAAAAGGCGTAAGAGTTACAACCAAGATTGGCTTGCCCGGTCGATACATGGTATTATTACCCTTCGAGCAATTAATTGGTGTTTCAAAAAAGATTCCTTCAATCAAAGAAAGAAAGCGTTTACGGGCAATTGCAAAAACTTTTGTACCAGATGGAATTGGATGCATCATTCGCACTGCTGCCGAGGATAGATCAGACATTGAGTTGCAAAGAGACTGGGCTTTGCTCATGGAACAATGGAAAGAAATGGAAGCCAATGTCATGAAGGCAAAAGCACCATCATTATTGTACAAAGACAAAAGTTTGGCCGGTAGTGTAATTCGCGATTTATTCTCCGAAGATGTACAGCGAGTTGTTTTTGATTCAATGCATCAACATAAAGAGACAATGAATTATTTGGGTATAGCCGATCCTGATTTGCAGGCAAAGGTCGCCCTATATGAAGGCCGCAAGCCTCTCTTTGATTATTTCGGAATTGAGAAATCCATTCGAGAAACCTATGAGCGAACCGTCAAACTTCCCGGTGGCGGATCCATAGTCATTGATCAAACAGAAGCAATGCATGTAATCGATGTCAATAGCGGACGTTCCTCTTCAGGCGAAGCCGAGCAAGAGAAAATTGCATTTAAAACAAATATGGAAGCATTGAAGGTTGCCGCAAAACAATTGCGCTTGCGCGATATTGGTGGTATGATCATCATTGATTTCATTGATATGCAACTTGAAGAAAACAGAAAGAAGATTTATAATGAAATGAAGCGTGAATTGCTGAAAGACAGAGCCAAAACAGTGGTATATCCAATCACGCAACTTGGTCTTTTGCAAATTACTCGGCAAAGAATTCGTCAGGCAATTTCCGAAAGGCTTTCAGATACTTGTCCAACTTGTCATGGCGGAGGAAGAATTCCTTCTCGTTCCTTGATTTTCCAAGAGATCGAACATTGGATTCGCATGTTTAGAGGACAACAATTGGATTTTGGCATAGATTTGCATGTACATCCTGATATGGCCGCTTATCTTACAAAAGGGCCAATCTCAAGATTGTCAAAACTCATGATAAGATATCTTATTCGCATCCATGTTACAATCGATGATCGATTGGCTCCGGATGATTTCCGTTTTTATTCGTTGAAAACTTTTACCGATATTACTGCTGATTATTTGTTGTAAGAGGTATAGCATGGCAACAGAACATTATCAGGAATTGCTCAAGCTTGTGCAAAGCTTTGAAAAGGACTTTGACAAGTTCTACAATGCGCGCAATAAGGAGGCTGGTGTTCGCCTTCGTAAGCACATGCAGACATTGAGAGAAGCTGCTCGTCATATCAGAGATGATGTGCAAACAGCAAAATCTTCATTCCCAATAAAGAGGGAAGATCTCTCACTTCGCAATGCGCAAAGGAATCCTGCATCAAAAAATCCTGATCAGGAATAAATTCCCAATTCCATTGTATTTGGAATCTTTGTGAATTGATTTTAGAATCACATGGACCTACGGCTCATTCTGATCCTATCGGGGATCATTGTCGGTTTTCTATCGCTCGCCCTGCTTGTAACTTTGCAGGTTCGCAGGAGTGTAAAGAATGGAATACGCGTCTTACGCGATTTGTCCATTGGTAGCACCTCGCATTTTTCAATCGAAGGATCAATCCAATCCTGTCCGGAACCCGTTCGACAGTATTTGCGAATGGCAATGGGAAATTCCAAACAGCTGATCCATTTTGCTCGAATTAAACAAGTAGGCGAATTCAGAACTTCACCCGATGGTGAATGGTCGCCTTCAAGGGCCGATGGACATTATCTCGCTACAAAACCTGGATTCATCTGGAAAGCTCGTTTTGGTGGTGGAATCATTCCATCAAAAATTGCCTGGCTCGAATTGCTCGATGGAAAAGGTTTTGGTTCCGTGAAATTTCTTGGGCTCTTCACGCTGCTCGATCCTTCCGGGTATGAAGCAGATACCTCTCTTCTCACACGCTATCTCATGGAAGCAGTTTGGTTCCCAACTGCACTCCTACCCAGCAATCTCTTACGATGGAATCCCATCGATGATCATTCAGCAGAGGCAGTGCTTCATTATGGTTCAATCCATATTTCGGCAATCTTTGAGTTTAATGATGCACATGAGGTGATACGGATAAAGACTGAAGATAAATACAGAGATTTTCGCAGCTCTTTTGAAAAAGCAACGTTCACCCTTCATTGCTCAAATTATCAAGTATTTGAAGGCATGCGAATACCCGCATCGGTTGAATTTGTATGGAATCTCCCAAATGGTGACTTTTCCTATGGGAAGTATTCGATTGTCCATACAGCCTATGAATTTTAAAGAACTATTTTCTTCTTTTACGACTTTTCCTCATACCCCGACAGCTCATTAAAAAACACTATATTTGTTCATTGTTTTCCTCTGAAGTTTGAAGGCCAATAACACATGTATACCAGTCCTTATCTTGTCATTCCACAGATTAAAGATCTACACAAGATCGATGTGTACACTGCCAATGGTGGATATGAACAACTCAGAAAAGTTCTGAAGTCTATGTCTCCGGATGATGTCATTAATGATGTCAAACTTTCCGGTTTACGCGGAAGAGGTGGAGCTTGCTTTTCCACCGGCATGAAATGGAGTTTCATGCCCAAATCAAATGATAAGCCAAAATATCTTGCAATCAATGGCGATGAATCTGAACCGGGATCATTTAAAGACAGACAAATTCTTGAATTCAATCCTCATCAATTAATCGAGGGTATTTTGATTGCCGGTTATGCAATGGGTATCACTAAGGCATTTATTTATATCCGCGGTGAATATCATAAATGGGTTCGTTGCACTGAAGATGCTGTCAAAGAAGCATATGCAAAAGGATTCATTGGCGAAGCAATGAAACAAACATTTGGCTCTTCGTTTAGTATGGACATCGTTGTACATAAAGGTGCTGGTGCTTATGTGTGTGGTGAAGAAACATCACTGATGAATTCTCTCGAAGGAGAGAGAGCATATCCTCGTTTCAAACCTCCATTCCCTGCAAATAAAGGATTATGGGGTTGTCCAACAACGATCAACAATGTAGAAACACTCGCGACTGTTCCTGCAATTTTTGCAATCGGAGCAGATGCATATAGTAAAATTGGCGCGCCAAAACATCCTGGCACATTGCTCTTTGGTTTGTCTGGACATATCAATAAACCCGGTGTATATGAATTACCAACCGGAATTCCACTGAAAGAATTACTCTATGATATCGGCGGCGGGATTCCCGGTGGCAAAAAAATCAAAGCGATCATTCCCGGCGGAAGCTCCATGCCTCCGATACATCCCGATGAAGTTGATCGAGTATTGATGGATAATGAATCACTTAAAGAATTTGGATCCTATATTGGAACAGCTGGTGTGATGGTGATGGATGAAGATACTGATCTCGTAAAAGTTCTTCTTCGTCTTGCTCATTTTTATCATCATGAATCTTGCGGACAATGCACACCTTGCCGAGAAGGTTGTGGATGGATGGAAAAGATTTTGAAGCGCATGGTCAAAGGTGATGCAACAACACATGATGTTGACTTACTCTTCAGTGTTGCTTCAAATATCGAAGGTAATACCATTTGCGCATTGGGCGAAGGAGCAGCTTGGCCGGTAAAAGGATTCTTGAAAAAATTCAGAAGTGAATTCGAACAAAGAGCCAAACCAAGCAGAGAATTCTTCTCACTTAATGTGGTTCATGGAAAAGAATCTACTCGAAATCAATTGATTTTGACTCAATAATAGGTCAATTAACACAATACAAAGGATGTTTCGATTATGAAACATCCTTTTCCATATCTCCCAAAGCAGCATGAGGACATTATGGTAGAACATCATTCCACGGTATTGGTTTTCATTGCATCCGGCATTGAAGAAATGGAGGCAGTTACAGTATGTGACATCCTTCGAAGGGGAGGTCTCAATGTAGTAATTGCCGGAGAAAGTGAAATCATCACATCAGCCAGAGGCTTAAAATTATTACCTGATGTGACCTTCGAGCATATTGCCGAAGATGAAGAATATCTTGCGGTTATTTTGCCTGGTGGCTCCAGAGCTGCAGATACATTTTGCAATCACCCTCATGTAGAAAAAATACTTCGTGCGCACATGAAAAGGGATGCACTCATCGGTGCAATGTGTGCAAGCCCTAGTGTTTTTGCGGCTTATGATTTATTACCTCAAGGCACTGCAATGACATCCCATCCAGGTGTGAGGCATCTTCTTGAATCACGATATGAATATGTAGAAGAAAGGATTGTCATCAATGAATCAGTGATAACTTGTCAAGGTGCCGGTTGCAGTATCGACTTTGCATTGACGATGTTATCATTGCTTGCTGGAAAGGAAATGTCTCAACAAGTTGCAAAAGATATTGTTTATTGATTGTTCCCTTTTTTTGCCATCAATACACAATGTTTTAGTGGGAATTGATCCAATTCTACATGTCTTATCCTGCAATCATGATCTTGTAGAATCTTCAAGTTCTTTTCAATCCCTAAAGAACTGTAATAAAAAGATCGTCCATGCCATTCAGAAATATGCTCACCTATTTCATCTCCGACTGTATACATCAAGATGCCATCTCGTTGTAAAAGAGAGGTCAACTTACTTACAACGCTTTCCTGTTGATCAAATGGCAAATGAAATATACTATCCCAAGCCACTATTAGATTGTATCGCTCACTGGTATTCCATGTCATGATATCAGCATGAATAAATGTTCCGTCCGGGTGTTTAGACTGCGCCATAGCCACCATCCGCTCTGAACAATCAATACCTGTCACTTGAAATGCATGTTGTTCCAAAGCTCGAATCATCCTTCCTCCAGAACCACAACCAATATCCAGGGCTGTTCTTCTCTTCTTGTCTTCCCCACACATTGTTATTGCATGCATCAATGCATCAATACCATACGATGAATCTTTTAACTCTTCATCCCACAGTGAAGCTATCGCATCATAATGAGAAGAGATTTGCCTGGCAATATCATCGTACATAACTCTTCCTACTATTCATTCTGTGAATTCTTCACTTCATCATTCATGTCATAAGCATGAATAATATCAGCAACCAAGCGATGTCGAACAACATCTGCTTTATCAAAATAGACGAATTCAATACCGGGGATTGATTGTAGAATTCGTTCAACATCAACAAGACCCGAATCTTTCTTATAGGGCAAATCGATTTGAGTGATATCACCTGTAACAATACACTTGGAATTTCTCCCAAGGCGAGTCAAAAACATTTTCATTTGTGTGCGAGTGGCATTTTGTGCTTCATCTAAAATGATGAATGAATTATTGAGAGTTCTCCCACGCATATAAGCAAGCGGAACAATTTCAATGATGCGTTTTTCACTCATGCTTTTAAATTTTTCAGCGGATACCATGTCAGTAATTGCATCCAGCAAGGGTCGTAAATATGGATCCACTTTTTCAGACAAATCACCCGGCAAGAAACCAAGTGATTCTCCTGCTTCAACTGCAGGACGCGAAAGTACTATACGGGTGACTTCATTATTTTTCAAAGCTGCAAGTGCAAGTGCAACTGCCAAATATGTTTTACCGGTACCGGCAGGACCAATAGCAAAACATAAATCATTACTCAATACTTTCGAAACCATCTCAGCTTGATGTGCATTTCTTGGTTTGATTGTTTCTCTTTTTCCGGAAAGAACAACCGTATTGAGGGAAATATCAGTAGCTTTTTGTGGATTGTCTGATGGCATCGTCGAATCTGCAAATTGCAATACCGATGATACATCATCTTGCGTAAGTATTCCTTTTCTACTCAGGATATATTGCAATTCATTCAATGTCTTTTCTATGACTTTTACTTCTAAAGGTTCACCCCTTATAATGACATTATCACCTCTCACTGCAATGCTTGATTGAAACCTTGATTCCAACATTGTGAGATACAAATCATTGTACCCCAATAATGATGAAAGGTCTGCTTCATTTATCTTGACTTTCTTTTCTACGATGTCCATGAAAATTATTGAAAGTAAAAAAAATACCCCTCGCGATTATTCGCAAGGGGCACTATGATTCATTGATGCAAATCGGTATTGGCAATAGAACCAATGTTTTGCATTATTTGAGCGTTCCAGAATTTTGATTGTCTTTGGTTTCAACAGCTTTTGATGCTGCAGCAGCTCTTTGAGCAGCAACACGCTTTTTCTTCCAATATGCACGCTCCGCTTTCATCTCATCAGAAGTTTTTGGAGCAGCAGCTGGGAGAGTTAAACGCTGACCAGGGAAAATCACATCTGGATTACGGATAATCTCTGTATTTGATTGCCAAACTTTTGGCCAGAGAAGAGCATCATTGTAAATCTCGGCTTTGCCTGCGATATTCCACAAACAGTCGCGATCATCTGCCCAAGTACCAACGACATAATCTTTTGTTGGCTTTGTGCGATACAATGAACGAATATCTCTAGCAAGTTCTGTGATACGATTGAAATATGGAGGATATAATGCAATTTTTTCGCCACGCATTGCATTCAAATCATTTTCATATGATCTGATTTCTTCATATTTCTCAGATAATTGTGCATCGTTCATGCCTTTCATTGAACGTACTTTACCTTCAAGTACGCCAAGTCTTTGACCAAACTCTTCAATTTGCTTTTGTGTTGCTCCAAGCAAAGCTGCGATTTCATCTTTGCCTGCTTGTAAAGCTGCATTTTCTGCATTCAATGATTGATTCAAAGCACCAATCGATGCATTCAAGGCATTTAATCTACCTTGAAGGTCTTTTACTTTTTGTTCCCATTCTTTGATACAGATTTCACCCTGTTCTTTTGAGTAAGGTTTCGCTTTCATTTGCGCTTCGGATGCATTGCAATCCGGAGGTGCATTTTGTGCGAATATGGGGCTCGCAAAACCAATGGTGAGCATGACAAGTATTGAATAGATATATTTCATTTCAGACTCCAAATTCAGAATTCATGGATAGATTATTTTTTACCTTTCTTCTTTTTCGCAGGTGCAGGAGGTGCAACCTCTATTACACCTTCATTGGAAGGAGGTACATAGTCGGGCCATGAATTCGGCCATGATTGAAGTTTCTGCTGAATAAACTCTTTATTTTGTTGAGTTTGTTTCACTTCAGCTTGACGAGCAGCAAGTTCTTTTTCAAGAGATGACTTTTCTGCTTCTTTTTTCTTGATGTCTGCTTCCAGACGTGCCGCTTGCTCTTTGAGCTCACGGAGTTTCAGTAATTGTTCGTCGGTGATTTTTGGGGTACAACCTGTATTTGTCAAAGCGAATGCCGCGACAAATATGCCAAGAATCAACGAGGTCATATTCCACGATGTGCGCATATTGCTCCTTGCGAAGAAGTGGAAAACAAAAATGATTATCACTATTATTGCTAATTTACGGGTTGTTAAGCCTTTAGACAAAGAAATTTTCGGCAAAATCACCTCCAAATAATGATTACTAGACCAATCTGCTGTATAAAATTTCATTTACATGGAATTTTGCTCACCTTGAGCATGATGTCTATGTCGTTTTTTGATATTCCCCTCATTGCTCGGGAATATGTGGGACAAGTGCTCAATGCCGATAAAGTGGCCATTATTGAACAATTATACCAGTCTTAGCTCCAATGCTCTACAAGATCTCGAGAATCTTCGAAATTTTCTGATTCTTGAAACTGAAGATGAAGCGGCTCTCTTTGGACTCAATATCGAGGGCTTGACCATTCATGGTCCACTCACATCATTTACCCTGGATCAAATCACCCCAAATGATTCATTGTGGTCGAAACAATGGGCTTTGGAAGAGTTGAATATCACAAAAGCGTGGAATGTTTCTCGAGGAGACAATGTCCTTGTTTCTGTTATTGATACCGGATGCGAAATCGACCACCCCGATCTAAAGAAGAATATTTTTATCAATGCAAAAGAAGATGTCAATGCTAATGGCCGCTTCGATGCTTGGCCATCAACGGAAATTCGAGATGGCATTGCCGGTGATCTCAATGGGATAGACGAAGATAGCAATGGCTGGACAGATGATGTTACGGGTTATGATTTCGTTGATCAATCATTCAGAAATATCGGTGATGACAAATTCCCGGATCCAATCGTGATTGATGAGCATGGTCATGGCACCAGCGTTGCCGGAATTATCGGCGCGGAAATGAATAATGCAATTGGCATTGCAGGTATTGCTCCACATTGCAAACTCATGATCGTCCGCGCTTTCGATGCAACCGGCAATGCAGAAGAAGATGATGTGGCACTTGCAATAGCATATTCTGCACTTGCAGGCGCTCGCGTGATATGCATGAGCTTTGGCGATGCAGTGTATTCACCCATGACAAAAGCTGCAATAGATTTCGCTCATTCGATGAATTGCATCTTGATTGCCTCAGCAGGCAATGATGGAAAAACAGAAAAACGCTATCCAGCTGGATATGAACATGTGATTGCGGTTGGCGCAACAAACACTTTCAATACTCGCGCTCCCTTTTCTTCCTATGGCTCCAGACTCAGCATGGTTGCCCCTGGTACAGGCATCATGACAACTGCCAGACGCGGGGGATATCGCAGTTTTCAAGGCACTTCTGCTGCAGCTCCAATCGTAGCGGGAACGGCTGCATTATTGCTAGGCGTGAATCCTGCAGCAAATACTGATGATATCAAAGGCATGCTGCTTTCATCCACCAAAGATGTGGGTGAACCGGGCTGGGACATAGAATATGGCTCCGGACTTATTAGTCCCGTAAATGCTCTTGCAAAAAAAGGTGGTTTTGAAGCTGAAATCACTTCGCCAAAACGGGATGCAATTATTACAGCTCAAGATTCCATTGCAATCATTGGTTCTACTGTGACTCCGATGTTTTCAGGATGGTCGCTCGACTATGGCAAGGGCGATACACCAGCAGCATGGACTTCCATTTCATATCGTAATCAATCACGTGTACTAAATGATACACTCGGTTTTTTGCAAATCGTCGATTCACTCAAGAATGCGGATATCACACTCAAACTCACTATTTGGATGCATGATCAATCTTCGATTGAATATCGCACTAACTTCCGCATTATCTCCCAAGATTCATCGCTTCGACTCATTAGTACAACTATAGATTCTGTCTGGCGTGATGATCGCATGGTCTCGATGGTGCGCGCAACATTTTCACAGCCATGCAGAGCATCTGTAACGATTGCACAAGGCACAGACACATTGCATCTTCATGATGATGATAAAGTGAGTTTCTCTCATCAGTATCTTCTACCGCATCTTCATGGAAAAGACTTCACAGCTACTATTCATGCTGGTTTTCTGCATGATTCTGACTCTTTATTTACCACAGTGAATGCCATTTCACCAATTGGAACAGGAAATCCATTTTCGGCTGATAGAAAAGCATATACAATGCCAATGACCTATCTCTATGAAAATATCATCAACGATAATTTTGGCAATACTGCAATCATCGGTACAGATTATTCCTCCGGGAATTTTGGCAATACTCGAATCTTTTCATTTAATGGCAATGGATTTCAAATCACGGATTCAATCGCTGAATCATGGATCGTAAAAGGTGTTGCGGATGTGAATGGCGATGCTGAACCTGAAGTGCTCGCACATTCTCTCGGCGAGATGAGACTCTTTGGAAAAGCATTCAAGGGTAATGCACTTTCTGCATTTGGCAAGGTATTACTGAAAGAAACTCTCATTCCGGGTATCAGAGAATTCTGGAGCGCAGGTCTTTCAGATATCACAGGTGATGGCATCGCAGAGATATTTGGTTTCAGCGATACAAATTGCGTGGTACTGACATTTGCTGATACTGCATTCAGCATATTGGGTAGCATGCCAAACACTTCAAAACGAGGTCCAACTGGTTCGGCAAATAGCATGCGACCTCCTGCTATTTCAATCACGAATATTGATGGTGACCAAAATCCCGATATCATTTTTGGTGATACCGACGGCGATGTGATCTATTATGAATATGAGAATTCAACTTTCGCTTTGAGACAAATCATCGAATCAGATGAAGCGGGTGCCACGGAATTCACGCGTGCGGGAGATCTTGACGGTGATGGAATTTCAGAAGTGATTGTCGGTAGATATCGCACACCGGAATTGAATGAGCAAAGAGAATATGATGCTCCTTTGTGGTCATTGACGGTGCATAAAGTCCTTCAAGACACATTACAAGCCATTCATAGGGAATTACTCTATGGCGCGCGCGTTGGCCTCGAATATCGCAATGGCATCAGCATTGGCAATCTTGATGATAAGCCCGGCGAGGAAATCATTCTATGTGCATTCCCAAATGCTTATGTATTTGGTTTTGAAAACAATACACTCATCAATCGTTTTCACTATCCGCAATGTTTTTCCAATAATGCGGTGATTGGTGATATCGATGGCAATAGCATTCCCGAATTTGGTTTCGGTGATGGCAATGCAATTCGTTTTTTTGAAATGCAGTCAAATGATGGCAGTGATATTCCGCGAGGACTCAGTGCGATTTCGCTCGGCGCAAATAATGCAAGACTCACTTGGTCGGGGAATGCGGATTCTTATGAGATTATGGCAGTTGAGAATCCAACATTTGTGAATGATACTATTCGCTCACTTGCTTTCACGGATTCCAATCAAATTGTGATTTCATCACTCAAAGATCGCACGCTCTATGAATTCTATGTGCGTGGTACCAAGAATGGAAATACAAGTGAACTCTCGATTCCCGCCTATGTCTTCACGCATAAACGATTCGCTCCGGGAAGAATGTCGAAAGATATCGCGATTCTGCAAGATGGAAATGCGCTGAAGATTCGTTATACAGGTCCACTATCAAGCATCTATCCATCTCCTAAAGCATTTCGATTATCAGGAAATGAACCAAGTATTCACACCGCAATTCCTGCTGGAGATTCTACAATCATATTGATATTGTCCGCTCCGCTGAATCCAAATTCGATGTACACATTGCATTGCGGAGAGATAAACGATGCCTATGATTCGCCGACTCTTTCAGATAGCATTACATTCATGACCGATAGCACGCTTTCCATTCAGAAGGCATTTGTATTATCGCAGATTTTTTCGAGTCCATATTCACTGATGCTCACCTATTCAGAACCTGTGAATATGGAGCAAGCAATGCAAGTGAATTCATATATCCTTGAGCCCGTGGGTGAAATCATCTCGATTGATAGTATGAGCGATCGTTCGGTGAATCTCATCATCAATCCCGAAAAGCCACTTAGATCCATAGGTAGGGAATATTATATCGGTGCAAAGCAGATTACATCACGCTTGGGAGAAAGTCTGCATCCCAAAGGATCATCATTCACATTTCTTATCTCGACATTTTGGAATGATATGTTTTGTTATCCGCAACCATGGAAAACGCAAGAATCTCCAATGCTCACATTTGCAGGTGTGCCCAACAATGCAACACTGATCATCAGAAGAGTGAATGGAGAGATCATCGCCACACTCAAAGAGAATAATGGCGCGGGTGGAATCATGTGGGACGGCATGCTTTCAGATGGAACATCCATTCAAAGCGGAGTCTATCTCTATTCGATTGACATGGGAGGGAAACAACAGATGCATAAGTTTACGGTGATTCGGAAGTAAGAAAACTCTGAAATCACTGAAGATCAATTGCCAACAATGCATTTGATTGAAATTGTTTTCAGTGGATGTTTGATTGATATCACATATATCCCTGATGCTTGCCCCGAACAATTCCAATCAATGATACCACTATTTGCAGATATCTCCTGAAAAGATATATTCTCTCCATTATTCACCAATACTCCATTCACATCATACATCTTGATTTCAAGATCTTCATAGGAATAGTATAAAGATATCCATTAGCACTTGAAGTTTCTTCTTCAACATGTGAAATTATTGGATCAGTGAGCTTGACCCATGACAAGCCAATTCCATAGGGAGTAGTATTGTCAGTATAATTGCAAAAGAATACATCACCAAATCTTTTAGGTTTTATCATTCTTCCATCTTCAGGTAGTACATGATAATCCCATCTTTTTTTATCGTACAAATTCTGTGTTACAAACACTGTATCCTGAAATGCAATGTAGGTGGTATCTTTATATGATGTAATATGCACTCCATACATTCCATATTCTTTGTCAGTTTCACTGCCCCATTGAGCAATCCTTGTAAACTGCATAGTTTCTTTATCAACCACATCAAGATACATACCTTTTCGATAATCAGGCTTTGAATAATCATAATGTGTCAGAATCCAAAAATTACGACCATTCATTGAGACATCAACAATATCTCCAATAGTTTCATTGATAGAATACTGATGAATGGTTTGCCAAGTTTTTCCGGCATCATTTGTATAAAGTATTGTACTAAGACTGTCAAAAACACCACATGCATGTACTAAATATGAATTCACTCTTGGTGAATACACATTTGTAAAAATCATGGTGGAATCCATGATTCTTTGAACAAGTTTGCCATTCTCTTTTATCGTTACCAATGAGCTCCAGATATCCTTGTTTTTTCCGGTATTAAATCCTTCACTCATGATGAATTCATCATCTCTTTTTTGAATGCCACCTTGTGTGAAAGCATTCCGGAAATACAATACTGATTGTCTAAATGAAGCATCCATTGCAATTGAATCAAAAGTTCTTCCCTGATCTGTTGATTTCCACATGAATCCATAATTTGTCACATAAGGATCTCCAAACAAATAGAGTGTATTTTTTAGAGCATCATAATATGTTCGATTAATGGTATACTTATGGAAATTAGGCTGAAACTTTGCATCTGTTTTATCAATTGTGGGAAGGAATGTAATCCCATTATCAGTGGTTTTATAGAAATGTGGACCAAATGAGTGGAACAAAAATGTATTATTACTGAGATAGTCAGGAAATTTATTCAATGTTATATTCGAATATTCTGAAATGACCTTTAATTCATTGGTTTTTTGATCCATGGTTTGCAATATTTTTCTGTCCCCAAATATGTACTCTTTACCATTTGCGATCGTGAATCCATTGAAATATGTACTAATTGCATTTCCTGATAAAGTTGTGGAGTCAATGTATTTTGAATCTCTTGATTTCATGACAATGATCTTTCCATCATTGACTTGATAATAATCAAAGATGGATAGGGAGTCTAATACTTTTTCTATGTCAAACTTATTGTTTATTCTATAAATCGAATACATATTTCTATTACCATCAGCATAGCAATATTTCATGTACATATACTGTGAGTCTGTAGCAAGGACATAACCCGTGAGATATTTTCCGGACACTTGATGATCTTTGAGATTCATCGTATCAATGATGCGCAATTGAGCATCAAGAATTATTAACTTCGCTGAGTCAATTTCTATGATGCAATGATCATTGTATCCGGTAATGGACTTACGATAATTCGGTTGAAATGAAGAATATGCTAAGGGTATTTTTCTAATCTCAGGTGACTCCAATGCGAATGTTTGTATGACCGAAAAAGTACTGTCCAATGTTAGCACGGAGTTTTTACATCGCACTAGATATCCTTCATTGAAAGGTATGAACGCAAGTATTGAATCATCAAGTTGTTTTTGAATGTTCCAGTTTTCACCCTTATCATTAGAAGATGCAATTCCACCTCTATCATTACATGCAATCAATGTAGATTTCTGTTGAATCACAGTAATAATTTCTCCACCGGTAAATACCCTCTTTTGCCTCCAACTTTGCTCATTATCAGTGCTTATCAATAGAGAGCCAAAATCCGCATATGCTACAACCATCGAATCATTAGCAATCACACCTTTGAAATTAAGTATCAGAGGAGTTATTTCGATCGAGGCTTTAGTAAACAAAACAACATTTAATAGCAATAAAAAAGTTGTGCTATATCGGAAAATGGACCACATAAAATACCCTAAAATTAGTATACATAATTGTAATATCTATTCAAATTTGATTATTAATAATAAAATTCAGATTAACTTACAAACATGAGCTATGAAGTATAAAACATTGAGACGATTGTCCAACAATTGTTGGCAAAGTGATTTCCCATGCTTCTAA
This sequence comes from Bacteroidota bacterium, assembly GCA_009919265.1. Taxonomy (GTDB): domain Bacteria; phylum Bacteroidota; class Ignavibacteria; order Kapaibacteriales; family UBA961; genus UBA961. The sequence goes on along the minus strand of RGCF01000027.1, from coordinate 13,762 downwards.
GTTACAATCAGGCTTTCCACCAATTTGTGTAGGTCCAGAAACAACTGTTCGAACATACTTGTTCTGATTTGCATCAAAACACCATGATATTTTTTCGTAACAATATGTGTCGTAGTTACATGGTGAATAAAAAATAGATTGCTGACCCGCATATTCAATCAATTCAGCTTTCCAACAATTCCAATGGTAAATTTCTATTTCATTTGACTGTTGGGGACAAGGAGGAGCCGAGGAATTGTTTTGGCATAGCCAAGAATAATAGAAATCATATGTACTTACATATGTTTCGATGTATTGTAAAACTTGTTGAACATTCAATGTTTGAACGCAAGGTGGCGTAGTTTGTATCTGCATAAAACCTGTAACCGCAACACTATTAGGTAATTGCCCAAGAACAGAACACTTAACACATAAATCAACGTTGTAAGGACATCCATTAATAGTCATTGTAATTCTGACAGGTGTGTAACCGGTTGGACATTGAGCGACTAAATTCTCATTTGAGCCCATAAGGAAGAAAAACAAAACAACAACTAAAAAGTATCTCATAAAAACCTCTTGAAACAAACAATTAGAAAATATTAATGAAGTTTTATATCCACCAAAGTTCCCATCTGCAAGTCATCCCTCACAAATAAAAATAGCAAAAAATAATAAAAAAGAAAATATTTTCTATCCTTGCACCCTCTTCACCATCTTCCAGGAAATATCCTGTTCTTTCGACTGTTGAGAGATCGTGCTTCCCCTCATTTTTGCACAAATCACTGAAACAGATGTGCGGAGTATTTCCGGCTCTGCTTGTGGTTTTGTTCGTTTTGCTTGCAGGCTTGGAGTTTCCTTCCCAGATTCATCCACGGCCACAAAGCGTTCTTGAATTTCATAGACATGTCCATTCGGAGCAATGAAGATATCGCCGGGAAGTGGATCTGCATGTGGATTTCTCCTCATTGAAGAGCCTTCTTGAGGAAGTTCTGAAACTTCTCAGTATCAGGTGTATAGCCGGTTTGATCAATCGCTTTGCCATCGGGTGTAAGAATCACATAGAGTGGCAATTCCGCGGATTGATATTTCTCCTGCATCATGCGCTCATTTGCTTTGTCCTCAGGACGATTGCGATCCGTGTATAAACGCACTTTGATCATCTTGCCCATGAGTTCAGAAATCTGCGGACGCGGAAAGACATTCTTTTCCATCTTTCTACAATTGGTGCAAGTCACGCCGGTGAAATCAATGAAAATTGGTTGATTCTTTTCTTTCGCCAATTTGAGTGCTGCTTGATAATCTTCTGTCCATTCTTCCTCTTCGGATTTCACTCCACCACCAATAGAAGCAGTCGCAACAGGCGCTGATGAATCGGAATAAATGAATGCTTCGAATTCACCAACCGGGCGACCAAAAATGCCTTGCAATAAATAGAATGAAACCGTTGCAAACATCAATGCCCAAACCACGCGCATCGCGCTGAGATTCTGTACGGGCGAATCGAGTTTCATGCGGAAAAGACCAAGAATATAGAGCATGCTGAGAATGCTACAAGCAACCCAGAATGCAAGAATGAGTTCGCGTGAGAATAATCCCAATTCCCATGTTGCATCGGTTCTGCTGAGATAACTAAGTGCCAAAGCAAGTTCGAGGAAACCAAGAACCACTTTCACATTATTCATCCATGTACCTGCTTTTGGAAGCTTATTGAGTCTGGAAGGAAATAATGCAAGAAGGAAAAATGGCAATGCGAATGCAGTGGAAAATCCAAGCATTCCGAGCATCGGATAGAATAAATCTCCTTCGCCACCTTTCACTGCGCTTGCTGCCTCACCGAAAGCGGCGGCAACAAAACCAAGCGTACAGGTGAATGAAGTGATGGAGAATGTAATACCCATGAGCAAAACACTTCCAAAACTATTGCCTTTTGAAGATGCGGAATTGAGTTTATTCAGCAAGCTCGGCGGCAACATGATTTCAAAAGCGCCAAAGAGATTAAATGCAAAGACAATGAATATCGTTGCAAGGAATAAATTCATTAAAGGATCATTCGCAAAATTTCTAATCCCCGCAGCATTGGAAAGAAGTGCGAAGAGCAAACCAAGAATCGTAAATGTGGCGATGATACCCGTCGCAAAAACCATGGAATCCATTACACTTCTCGCGCTAGGTTTTTCAGAACGCTTTGTAAAGAATGACACCGTAATCGGAATCATTGGATAGACACATGGCGTTGTCAACGCGGCAAAACCGGCAAGAATGGCAGCCCATAAAAATGAGAATACTCCCTCATTCTTTGCATTATTATATTCTTGTTGAGATTCAGAAACTTTAGCTTCAGAAACTGTTGCTTCACTTTTCTTTGGAGTGGATGTAGAGTCTACTGCCGCAATCGCCGCTGTGTCTGCTGCAGTGATATCTGTTGCCTCTTGATTCACATTGATCAAAATCGCATATCGTTTCTTTGGATATGTACAAATGCCTTCATCAGTACAAACTTGAGATTCCACTTCAAGAGAATCTACATAGATCCCTTTTTTCAGTGTTTTTTTGATATACAATGGCACCATGATGGATATCCTACCATGCCATATACCTATTTGCACTTCAAATGTGGAATCGTATGAAATTTCTGACTTGGGAGCTTGCAATCTTCCAACAGAAAAGACTGTGTTTTTTAATGATTTGATTGTCGTTGGAGAAGGACCAATCCCCGATCCGGATTTTGCATTGCGACCATTTTGCAAATGATCATAAGCATGCCAACCGGATTCGATGTCCATTGAAACACGCACCATGACGGTATCGCCCGCTTTGACGACAAATTGCTGTTTATCGAGCGAGATTTTTGCATGTTCCTTTAAACCTGATTGAAATGCTTGAGCATTGAAACATGCGAAGTACATCGTCATGATGAATGACAATGTCAGTGAAATGTTGACACGAATCGAGGTGATATTCATGATGCTTGCTAACATATTGTCTGGTTTATTTAACAATCACTGCAAAAGGCAATGAAATGGTTGTGGGCGGCAAACACATACTGCCATCACATAATTGATAAGTGACTTCAATCGGAAATTGAATCTTCCCTTTTGAAGCTTTTTCATCTATGGTGATGGGCAATGTACAAGAGAATGAACCTTTATAGGAATGAACATCCATTTCAAAAGACTCATCATATTTTGTATGCGGTTTTGGTGCAATGACCGTTCCATGTTTGACCATTCCGGTGGAATCGGTAAAGTAGACATCCGTTTGTTGCGGACCAATTCCCTCGGCATTGATCATCATGGTAAAACCATAGATATACCATTTTTTATCGAGTTTGAATTTCACGGGAACATTGATGCTGTCACCCGCTTTTCCTTTGACAGACTTCGGTACTGAAACCTTGCAATGGGATGGCTCGGCAGATCTTGCAATGCCATGCGGCAAAGCAATCAGCATGAGCATCAGCAGGAATTGAAGGAGAGAACTCATCGCCAGAAGCCTTTGACAGTAATTAGGGTGGGACAAAATACAAAATATTGTCCAACTTCAAGGGTATGTGGAAATGAAGGAAAGGCCTAAAACATGGGGTTATTCACATGATTCAGGCCTTTTGAATAATTATTGATTTTTGAGGAGAAAGGTTTCCTGTTCCACATAGGATCCGGAGGCAAAAACGCCAAGCCCTCCCTGAACGCTAGCAAGACGATAATCATATTGATTTCCGCCCCAGCCCGCTTTGAACCATTTAAGGAAATTCTGATCTGGTGCAATGATGCTGAGCTTATGTTTGCCATACCATCGAAATGCAGTCCAAACAACAGGCGCTTTGGTCCCTTGGAAAAATCCATAAAGAGTCAAATTTCGAAGTCTTGGATTATCAGCATTTCTTCTGAAAAATCTGTAAATCTTTCTATTGCTATCTGCAGTTTGCGGAGAAAGATATTGTCCATATCCCAATGTATCTTCACAAGTGATTGCAATCAAATATTCAGGAATACCCGGCAAAGGAGTCCATGAAATTGACAAAGAATCAGGTGCCACCAAATTGATTGTATCAGTTGGATATTGCAACACACTTTTTGGTGGTGTAATCCAAGTGAGTCTATCCGGAGTAAATGTTGTTCCTGTAATGCGCTTGCCATCGGGCAATGTAACAAGCAAATCATAACGGGTTTTTGGTTGAACTGTTTTTTGAGAGTCCTTTCCTCCCAATATATATTCACCGCCTCTTTCTGAATCCACAAATTGTAAAGTCAATGTGTCTTGTTGATTTTGTATGATTTGTACTTTGGCATTCTTCACGATGCTATTTTCATAGATAAAAGAATCTGCAACTGGCTGACTCTTTGTGATCATGATATCTGTAAAGGGTTGATCAACGAGCAAATATGCTTCAACTGCATATTCGGGGATATAATCAAATGCGACGGGATCCTCGCAACTTGAAAGTGCGATGATTGTTATGGTGGCGCATAGACCAAGTATTATGTGCTGCATAGAGTGTTTCATTAGAATTTAACCTCCAGTGCAACTGTAGGTAGAATTGGCAATAGTCGTACATCGGTAACTTCGGTAATATCTCTTGTTGTATCATAATATCTAAACCAAATATCTCTACGAGAATAGACATTAAAAATATCTATCATTATTCTTGCTGGAAGACCCCACAATGTTGTATTATAATTTACATTCACATTCAATTGATGTGTATTAGGTAGTCTCAAGCTATATCGATCTCCCGGGACAATATGAGGAGAATCAATTGTTTCTCCGGGTTTGCGCGTAGCAAATCGTGAAGTGGCACCGGTATATGATTGACCACTTTGGAATGTGAATGTCGCTCCGAACTCCCAATCTTTATTCAGTTTATACATTCCCACCAATTTGATGTCATGCCTACGATCATATTTTGGTCTAAACTCTCTACCTTGATTGACGCTGTCGAATTGACCAAATACATATCCCAATCCATATCCTGCCCAGCCGGTGAAGGCTCCCATCTTTTTCTGCAAGAAAAATTCTGCACCATATGCTCTACCATTTCCGGTGAAGAATACATCACTCACAGTTCTGCCTTGTGTATTATTCACTTTCAGTTCACTGATATTTTGGAGGTCTTTATAGTACACATCAATATTGAAATCATATCCTTCAAATGGTTTTGTTTCCATGCTAAAAATATAATGTGTCGCTTTGCTGGCGGGCACGGTATTATCTGTTGGAAGCCAAGTATCAAAGAATGTGAAGTCAGGCTGCGTGGCGAGTCTGAGATATTGATGAAAAATTCCCCATGATGCTTTGAACACAATATCTTCCAGGAATTGATAACGAATTGCTATGCGTGGATCAATCGTAGAAACTTTACTCGAGTCCCAATAATTAAATCTAAAACCTGTTTGAAGAGAGAGTAAATCAGAAAATTGATAATTGGATTGAAGATATGCGGCATGAGTATAATCTTCAACCGTAAAATTTGTCAACCCGCCTTCATTGATTGTTCCAGATTGCGCTGTTGTATCAGCATTCCCGGTAAAGTTCTGCATATATCCAAATGTATAGTTCGTTCCTTCATATCCGGCTTTGATTGTCAATGCATCACTTGCGAACCATTCTATATCTGCTCTAGCGGTATAATCTTGAATGGTATTTTCAATCTTAAAACTAAATCCACCATTTGTCCCGATAAAACCATTGTTATATCTACTTGCATTAATGTTTACTGTAGAAAAGAGATTGTCCCCGAATACATGCGTCCAACGAAATGCGCCATTACGATTGCCAATTCCAACTTCAAAATCAATACCGGGGGCATCCAATATCAATTTGTCTGCACTCATGAATCCTGACAAAGAAATTTTGTCATTTTCTCCAATGTCTTGTGTGATTTTCGCATTCAAATCATAAAAATTGAAATTGGGAAGCGGTTCATTAGGATCTTCGGGCAAAGCACTGAGGAGTAAATCGAGATAAGTTCTTCTACCGCCGATGAAAAATGCACCATTGCCAAGTGGGCCTTGAAAAGAACCTCTTGAAGAAATCAAACCAAGCGATGCAATTCCTTCATATGAATCTCTATTTCCTTCTTTTTGCGTGAGATTGAGTACAGCGGATAGTCTGCTACCATATTCAGCAGGATACCCCCCTTTGATAAGTTCCACATCTTTAATGGCATCGGGATTAAATGCAGAGATGAATCCAAATAAGTGTGAGGGATTATAGACTGTTGATCCATCAAGTAAAACAAGATTCTGATCGGGTGAGCCACCGCGCACATAGAGTCCGCTTGAAATTTGGGAAGATGTCAAAACACCCGGCAAAAATTGCAAAGCACGAAATACATCAGCTTCACCACCAATGCGCAATTGCGTGAGTTGCTCCATGGGAATATTCACTCTTGAAATGGAGATTTCTCTTTTCTCCACTTCTCTGTCCGCTTCAACATTCACTTGATCGGCTAAGACATCGCCTTTTTTTAATGCAATGGTGACTTTCTTTTGCTCTCCGGCAGACACAGTATATTCTTTGAATGTGGTTACATATCCAATCCCCGAAATTTTCAATGTGATTGTACCCGGCTTGATTGAACGCAAAGTAAAAAATCCATTTTTATTGGAATAGGTTCCAAGCTTGGTGTCTTTGACGGTGATCATCACTCGAATGAGTGGTTCTTTGGAATCGGCATCAACTACATTTCCATAAATTGATGCCATATCTGCTGGATCTGGATTATTGTTTGTGCTTGCATGTGCATTACAGATGAAGAGCATTATCAATAAGGTGCTGTAAAAGTGCTTCATGTTGGTAAAAATGTTCTGTGAAAGTGTGCGATGATGTGATAACGATATATGGCTGCAAGAAGTTTCATTCAAGCAGCAATAACATCTCTTTCACAGCTTGAGGAATGCCAATAAATAAGGCTCTTGAGATGAGTGCATGACCGATACTAACTTCCACCAGTCCGGGGATGGATTTAATTGGGGTGATATTATGATAGTCAAGTCCATGTCCTGCAGTAACTTTCAGGCCAAGTTCTTGAGCGATAGCACCGCCCTTCACAAGCAAATCCAGGGCTTCCTTTGCTTTTGAACCATGGGCATCAGAATATGTTCCTGTATGTAATTCGATGATATCAGCACCGATTTTGTGAGCAGTTTCAATTTGCTTGACATCAGGTTCAATGAAAAAACTGATTTCAATTCCTGCATCATGCATTCTTTGTACGAGTTCTGCATATCGCTGAGGATCGGCTGCGATATTCAAACCACATTCCGTTGTGAGTTCTTCACGATTTTCAGGAACGATGGTCGCAAGTTCCGGCTTTACTTTTTCTGCAATGCGAATGATTTCTTCTTTCGCTGCCATTTCGAGGTCGAGTTTTGTGTGTAAGTCATGTCGAAGAGCAACAACATCAGCATCTTTGATATGTCTACGATCTTCACGCAAATGACAAACAATGCCAATTGCACCAGCATCAATGGATTGTTTTGCTGCGAGAATTGGGTCTGGGTTTATGCCACCACGGGCATTGCGCACGGTAGCGACATGGTCGATATTGACAGCGAGTTGAATCATGAGAAAACCAATATCAAGTTTGCTAGTACAAAGTTTAATTGATGAACATGTATAAAAATACTAAAGGACATATCGCAAGATATGTCCTTTTTGTGAATATGTATGCCCTATTAGTCTTTGTTGACAAAAGGTACGGTGACTGACTTTCCATTTGCAGTTGTAAACATCACATATAGCATACCTTTATGCAAGCCATTGAGTGGAAGTTGTTCTGCAAAATCTCCATAGGTATAATATTTTCTTGGCAGAGAACGAAGAACTCTTCCAGTTTCATCATATATCTTGATGGAGAGATAATCAGGTTCAGTAATCGAGAAAGAAACTTTCAAGAAATCACCATCCTTAGATGCGATTGGAATGATATTCGCACGCATTTCATCAGTATTACCTGAGAACTTTCTATCATTGATTGCATATCCATTCTGAACTGATACGATTCTCATCACACGAGATTCATTTTTAATGCTGATTGAACCTGTGATTTTTGTTGTATCTGTCATGAAATCATCAGACTTGCAAATGATGCGTAGTAATTCACCTGATTTGCTAAATCCATCAGGAGCATCAATGATCGCCTTGATTTCTCCATCAATGATTTGTTTTGAACGAATGCGAATATTTTTTGCAATGGCGGCATTCTGATTTATTTCTACATCCAAGGGAATAAGATATCCATCTTCAAAACGAATTGATACTTCATATTGTGAGCCACCCCATTCAGAGGGATCATCCAATGTTCTCAATACGATGACGGATTTGTTTTCTTCAGGCTTATCGATCTTATTAGTGATTTTCAATGGATTATAAATCTGATTATCACCGAAATAGTTAAAAGGTATCTCTTTACAGATTGTATATTCACCTTCTTTGCTAAATCCGGTCTGCTTTGAATCCAAATTTCTTGGATAACTGAGAACATCTTCATTATCGCAGAAACTAGATGGTCCGGGATCGCAGAAAAACATTTTCCAGGCGCCTTCATCTGCTTTGATTCCAAATTCATAGACAGTATGTGGACTAGCATCACGATCTGAAACATCCATCCCAAACTTTCCGCCTTTTACGATATTGGTATCATATGATACATCATTGCCATTCAAGAATACTCTAATTCCTTTACGCAAGCTGTGATATACATAAATACCCCAATGTTGCGTCCCATTACCTGTTGTGAGTTCAAAGAGATTATAGCAATTTTCCTTATCTGGTTCTTCGCTACCTAATACCCAGTCATTCAAAATGTACAATGTACCATTGCAATAATCTGCATAGAGATCGGAAAATCTTCCTCTTGCGGCTCGTACATCTTTCCATTCTTTTGTGCTATCAGGAAAGCGTGTAAATTTTCCATCTATTTGATGTTTTGAAAGACAATTTACCACTGGATTGACAGATCCTGTTTTTCCTACTCGTGATGATTGCGAACCCAATGTACCGGCAATAACCATTGATTCGGTTGTTAATCCTGCTGCTCCTGAAAGTGGAACATAGCGATCATCTTTTCTAAGTGTTATTCCATCATCAGTAAGTGTGCCATGGAAATATGATGGATCTTTTACAAGTCCATACATTGCATCATTACATTTCACGATTGGTCCAGTAGATTCAACCGGATTTGAATATACCGGCATGACAAAGTCCCCTTTTTGTACTTTTATTGCGAACTCATACATAGTATGAGAATATGGAGCCACAGGTGAACTTGTATAAGAATAAGCACCACCTTCAACCAATCCCGGATTATTGGAAACATCAATTCCATTTCTCTTGATTGTATATCCATTTTTCACATTATTGTGAATTTTGATTTCCCAATGTTCATTACCATCACCAGTAATAAGCTCAAAATAACTATAGCAAGATCCAATATCAGGTTGTTTACTTGTATAATCCCAATCACTCAAGACATAGAGTGTGCCTGACTCTTTGCAATAATCCATATACAAGTTTGAGAACTTTCCTTTTATTGGAATGATATCACTCCATTCATTCTTTTTTCCTGCTACAGATCCTGAGAATCTACCATCAGTCACATGCATGGGAGTGCAGTTTGAATAAGGAATATTTGCATGTCCACCGGTTGGATTATAAACCATCGGGCCTCTTGGCAAACCATGAGGATTTTTCCCTGCCTCAATGGGTTTTCCATATTGTCTTGTAGGATCTGGATCTACACCATTCGGCAAAGCAAGATTTGACGATGATCCTTCACGCACATTCAATGTGGTTTCAAGTTTGATATAATCGTCTAACTCATAAGTAACTTGCAATTCACCGGGAGTAGTTTGGAAAGGAACGCGAAATGTAATGACTTTACTTCCCGTTGAAAGGATTTGAGCATCAACAAGACCAACTTTGATTTTGTGCTCCACTCTGGAATTTGTTTGAAAATTTCCATCTTTCACAACAAGTGAAACGATATCCCCGGCATATGCAGGGTTTGGAAAAACCGTGAGAGAAGGGGAACCATAAGAATTTGTAGCGAACAATATCCCCAACACCCCAAGTACAAAAGATTGTACGAGACTACGCATAAAAATACCCTAAAAGAAAAATGTATGGGTGGCTCCCCCGAGCCACCCGAAAAATTATTGTCTAGATTATCTTGTGATGATCATCGGACGCATAATAGACATTCCGTCGATCTTGGTTATCACTGAATAATATCCCTGAGGTTCACCTGACAAATCGAGTGCGATTTTATAACGACCCTGATCTTGAGGCGCATTCAATATTGTACGAATCAATGAACCCTCTTGTGAATAGATTTCAATTGAAACATTACCATACTGTGCAATTTCATAAGCGAGAACTGCATGACCATTACTTGGATTTGGCATCAACTCAGAAACAGGTTCATTTTGGTCACCAAAATGTACGAATACATTTGTTTCTTCAACGGAAGACACAATGCAAGTAGGTTTATAGGTAATTTCATTTTCTTCAATCTTGCCATTAACCGGATACAAAACCTTTACTGTTCGTAGTGTGTCGCATGGGCCTGTGCATGGTGGCACAGGAACTCTTACTACACAGCAACGATCATTAATGACTTCTCTCGTTAATTTCTTATACACTGAATCCAATGATTCAGAAGTATATACTTCAAATGTTTTCCCTCTTGTCAAACGAGCCAATTCTTTCAAATCAGCTAATCCAGCTTGATCGAGTGGATCACTTTTGTTCAAGCCAAAAGCAATTGAATAAATTGGAAATATGTTATTGGTATCTTCTTTGATTTTTGATACTACTGCATTGAAATCAGGAAAACGATTATTTCCACCATCACTCAATAGGATGATTGCTTTATTTGGATTTGGATGCTTTCTTACGGAGTCGATTGCACGAATGACAGCTTCATTCATGGCAGTAAAACCATTTGGATTCAAATTATTGATGGCATTACGAAGTAGAAACTTATTATTTGTCCAAGATTGGTCAACAGTACTATTGTCGGAGAATGAAATAATCATTGCTTCATCCATTGGTCCCAATCTATTGACAAACTGAGTACTAGCTTCTTTTGCTTCAACAATCCTAATTCTAGTGTCAAGTGGACTTATGAAATCCATCATACTACCCGATCTATCCAAAACCATTGCAATTGCTACACCCTTTTCCTTAGATTCTTCACAAGAAATTGATGTAGGACATAAGAAAAATGAATTGCTTAGCAATGGATTGCCTGAACTTTTGTCACAACCAATATTATGGAAGATGGCTAAGTCACTGGCATTCTCAAGTACATTTCTTCTACCTGATACAGCTGTTGAATCTTTTACGAAAGCTCCGACAGAAATATCCAAACCAATGAGAACGCCATTTGAGTCTCTGACTTCGACAGGCTTGTCGCAGAATTGAACAATCTTGTCTTCAATTGTTATAGTCAATGAACCAATATTATCCGAATATCCTGGAATAATTCTTTCTAATGTCACACTTTCAATAGAATCAAGAATATTAAAAGTGAATGGCTTGCCGGTTCCTTGTACTTGAAATGTGTACGAATTTTCAGCTTCATATGATCCTGAGAATCGTGGATTAATTGGCTTACCATCCATTCTGAAACCCAAATGCTTGAGCGGACTGATGCGTGTTTTAACATTCTTCCGCAAATTGGGAATCGTATTCATTTGCTGATCAGTTGGATAAGTATTTATGTCAGAATAAGGAAGCTGTAGTACATAAATTGGATATGTAACATTTGCATTAACATAAGAATTGAATGGCCAAACAGTTGCCGATACACTTGATCCAACTGAATAAATTCCCCAAGCATCTCCCCTTACTTGATTATTTGCTCCGGTAAAAGAGAATGTTCCACTAACATTGATTGTGTATAATGTATTTGGATCCGAATCAAATCGTGATTGCAGTATTTCGGGACTATTTGAATTGAGAACAAGTGTTTGCTTTACTTGAGCCATTAGATCTGCTTGCATGAACCCCAATAAGCAGAACAGTATTGATAGTAAAAGATTTCGTTTCATTGTGTTTCTCTCAAAATATTGTTGTGTTATGTTCAGCATGACCCTTACTCCTGAATTGTTATGTCATGCTGTGTAATCAATCTACCTTTTGCGAACACTTTAGCAGTATAAGCACCTGAAGGTAGTCCACTTGTATTTACTGTTACCTTATTTGAACCCTTTTTAAGATTCTTGATACTCATTGAATTAACTTTCAACCCTTTATCATTAATTAATTCAACACGCACAGTTGCATTATTTTTTAATACTAATTCAAATGAACTTGCTTTGTGATTAAGTACATTATTCTGTACTAGTACCTTTGCAAAGGATTCATCTTCAGATTCTGTTTTCCCCATTAACAGTGTTGCGCAACTTGTTCTATATGTTGTTGATCTTGCCGCAACTCCACCTTCAAAAGGATAATAGACAATAATTGTACGCACGGTATCAGCGGTTCCTTCCTTACATGGATTGACGGGATATTCGATTGAACAGCAATTTTGCTCTTTAATGTTTTGGCTAATCAATTCATATGTGGACTTTAATGCAGCACTATTTGAGATGAGGAATAGTCTACCGCCTGAAGCATCAGCAATTTTTGACATTTTAACCAAACCATTGCGATTGTCTTCAGCTCGAAGTGAATCTAAAAAACGCTCAGTTGGGTCAGTTAAATTCGCATCAATATCAGTGTCCATTCCAAGTGCTAGAATATAGATAGGAATATTACGATTCGCAGGAAGCGCATTAATCACAACTTGTTCATCTAGTGGGTCAATATTATTCGATCCATCTGTCAATACGACAATTGCTTTAATTGGATTGGAATGACTTTTTGTTCTTGATATTGCAGTAATCAATGCTCTATGCAGGGCTGTTTGTAATACTGTTGAATTTAAACGATTTGAAAAACCATCGATGCTATTTTGTACTTTTTGCTTATCAGGAGTCCAGTTGACATCAACATTGATATCAGATGTATCTGAAAAAGATAATAGCAATACAGTATCCGTTGGAGAGAGCAGCCCAACAAAATTCTTGGCTGAACTAATTCCTGCATCAATTCTTGTTGCAGAATCCGATTTACTTACTCTATCAGTCATGGATCCTGATCTGTCAAATAGCATTGCAATTGAAACAGGTTCAATTGTTTTACTACATTCAATCTTATCAGGACAAACAAACTTGCCATTGTCAAATATTGCTACTTGGTTTTTGTCGAATAAAATATTTTTGCTTCCTGCAGACAAAACAGAAACATCAACTTTTATAGCCCTCATCTTTGTAGGATCATTTGGATCAGGCTGTGGAGTTGTAGAGCATATATTCACAAAGTAAGGGATAACTTCCTCGATTAATACATTTAGCTCACCTGAATTGTTTGCATAATCACTTCTCAATAGTGAGTCAGCAACACTATATACTATATCAACAATGTTAAAACTGATTTCTTTATCCTCGCCCAAAATCTCAAATTGATATTGATGATTGACTGAATCATAAGGTAAAGTTGCACTCAGGGGTTGCCCATTCATCCTGAAACCGGTCCATCGGCCTAGATTGAATTTTTGAACAGGCAAGAGATCAAATAAACCAGGTTGAAGATATAATGAGTCATTTGGGAAAACAGTTGTGTCCCCAACCCACTTCGGATGAACAAATCCTGGATATGTGACACTTGTCACTGTATCAACATATTGCTCAGCGGGCCATTTTCTTATATCAATGACAGATTTTGGGAC
>RGCF01000260.1 GCA_009919265.1 Bacteroidota bacterium | reverse complement strand
CTTGGATTAATTCTATTTTCGTATATCAACGTATTCATATTACGATTAAAAAATGTTTAAAATTATTCTCTTTATAGAATATAAAATGAATCGCTCAGAAATTCTCAAATCAGTCTTAAATAATAAAACAGATATCTCGGATAATACCGCTCGTGTCTATGTTGCGACTCTCGCTAGTCTTGCCAAGCACTTTGACTGGACAGACGTTAAGAACTTTACTAACAAATCCAAAGAGATTCTCCAGTATCTCGACACGCTAACTCCTACTCGACGCAAGGCTATGCTCTCGGCATTGATAGCTATCGTTAGTCATAAAAAGGTTGTTGAAACGTATAAAAAGAAAATGTTGGATGTTAGTGCCGAATGCCGTGAAGAAGACGAGAAACAAGACAAATCAGAAAAGCAAGAAGAGAATTGGGAGACATGGGATAATGTCATGAAGCTCTACCATGAGTTAGAAGAAGAGGCATTACCTCTTTTCAAAAAAGATAAATTACATTCTGCCAATATGAAGACTCTTCAACATTACGTCATCTTATCTTGTTATGTATTGATTCCCCCCAGAAGAATTGCTGATTACATAAATTTCAAAATTAAAGACATTTCTACCAAGACAGACAATTGGTTTGATGATAAAACAAACGAATTAGTTTTTAATAATTACAAGACAGCAAAGAACTATGGAACACAACGTGTCGAATGCCCTAAATCCCTACAAGCCGTTTTTCAGAAGTGGTTTCCTATTGCTAGTCGATATAGTGAGTTTATGTTGTTTAATTCTTATGGTAATCATCTTACTCAACCTCAACTAACAAAAATGTTAAATTCGATTTTCGATAAAAACATTAGTGCCTCGATGCTACGCCATATTTACATTTCCGATGTCACACTTAAGAATATGCCTAAATTAAACGATTTAGAAAAAGTCGCTCATGACATGGGTCATAGCGTTCAGGAACAAATGATGTATAAGAAGTTTTAAGGACGGTCTGCAGCTGGTGGAGTACGTGCAGCTACCGTAGATTCTACTCTTTCTCTCGCCATTGCTTCCCTCTCTGCTTTTCTAATATATGGGGATTTTGGAGCTCCTGCCTCTTTTCGAGGGCGACCTACAGATGCAGCCATTGAGGCTACTCTTTCCTTCGCACCTATATATCCGGCAGGTAGTTGATTCGCAACCATTGCTTGTGAGGCATCCATTACGGGTGCTTCCTCACCATCATACGCATCTAGTAAGTTGCTTGGAAGTCCTGCAGGAACCAAGTAACGTTCAATGGGAGCAGGACTCTCATGTACTCGAGGAGTATATTGTGCTTGAAATGGACTACTTGTAGCTGATGGGGTAGGGTTTGATTTAACTACTTTTACACTGGGGCGGAATCCCTCTAATACATCATTCTGTCTATCGTCTTTTGGTGTAACCAATGGTGGTGTTCCTAAGGGTTGAGTAGAATTGGAAGTTAGTTGAGATAGGGGAGGAGCGAATTCTCTCGTAATATTTGACAATGATGCCAATGAGGGAAATTGAGATAGGGGACGACTCGCATATGTCACGGCTGGTGTTTGAAGACGGGACATATTTCCCGATTCCAAGTTATCCATAGGTTTCTTCCCAGTCAAGTTAATAAAGTCTTGATTGCGTGGTCTTTCGTTTTGGACTTGTTTCATAATGTTTTTGATATGGATTGAAATACCAGACTTACTACCTTTCGGTTTCTTTGCTGTTGATTTCTTACGACGAGGCATTTTTATTATTATAAAAGATAATAAAAATCATTCATATATATAATATGGATATCCACATCAAGAAAAACGCTCTGACCGATGAGTTGAAAGCTCATGATAAACAAATCATTCAATCCGATGGCGTATTACCATTAGGAAGTCGAATTCTCTTTTTCATTAGTCCTAAAGGTGGTGGCAAGACGAGTCTTTATCTCAGTTTGTTATTATCCAAAGAAAGTCCCTATTACAAATACTATGATAATATCTTTATGATAAACCCATCTGGTGCTCATGATAAGAAAATCAAAGACTTGTATGATGAGATTAATAGTCGAAATAACTTTTACGACCATCTCAGTGAGAAAAATGCAGTGGAAATAATTAACAAGTTAAAGGAATTAAATGACGGGTGGAAGAAGAAACGACCACTACAAAATCTAGTTATTATCGATGATAGTTCGGGCGACTTTCCCTCTGGTCGTAAAAAATCCGCCATTACACAATTATTTACAAATAGCCGTCACTTGTCGACCAGCCTCTACTTAATTTCTCACAAGTATAACAATATACCAACGATATGGCGTAATCAAGTAGATGGTATGTTTTTATTCAAAACAAATTCTAAACAGGAAATTGAGACATTAAAGAAAGACTTGAATGTCGATGAAGACGTACTTGAAACGTGTTTGAAAGACGCCACGAAAGAACCTCATTCGTTTTGTTTTCTAAACATGACAAATGGACAAGTGCGATTATTCAAGAAATTTGACGAATACATCGTCTCTGATACGGACTAGAAAAAAATCAATTTTATTTTTTACAAATAAAATTAGTTTGTATCTTCTTCTTCTTCCTCTTCCTTTTTCAAACAAGTAGAACATAACAAGAATTCTTCATCCTTGTTCCACCATAAATTAAGTACCTTTTTTCCAGACGTGGAGGGGTCATATGACCAATCATCTGTCCATCCAACCTGTTCCGCATCTGCTCCACAATGGAAGCACACACATACACACTTGTTTTCTTCACACGCACTCGCTTCGCAATAACAGTCAATGTTAGACATTCTTGTTCTTCTCGTCTTTGGGTTGAATTATATAACTATCTTTTTCACTTTTCATTTTTTCATCTCTGATATGAACTACAAAAAATGAAAAATAAAAAAGTTAATTGGATTACTCAATCACCAAGCACAACATGCCTCGAAGACTTACAGGCGATATTACGATTGTCTCTTTTTATCCGTGTGGTAAAGAGGTTAAGAAATCTCAACGGGATAGCGACAAGTACGAAAAACTACACAAGAAGGTTTGTGCGGAATGTAGAAACGCAGTGACGATTAGTGGAAGCGGTCGTCAAACATCAAGTTCAAATCTTTCATTTACGGCACATGGTGGGCTACAAAAGAGTACGGTATTCGAAGATTTTAGAGAACAAGTCAAGGCATTACAAAAGGTATGAAAATTATTATATCAGTGATATAATAATATGTATCACATTACTTCTTATACAAAACAACGAGCGAAAGAAATGGGTGTTGAAGTTCGCCCCAGCACACGTAAAAACAAAAAAATAGATGTCTATAAAGACGGGAAATATCTAGATAGCATAGGGGATATTGCTTACGGGGATTATCCAACATTTATAAAAGAACAAGGTAAAGCGTACGCTGACGAACGAAGACGATTGTATCATCTACGACATACTAAAAATACACTGGGCGAAAAGTTAGCCAAATTTTTATTATGGTAAGACATTAATAACTAGTAGGCAAGTATTCCATAAACGAATTAGGTTTCTTCTCCAAGATGAAGAAGAAATACCGTCCTCGCCATTTCTTGATATTACATACCACTACCTTTGTGAAATACCATCCCCGTTCTCGCAATAACTTTTGTCGTCGTGGCGTGAGGGTACAAAAGCACTTGTCATTACCCAAAAAGGCAATTCCCTTTCTCGCACGAGTCGAATAGTAGTCGAGCAAATACCAAAAACTATTGACTCGTTTCGTACCTGTTTCTAGGCGAAAGGGCGGATTAGTAATTACCCAGTCGTAATCTTCCAATGTCGTGTAATCAACTCCCAGCGTAATTTCCGCCCATTTCTTTTCTACAAACGGGGGCAAGTTGTCATAGAACGCCCCTTCACCTTTAAACGGTTCAGCCACGACATCCCCTGCGACGAGTGGCACAAACGCAATCAAGTCAATGGCACACTGGGGAGGAGTCTGGTGAAGTACATAAGCTTCTTTTTGTTCCGTCTCAGCGTCCTCGATAATAATCGTTCGTTTGGATTCCGTCATTTGTATTGCTTAAAGATTATATTTAAATGTATTTATTTTTATTTT
>RGCF01000259.1 GCA_009919265.1 Bacteroidota bacterium | reverse complement strand
TATCATACAAATGAGTTCAGATGCAGATTTTATTCTTACAAGCAAGGGATATTCTGTCCGAAAGAGTGCCCTAACTCCTGTACAAACACGGCGTATTCAAGAGGAACTTCTGGTTACTCCGAAAATGAATATGAAGTTCGCCAATAAGGCTGCAAAGGATGCCGCCACGTTCAAGTTGTATCGAGAATCTCCCACACGCTGGTATTTACCAAGAGCATGGGGGCAAGCCGCGTTTGGAGCCCCTGCTCATTCCGTTGTACCTGACGGCCTCGATTTGCCAGAAGCGGCATTGTCTTTCCAGGGTTCTCCCTACGACTATCAAGAAGCGATTATGAATACATTCGTAAATGCCGGAGCCAATGGCCTTATTTGTGTGCCATGCGGAAAAGGGAAGACATTCATGGCGATTCGTATCGCCATTATGCTAAAGAAACGATTCTTGGTCGTTGTCGACAAAGAGTTTCTAATGAATCAGTGGCGAGGCGAAATGAAGGTTCTTGTGCCTTCCCTACGTGTGGGTATTATACAGGGTCCTAAACGAGAAATCGATCCTGCCCTCTTTGATTGTACAATCTGCATGATTCAAACAGTATGCGGCCAGGAGTTCGAAGACGGCGCATTCAACAACTTCGGATTGAGCATCTTTGATGAATGTCATCATCTCGGTGCACAACATTTCTCTAAAACGTTGCAGCGTATACAGACGAAATATATGCTAGGTCTATCTGCAACCCCTACACGCGAAGATGGCCTCACGAAAGTGTTCACATGGTTTCTTGGTGAACCTGTATATTGGGAAAAGACTCGTGAGCCTGATCCTACCGTAGAAGTGAAAGGGGTCTTCATAGAGACGGATGATATGACCTACAATACTGTACCTACCAACTGGCGTGGGGAGCCTGTTATGGCGCAACTTCTAGGAAATGTTCTCGGATGCGAAGAACGTAATAGGGAGATTGTGTCATGGATTCTCGGCTTGTGTGATGAGCCGACTAGAAAAGTCCTTGTTCTATCAGAGCGCATTGGTCATTTGAATCGCATCGAAGAGATTATTAAGGCGTCAGATCCGACTCTTACAATGGCCTATTATATAGGCGGCATGAAAGAGGCTGTGCGCGAGGCAGGTGCAGCATCTGCACGGATTCTTCTTGCATCGTATGCAATGGCAAGCGAGGCGATGAATATCAAGACGCTGAATGCCGTTATTCTAGCAAGTCCTCGAAAACAGGTGGAACAAAGTACTGGGCGGATTCTTCGTACACGCGCCGAGCAACGTACTGTTGCCCCTATGATTATCGACATTGTCGATAATCATAGTATGTACATGTCACAGTGGAGAAAGCGTCTTACTTATTATAGGAAGTGCTCATATCAAGTAGAACGCTGGAAGATTGGTGCAGAATCGGGTGAAGTTCTAGGTTCCAGGGCAAAGAAGGAGCCAACTGCGGAGACAGAATCTGTGCAACAGTGCTTATTAGAGGATTAGTGGCCGTTAAAGAATATACGTAATCCCCTGACTCTGCAAAATAGCCTGAGCATCAGTGTAGCCCTGTAGGATAAAACTACTGATGGTCGTGTTATGCGTATAAATCTCTGCAGGGGTGAAGAATGTGGCATAGGTGGTGGAGAATGTTTCTTTGGCAGCAGCGATTGCACCCTGTTGCGCATTGTATGCCCCCAATATAGTATTATAGTTATTCTGTGTTCCAGAAAACGCCGCCTGTGCTACATGTCTTTTTTGATCCATGTCCATGGTAGATGTGTAATATGCCTGTTCTGCATACCACTTCAATGTGCTGTAAGTAGAGTCTTCAATACCAATAGAGGTACTTAGATTTGTTAGATTATCAGTCTGTGTATCATATGCGGAATATATATTCGTCATATTTGTTAAGAACGTGTTCAAATTAGATAGTTTCTGATATACAGTTTGTATGGCTGGTTGTGTTAGATCAACAGGGATTGGATTTACGATTGCATTGGGGGCTAGAGCACGTTGTTGACCCGTCATTGTGGATGCCTGTTGCACAGCACCCAGTACCAACCCTTCATAGTTCGTCTGTATAGCCAGGCGCTTTTCTCTGCAGAATGATTCCCTGTACATGTATGATGCTGCCTCTTGGTCATTCAGACTTGTTTTGAGAGTAGCATCAAACCCTGCGAGATTGATCAGTTCCGAGTTGAGGATAGAGGATTGGGCAAATAGAGTCGCGTCGTTTCTGAATATTTGAATATCGAAGTCGCGTATTTTTCTACGTAAATCATCCGTGGCTTTCATACTACTGTCATAATACGACGCATTGGTACTTCTTATCGCCTCTGCCTCTTCTGCCTGAGCCTTTAGTATAGAAGACATCCGCATGTAGCCATGGTAACTACTCATATACATATCGTAGTCATCTCTCAAAGTGCTTATTCCGCGAGAAATCGCATCTGCCTCGTCCGTATCTTTGCGAATCTGCTCCTCATCTTCATCATATAGGCCGTGTAGGGTGGATGCGCCAATCAGACTGGAAATATAGTACGTGCTATAGAGTTTGGCCAATCTGTCCGCTTCTGCTACGTCTATTTCTGCTTGGTCATACAGGGAAGAAAATCGTGCAACACTTTGTAAGGAACTCACTTTGTAGCTGCGCATTTTTTGCACCATTACATTCGCATCACGCACGTTGTTTTCCAGTTGTGTAATGAGGGCATCGTATGCATCTGTATAGGCCACTTCCGCCAAACTCTTGAGTTGCTCTGTGGTTTGAATAGCCGCGTCCTTGTTTGCCGTGGCGGTTTGTAGTTTAGAATATGCCATAGATCTTGCTGCCCAGAGTGCCGAGTCGCCCAGAACGGGGCCGGATGCGGGTAATGCACCCCCCTTCTTCGCGCCGCCACCCTGTGGAGGTACAGTGGCAGAATATGCAACATCGACATCATTGAATGTACTGAGCGCGTTTCCGTATATATTGACGAGTTGGGTTTTTGTAGAGAGGGCGTAGGCGTAGTTCTGATTTGCGATTGCTGCATCGTAATCTTTTTTCAGTGTACTGATCGCATTTTGAGTGCTCGTGTAATCTCTATCGGCAACGGCTTTCTCCAGTAGATTTTTTGTCAAGCGCGCCTGAATATCATTGCTATCTGTATACAGAGAACTGATCGTTGATTCCCACCCTTCAAAGATAGTTGTAGCACGTTGTAGAGTTTGGAAAGCGGATTTTTCTCGGGTAATCGCATTTCCGAGAATAGTGTCTCCGAGGTCTTCGCCTTCGCCGTATACTAAAGAGTCATCTTCATATTCATCATCTAGTGCTCCGCCCATCATTGCTCCTGATGCAGCACCTGATGCAGCTCCTGATGCTTTTGGTTGCATTATTTTTACAGCCTTTACTTTCTCCTTGCCGACATATCGCTCCAACGTTTGCTTCCGCTCAGTATACACTTCTTTCCATCCCTCATAGGTATAATATAATGATGAATATCTAACTGCATCCCCTATAAAACTACTCATCGTGCTCTCCGTCATGGAGGATACCTTATTTAAATCGGCAGTAAAATCATTAATATCTTTTGTAGCTTTTTCAATAATATCCTCTTGTTCCTCTATTTCGCGAGTGTAAGTATCTATCTCGGCTAAATACAATGTACTCAACTTCTGTAAATCCTCCTCTTCCTTTCGAAGAGCATCTAGTTGAGCATCATTCGTTGTGATTTGGTTATTTATACCGTCAATCGTGCTTTGTGATAGTAAAATAAGAAGGGAATATTGATTTTGCACATATTGATTTCCGCGAATAGTAGAATATTCTAGGCCTGCGCTTGTAGAAATAGCATTGCTATAACCTATTAACTGCTCAAACGTCATGTCCTGTAGTTCAGATTCCGTGCGAGGTACAAACGTGTCCTTAAAATCATATGGAATTGTAGGGGGCATATTCATGGGACCCGTCATCGTTATGTAACCGAGTTCATTGTAAAGTGATTGTATTTCTTGGAAGGCTTGTGCTCTTGCGGCGGATGCTTGCACATTGGCCGCTGACGCTTGCGCATTGGCCGCTGACGCTTGCGCATTGGCCGCTGACGCTTGCGC
>RGCF01000258.1 GCA_009919265.1 Bacteroidota bacterium | reverse complement strand
GCCGCTGCTGCTGCCGCCGCTGCTGCTGCCGCTGCCTGTGCTGCCTGCGCCGCTTGCTTGTCTTGAACCTTCTTCAATAATCTCTCACGCATCTGTGCTTGTTTCATATTTTTATTCAACTGTGACTGCATCGCACCGAAGTTCACTTTTCCTCCTCCTGCTCCGCCGCCTCCGCCCATTCCACCAGGCATACTCATCCCCATCTTGCTTAACATACTCGCCAAATTGTTCATACCCGGCATATTCTTCATCTTCGACATAAGCTCGCTCGCTTCTTGCATAATCTCGCTTTCTTTCAGCTCACCCGACTTCAACTTCGTGTCTAATTTCGACCCAACCGACTTAATAATCCCAGACAACTTGCTTGGGTTTTTAAGTAGTTGCTGAAATACACCCTTCATCGATGTCTCGTTTTCCATATCCAAATTCAGGTCAGCAGCAGTCTCTTCGGCGATTTCCTTGGCGAGTTTGCCGATTTTACCGTTTAAGATTCCGGAGAGATGCTCGTGGATGGAGCTTGCATCGGGAATGGGGGGAGGTGGCTGATTCGTGCCGGTGCCGGTGCCAGTCCCCGCTCCCGCTCCCGCTCCCGCTCCCGCTCCCGCTCCCGCTCCCGCTCCCGCTCCCGATTGCTGCTGCTCGCCGTGTTCAAATGCCTGGTTCATAAACTCCGTCGCCTTCTTAAATGTTTCATCGATGTTCGGGGGCTGACCGTCGGCAGAAGCACCCGCCGTCCCAAACATATCACCCATCTCGCTAATGACCTCCTCCAATTTCGTCTTCAACTCTGTATTATCAATCGCCTCGAAGAGCTTCGCGGTATCACCAAACGACCCCATATCCGAGAGATTATTCACAATCGAAAATAGGATAAGCTGGAGATACTTCCAAATCGTATCCTTCGTATTCTCGGTAATATCCTCGGTGGCCCAAATGTCACGGAAATCCACACCAGGGAGGAATTCGGTGCTCGCCTCCGTCGCCGCTTCGCGTGTAAATAGCGTCTCTTCGTTTTTATACAGAATATCAAAAAAACGGACAGGATATACCGAGCGACAATGCGTATAAAGCTCAATATATAATTCATCAGGCATCGGCTTCATTTCGTGGGAATATCCCAAATAACGCGTCAATGCCTCGTGATACTCTGGAAACGACCCATCGATATCGCGGAGGAAATCGAGGATAATCGTTTGAAACTCTGCTGAGATATCGTCGATTGTGACGGGTTTCGTGGACGCCGACGCCGACGCGTCGTTCTTTGTGCCGCCGCTACCGCTACCGCGGTTCTTAGCACCCTTATGATTGCCTTTCTTCTGTTTCATTCCGCCCATTCGTGTCGTTAGTCGCGTAATATGTATAAATAGATATTAAATATTTAAGTTGGTTATCATAAACATTTAATTATTTTTTTCAAGACAGAACAAATACTCTTGTATCGCCTTATCTTCATTGTATTCAAACGATTTGAACCGCTTGTATTCGCGTTCGATGACTGAAACCGTTCCATACCTCGAGAGTATTTCCATCATTTTCTCCTTAGAAACGATACTTTCGCTATTATAGGACAAGAAGACCCATTTGGCTCGTAATCCGCGAATCAGTGTATCAAAGGCCGTTTCGGCGACCTTGCCTTTCCTACAAAACGAAGACATAAAACAGTCGGCTGGAATACCGGTTTTCCCTTTCAATGGCGACTCATCCTCGAGCTCACGAGGGGTCTTTGCAATAATATTCAACGGGAAGTAGTTCTTCGAATACTGGCGTTCGTTATACGGCGGGTCTAAATAAGCAATATCCACAGCAGTTGGAAGTGTGGTCGCGAGGAAGGCGGGGTCGCCAATGATGTCGGCATTGAAAGCGGCAGAAGCACCGGCATCGGCAGCAGCACCGGCAGCAGCACCGGCAGCAGCAGTGGTGGTAATTGTGTGGATTGGTGTGATTACGAACGGTTTGGTTGCCTTGGATTTGAATTTCTTGAGAAAACAGCCATATACCGCGGGGACATTACTTACTGCGTCAGCACTAATAATAATCGACGCAAGAATGAATTGATATTCGTCGCGGGACAGTGAATCGGCGGCTTCTAACATTGTCCGTGCCATATCAATCTTTTGAGCATTTTCTACAGTGAAGAACATTCGTTCATTGCCTTCATATGGACTATAGTGTCGCGTGACAAACCCAGGGGAGGCGGCGGCGGCGACAATCGCCGTATTGATGTCTCTAATCACGCACACGGTTCTCTCCGTATAAAACGAGCGAGTGAACGCGTGAGCAATAACGGAGCTATAAAGTTCTGCGTCATTTGAATAAACCACCGCGTTTTGTAAACGAAAATGATGAGAGACGACGCCGGTGCCGGCGAATAAGTCAGCAATCCGTTTATTTTCAAATGACGCGAAACCGGTTTTCTCTTTCATAAAATCCGTGAGCCAGCCGATTAGTTGGTATTTAGAACCGATATAATTGAGGCGTTGAATCCGGGCGGGGGTGGTGGCAGTGGCAGCGGCGGCAGGCATTTTTCGTATACGTAGATAAATAGTTATGGGTTTAACTATATATTTCATTACGGTTCAATTTTATCGCGGGATTTTCACGCCTAATACTGACTGAATTTTATTCACGTGGTTTGGATTGTAGACACAATTTCCACCGCGTTCAATCTCCGCGATAATCGACACGTCCATATTACACTTTTGGGCGAGTTCTTTTTGGGTGAGTTTATTGTTGCATCGCGCCTGGCGGACAGCGTCGCTGGTGACCTTGGCGATATACTTCGTCTTTTTCGTGGTGTCGTCGTCGCCACTGGCACTGGCAGTAGCAGAGGTAGCTGCCACAACGGCGGAAGCCGAATTCTTCATCGCTGCAATGGCTGCGAAGGTTTGAGGCGGATGCCCCGTCCCCGTCGTCGTTTTGGCATTGGCTTTACCTATCGTAACCGGTGTCCAATCCTGACAATCAGGTGCTTCTTGTTCGGAGGGTGTGTTATATCGGTTTCGTTGGTTGGATGCCATCGTAGTAGTAGTATTACACGACATCGGTTTATGTTATATTCGTCCCGTCCCGTCCCGTCCCGTGCCGAAGAAGAAGAGATATAGACGCATAATGTTAGTATATACTACACTCCTACGACCAAGTGTCTCACAAATGGCCTGGTTGCTCGTCCTGAATTCCATTTTATTTGTAGGAACATTAACCGAATATCTCATTTGTATGAAATATATTACGAACATCTACGGCTATAAAAACGAATGGTTCAATGTCCTCCTCAGCCTCGTATTCACGCCGTTTTACGGGCTCTTTTTCATTCGTAATTTCTCGTGGCAACGTGTAAGGACATACATCACCACACCAGAACGACGACGCGTGCTAAAATACCCTGTTTTTACTGGCATCCTTTATACTATTGAAACTGTATTCGTTTTTTATGCGCTCAAAACGGTGACACTCAGTTATTATACAATATTGCGTTCCGGTTTCATTGTATTCAATATACCGTGGTTCAAGTATCTCCTGAAAAAACCAGTGACGCGGTTTTATTACGCGAGTTGTGCTGCCCTTGCCGTGTCACACGCGTTCGCTGTGGGGCAATATATCGTTCGATACGACGGCGGCAGTGGCAGCAGTGGCGGCAGCGTTGTCCAGAATACCGCGATTATATTCGTATCGTGTTTCTTGAATTCCGCGTATAACAATCTCATCGAATACGCGATGAAACTTCACGGCGATACACTGTCGATTGTAGATTTTCAGGCGATATTTCAGGCCACGTATTTCGTGATTGCGATGCCATGGGCTGTGTTTTATACTGCGACTCATGCTTCACCACCACCAATCACCACCGAAGCGATTACGATGTATTTCTTTATTGCGTTCGGTCTTCAGCTTTATATGTATAACAAAATATATATCCTGAATAACCGGGACAGCACAATCCCCGCGAATATTCTGCTCAGCGGTCTCGACCTTATTCGCCGCGTGATTCAACTCACTTATTCATTTATTTGTTTCAATGAACCGTTTGACGCGGTCATTGGCGTGTCGCTCGTGTTTTTGGGGTTGTCGGGGGTATTATTGCTGTATCAGTATATTCGGGATTATCG
>RGCF01000257.1 GCA_009919265.1 Bacteroidota bacterium | reverse complement strand
GGGGGATGCAAAGGGAACGCGTTGGATAAAGAAATGGACTCTACTCCTGAAATACATGCGCCAAGAAATCCCCGACGAACCCGAGTCCCACGGATGTATGGGAACCAACCTCGCAGCAAAAGTCCAAGAAATCATCGCGGCGCATCCAAGCACAGCCACAGGACACCAACAAGCGGAAGCCGAAATCATTCGTATCCTGAAACAAGCTCTACATACAACGAAAAACAAACGCAACAACGAATAAGAGCAGTAATAACCTCACTAGCACTCACTAGCACTCACCAGACACATGATAACACTTTTTTATATGTTATCATCCGTCAATTTTTACTTACAGTCAATTCTTACGGCGACCCCCCTAGTATATCGAGCGGAGCTGGCGTCGTGGGGGCGCAACCCCCAACACTTTTTTATATGTTATCATCCGTCAATTTTTACAGCGCAACCAATAGCACTCCGTCGTTGGGGGCGGTTCCCCCTAGTATATCGAGCGTAGCTGGCGTCGTTGGGGGCGCAACCCCCCTGGCGTCGTGGGGGGCGCAACCCCCAACACTTTTTTATATGTTATCATCCGTCAATTTTTACAGCGCAACCAATAGCACTCCGTCGTTGGGGGGCGGACACCCCCCCTAGTATATCGAGCGTAGCTGGCGTCGTCTCTGGGCGCAACCCCCCTGGCGTCGTCTCTGGGCGGAACCCCCCTACCGTCGTTAGGGGGCGGAACCCTTCTTGTATCTCTTCACCATCGCCTCTTCCTCCCACTGCCGAATCAAACGAGCCAACGAAGCAGGGTTCTCCTCATTCTTGCGGATTCCCATCGCCTTCCTAGTCCGGGCAATCTTCGTCAACAAGTCGTCACGGTCCTTCTCAGCCTCCTTCTCATAAGCCACAGCCTTCTTTTCACGAGCCTCAGCAGCGGCAATCTTGCCCTGAACACGAGCAGTCTTCGCCGCCGCCTTCTTTTGGCGCTTCAAAGCAGCAGCGGCACGAGCAGCCGCCAGTCTATCCGTCGAAGCCGAAGCCACAGCAGCATCCGCCTTCTTCAACTCGGCCACCTCCGCTAAAGCATCCTTGGCAACCTTCTTCACCAAGCTATCAATCTTCTCACACGCCCCCGACACCTTGCTACGACGAGAACCATTCGGGCAACGCTTCTTCGCGGTATACCCCGCCACACGGACGCACACGCCCGCCTTATTACGGCGCGACCCCCGCTTACAACGCGACTTGCCAGGCCCACCCCTGGAACCGCCAACAAGGTCAGAAGTAGAACCTTCTGACTGACCGGGACCAAGCCCAGCCAAAGCCTTTTCTAAAATACCAGACATTATAATATATAACTCTAAAATATATAATCTACATAATCTACATAATCTACCTCAAGACAGTCGCGTTCGTGCGTGCAAAGCAATGAACCCCACCGCCGCCCGAACATTTCTATTATTCGTCCTACTGATTGTCATCATCCAGCTAAGCATAACATACTGGGTAATGAACCGAGCAAACAACCCAGACATCAACATCCTCCTCCTATTCATTCTCTCCATCATCATCATTATTATCCTAACCACATTCCACGAAAACATACCAGCACCAGCACAGTTCCTATTATTTGCATTTTTTTCTTATTTATTCGGGTTATTATTCTACCAAGTCAAAAAATCAAAGCAATACTCACAAGAACTCATTAACGAAGTCATTCTCTCAACCATATCGGTATTCATCTCAATGGCTGTCGTCGGGTTTTTACTCTTATCATTCGGTATTCGTCTAGGTTTCAAGGTGTGGATTGTTCTCTTCGTGGGTCTTCTCTCGATGATTATATCGCGTTTTATTCTTTTATTCACCGCCGTAAATCCAGACAACATCGACAAACTAACCACTCGACACAAACTAATATCGGCATTTGGCATATTCCTGTTTTCGGGTTATGTCATTTATGACACAAACATTATTCTACAAGGAACATATTACAACAAAAATGAACACATTCGGGCAGCATTAAGTTATTATTTAGATTTCGTAAATCTATTCAGCAACAAGTTAAGCGTGACGGATGTATAGGGGGGGTTGCGCCCCCCAGCGACGCAGCTACGCTCGATACCCACACCAGACCCAGAGCATACTCACACCAGACCCAGACCAGACCCAGAGCATACCCACATCATACCCACATCATACCCACACCAAACCCACACCATACCCACAGCATACCCAGAGCATAACCGGTGATAGACCAAAAAACCCCGAGGTCGGCAGCCGTAAGACTTGACCGGCGAAGCAGGTGAACGAAGCAAATGAGCGAAGCGAATGCGCGAGTGAGCCAAGAGTGAATATAGACGGCTCGTATAACCCATCGTATAACCCATCGTATAACCCATCGTATAACACATCGTATAACCCATCGTATAACACATCGTATAACACATCGTATAACCCATCGTATAACCCATCGTATAACCCATCGTATAACCCATCGTATAACCCATCGTATAACCCATCGTATAACCCATCGTATAACCCATCGTATTTCCTCTTCCATCCTATACACCTCCCCCACCGCCGTCAATTCCGACCTACGGTCTAATCTTACGGCGACCCCCGGTCAATTCTTATGGGGGTTCTAAAGGGGGCTAGCCCCCTTTTTAGAACTCATACAACTCCTCCGTCACCAACGAAAACGACCAATCATTTCCGTGTAAATTTACAATATGCCCCTTATCATCACGCAAAGTAACCCGCAACTTATTAATAACGACAGGGCCAAAATAAGCACGCTGGTTCGTAAGTAACGCCGGACCATAATCAATATAATGCTGCCCCATCGTCAAAGCAGCCGCCCCCGCCCCCGTCCGCAAAGGAATGACGGCAAAGACATCCGAAGTCTTCGGCCCCATCTCCCGATTTTTATTCGGCCCGGCCCCACCACGGTTCGCCGTAATCTGGTTAAACGTATAAATCTGCGAAAAAGTCAATGTCCGCGGCACAGTCGGCACCACCAACTTCTGCCGTTTCAAACCATTGCGAACATCCGAAGTATCGGGAATACATTTCGTAGCATCGGGCAAATCGGCATTATAATACATCGGCGTGGCCAACGAAGTCGATACTTCACCAATACCCACCACCCCGCTATTGACGCGACTATGATTAAAATCATCGATAATCAAGAGAAAATACTGCGGCCCATTACAATCCACAATCGCCTCTCCTCGTATCCACCCCGCCCCCGCCGACATATCATTTGCCGGATTATTATCGCTATACAATCCCAATATCGAATCTGCAACCTGTGAGGCCAACGAGCGACCACCATCCGCCGCCGTGGACAAGGACGCCGCCTCCATTTCCGGCGTGACCCCCAATACCATATACACCATCCCATAGACTTCAAATGTATTCAGGTCGCGATTATACCCAGTGGGCAAAGCCCCATTCGCCATAACGACACCGTCATAATAATTACTATTACGAAACCCGAGCAACCACCCCAAGCTATTATTCAACTTCGTGCTTTGCCGACACCCACCCGCCGCTCGCCCCGAATAAATCATCGCGGCATCATAAAAAGTAAACGAAATAACGCGAGTTGTATAATTCATAAAAAAACACAAACCATTTACCGTATTATACGAAATATCAATACTGCCATAAAGATACGAATTCAATCCAATTTGACGCCGAATCGCTGCCACCAACGCTGTAGGCGTATAATTCCCATTCGCCACCGTAATCGTATGAACACCATTTACACCGGTATTCAAATCAACATACATTACATTATTTCCCACAGTCGAATCCACGGCATACCAAGTATAAGGAATATTAATCGAATTCAGTTTCAACGAAGTAACATTGGTGAGGGGTTCGGTCAAAACAACCGTAAAACTCGTAGCGGAAGTAGGGGATGTAGGGTCGGTCGTATAAGGAAACGCCGATTGTCGAAACTGGCTATCAATATTAATAATCCGCGTCAAAGTATTACGCAATATAGGGTTTGTTGTTCCCTGTGCGACCGGAATCACATAGGAATTTGCAATGCCGATTTTCTTCTGCTTCATTTGATAATGCCCATTTTCATCGCGAAAAATCTTCACTTTATTCGTCCGGTCAACATACGCGCCATTTTTACCGCCAAACC
>RGCF01000256.1 GCA_009919265.1 Bacteroidota bacterium | reverse complement strand
TATGCCGAAGCCGGAAAGAAACTCATGGATATTCATATCAAGTATGAGAATCAAGACAAGTACCCTATAACAGAAGAATGGACATTACCCAAGAATTATGTGCATCCTCATGGCATTGCTGTCAATTCCATTGAGCAAGTGCCTTTGCAAGAGCGATATTATGTCAGCAAAATGAAGCGTGACAAGAATGATCCAACAAAACTGATCTACAATGATTTCCTCACCATCTCGGGCATCCCAAGTGATATTGATGAGTATAAACTCGGCAATCGAAGCGCGCTCAATTGGATTATTGATCAATATCAAGTTTCAACCGACAAGCGTTCCGGGATTACCAATAATCCAAATGATTGGAGCTATGAATCAGGAAATCCACAATATATTCTTAATTTGATACAGCGCATCATTACTGTTAGCATGCAAACGAATGCAATTGTGAAGAGTTTACCGAAGGAGTAGATTGAATATATTTGTTATGAATACCAAAGGATTATTCACTTATTGAATGGTAATTAACATGAAAAGAATATTTCTTGTATTGGTTTTATTAACTTCATGCTTTATATGTGAAGCACAATCATTAAAGGCTATTTCTCAAAGTGGATATGAGGAAAGTTATTCTCTTTCGAATAACTTAACAATCACCTTTGATTCCACAGCTTTTGTGTTTAGTAAGGGTGGATCAATATTAAAAAAATGGGGTTATGGAGAGGTAATAAGAATTAATTATTTGAATGTTTCAACAAGAATTGATGAAGATATTTCATCTGTTCAAACAAAAGCAGTACATGTATACCCGCAACCATCGAAAGAAGAGATTTCAATTTCTTATCATATCCCAGAACAAAGTCCTGTTCATTTACTCATGTATTCAGTCGATGGTGCTTTGATAAGTAGTTATGATATGGGAGTATTCCAACAAGGACAACATATTTCAACAATGACAATCCCAACTTCTTTATCGAGTGGTTCATATATACTCTGTATCCAAGGGAATACATTTTCGTATAGTATTCCAATAATACATTCAGAAGGAAAATAACAATGAAATATCTCATACCACTATTTCTAATGATGTCAACCTTTACTGTATCAAGTCAATCATTACCTGTTTTAAGAATATATAGAACTGATACAAGTATTAGTACAACCCCTCTTCGTGAAATTGACAGTCTTGTACCTGGAACAGTTATTGTATCAAGTACATCATTACCTGTTTTAAGAATGTATAATACTGATTCAAGTATTACTGTAATTCCTCTGAATGAAATAGATAGTCTTGTTCATGAAGAGATTGTTCCAGTAAAAATTCAATTATTGGATGTAAAGAAAATAGCAAATAATTCAGCTCTATTAGAATCCCGAATTTTATCCAAAGGAGGAGGCACGCTCGGAAAATTTGGTTTCTGTTGGAGCAAATCATCAAATCCAATGTATGATCGCATTTCTTCCGCATTTTGTACAAGTATTGATAGTATCAATTTTTCAAAAGGCATTTTTCACCTTGATAAAAACACCACATATTTTGTAAGAGCATTTGCATTTAATGAATCGGGTATTTCATATAGCAATCAGGTTGAGTTTATAACACTAAATAAACCAGATACAGTATTAGAAACAGTCAAGATTGGTTCTCAATTTTGGACTTCAAAAAATTTGGATGTTTCTACTTATAGAAATGGAGACCCTATCAGATATGTATCTACTTCTGCAGATTGGCAGGATGCAGCAAATAAGAAAGAAGGTGCATGGTGTTATTATAATAATGATTCAAGTAATGCAAAGATGTATGGCAAACTCTATAACTGGTATGCGGTAAGTGATCCAAGAGGCTTAGCACCATTGGGATATCATATCCCGAGTGATGATGAATGGTCTGAGTTAACAACGTACTTGGGTGGAGAAGATATTGCAGGGTTCAAAATGAGGAGCACAGAAGGTTGGTATGGCGGAGGAAATGGCGATAATAGTTGTGGATTTAATGGTCAACCAGGCGGTAGTTTTTACATCCCGGGGAATGGAGTCAGTTGGTTCTGTTACTCCGGAGCTAGACAGGAAGGTATATGGTGGTCTACTAGTACGAAGTATTTTAGAATGCCCCCTCCTGAACCTCCTGAAGTACTCCTAGTCCTAATGAGGGATCTTCGTTACTATGATTCTAAAGTCAACAATTATGGCGATTACATGCACAACGGTAATTCTGTGCGTTGTGTACGAGATTGAGATGTATTCTGTGCATCATTGTATTCAATTCCAGCAATTCTCTATTTTCGTTAACAAAATTCACATCTTCATCTATAGGATTCATTCATGATACGCATTATTGCACTTATACTGTTTGTATTTCTTTCATCTTGTTCAGATAATACAACCACGCCGATTATTGATCCAAACCCGAATGATACCATTGCAACCATTACGATTGGTACACAAGTATGGATGGCAAAGAATTTGGATGTCACACGATTTAGAAATGGAGATTCAATTCTGAAAGTAGTATCAGATTCTGCATGGGTTGCTGCAGCTGAGGCAATGAAGCCGGCATGGTGTGTTTATGAATATTCTGATGCGAATGGAACAAAATATGGAAAGCTCTATAATTGGTATGCCGTGAATGATGCGCGTGGTCTTGCACCGCAAGGTTTTCATGTTCCCACCGATGTGGAATGGACAAGACTCTTGAATCAATTAAAAGGTGATATGGTTGCGGGATCAAAACTCAAAAGCAAAACAGATTGGTTGAATAATGGAAATGGTACAGATACAACCAGATTCACAGCATTGCCAGGTGGTTATTGCTCCGAAAATGGTTTCTTTTATAGTCTTGGCGAACTCGGCTCTTGGTGGTCTGCCACACAAAACAATACAACAGAAGCATGGAGCAGAGAAATGAATAATGAAAATTCAGAAGTTTGTATTATTCCCCTCGTGATCGAGGGGTGGCCATAGGCCGGGGTGAGAGAAACATTCACCCGCCACTCACCCCGTCATGCTTCGCATGCCACCCCTCTGGCAAGAGGGGAAAGTAGTGGGCTCACCCCAACATGTTTTTCAATTTCAAACAAACATTGATATATTCCCCTCGTGATCGAGGGGTGGCCATAGGCTGGGGTGAGAAAAATATTCACATACCACTCACCCCGTCATGCTTCGCATGTCACCCCTCACATGAGGGGAATGAAGCGGTCTCACCCCGCCATACTTATTCCATTTCAAACGAACATTGATATATTCCCCTCGTGATCGAGGGGTGGCCGAAGGCCGGGGTGAGATTCGGATATTAACACAATATCAATACTCTCTATAACTTTCAATTAGAATAGACTCAATAAATCGTAAAACAGAATCTGGTGAGTTGATCACTTGACTCGATTGAATATGAATTATATGTATACCTAACATTGCAAGAAATGTATCACGTTGTTTGTCATAATCATATTTACCAATATGACTAGCTCCATCCAACTCTATAACAACTCCAAATGCAGGTATATAAAAATCAACTATATATTTTCCCATACATCGTTGTCTATCAAAATTAATTCCATGGAAACTATTATTCCTAACCATTCTCCAAAACAATACTTCAGAAAGTATTCTATTTTTTCTGAGTTTTCTTGCTCTTTCTTTTTGTACATCTGTTGCCGGAGGAATTATTACAGTTCTTGTTTTTATTGTTACCCCATTTATTTGATATTCCCTTTTTGATGTTGACATTTCATAGCCCTTTTTAATGATAGATCAACTTATGGATTAGCTATTATGATTTACCACTGGTTTTCAACTAAGATTATACTTTGTTTTCGTTAATAGTGTCCGAGTCTCACCCCGCCCTTCGGGCACCCCTCTGTCAAGAGGGGAAAGAAGCGGCCTCACCCCGTCATGCTTTTTTCCATTTCAAACGAACATTGATATATTCCCCTCGGACCTGACGGGAATGAAGAGATAAAAAAATGCCGATGAACATTAAATGTATTCATCGGCATTTCTATATTTTTCTATGACGACATAGAGTGTGCAGGAGGTGGGACTCGAACCCACACGGATTTAAGGTCCACTGGATTTTGAGTCCAGCGCGTCTGCCATTTCGCCACTCCTGCGAGTGGGAAGACAAAAATAACAAATTTGACCAAATACCCAAGCATGCC
>RGCF01000255.1 GCA_009919265.1 Bacteroidota bacterium | reverse complement strand
CAAGGTATTTTGCATAAGAAAAAACTTCTAAAAAACGATTACATTTATCGGATTCTTCTAAAGACACTGGTACACTTGATGCACGACATCAAACGATGATTGAGCGTCTTCAATCAGCACATAATTCTATTTCAGAATTAGAAAAAGAACAAATTAGATTAAAATATGATATATCTAAAATATCAGAAGAGATAAGGAATCTTAAACTTAATGGTGAAACTGATACAGATAAGTATGAAAGAATATGGGGTTCAAATATAGAATTAACAGAAAAACATAAAGCGAATGAAAAACGAATTAAAAACTTATATTCTTCACAAGAAGAAATACAATATTATGAGAACACAGGATATACATTATTTAAATATTACGATATAATTGATAAACAGAATACGGATACAACAAATAATTTTGTCACGCCTACGATAAATGTAGCTACAAAAAATCGTAATAGAAAGAAGGCTTCACAAATTGTTCCTGCATCTCAATCTATTTTAGAAGCATTCAAATTAAATACAAAAGATGAAGATAAAAAGAAACAAACGACAGAAGAACCTGACATTTACCTGCAAGTGCATCAGTTAATGAAATAGGAATGTGTCCAATATGTAATTTACAACTCATATGTCTTCAACAAGAAGGTGTTATCGTATGTAATAGTTGTGGTTATCAAGAGATTCTTCTCATTGAACAAAATCGTCCATTATTACGTAATACTTCAAAAGATTCTACAAGTCATGCAAGTTATAAAAGAATTAATCACTTTAGAGAATGGTGTAGTCAAGTACAAGGTAAAGAAAGTACTGATATTCCTGAATCCGTTTTTGAACAAATTTTACAAGAAATTAAGAAAGAAAAAATTGTTGATACTAAAAAAATTACGTACAACAAAATGCGTGAGATTTTGAAACGTTTAAGAATAAACAAATTTTACGAACATATACATTACATTATCAATAGAATTAATGGAACTCAACCCCCTCATTTCTCACCTGAACTAGAAGAAAAATTATGCGCAATGTTTAAAGAAATACAAGGACCTTTTCTTAAACACTGTCCAGCATCTCGTAAGAATTTCTTAAGTTATAGTTACGTTCTACATAAATTCTTTCAACTTTTAGGAATGCATGAACACCTTAAATGGTTTCTTTTACTTAAATCGAAGCAAAAATTATACACACAAGATCTGATATTCAAAGCAATATGTAATGATCTTGGCTGGCCATTTGTACCATCTCTTTAATTAGATATTTTCCTTAAATACCTAAAACTATTTAAGGATTAGCTTATAAATAATAAGCGCATGCAAAATGGACATTCTTGACAAACTTTCCGAGGAATTTTCCACAGAGGAACAGAAGTTGTTTGTGAATAACTTTAGGTCTTATCTTACTTATGACCAAGAAAAGGATTATGTGATTGATTTTGAAACTGTAACAAAATTTATTGGTTTTACACGTAAAAATGATGCTAAAAGAGTATTGCTAAAACATTTTAATCAAAATGAAGATTATACTATCATAACAGACGGACTGCTTCAAGTTGAGCAGCATGAATTTTTGTTACGCCAACCTCCGCAGCAAAAAGACCCCCGCGGTGGTCATAACAAAGAAACTATTATGCTGACACCAAATGGTTTTAAAGATTTTTGTATGAAAGCAAATACTGAACAAGCACATCGTATTCGTAAATATTATATTAAAATGGAAACTATACTATTCAAACATATTAATGAAAAATTGGAACACACAAATAAAGAATTAAAAATAGCAAATGATAAAGTAAAAAGACTGGAAGTTGAGTTTTCAAAAATTGGAAAACGTCCAAAAAAACATTATGAATTGGGTGATAATGTTTATATTATTAAAGATTTTACTAAAATTAATGTTTATAAAGTAGGTTCTACTGAAAATTTAAATACACGTATTCACAATTATAATTGTCATATTTCAGGTGATGATAATTCGCGTATAGTATATACAAAAGAATGTAAAAATAGACTTGTATTGGAAAAAGCAGTCCATCATAAATTTAAAGATTTTACTTATAATAGTCGTCATGATTGGTTTGAAGGAATAGATTTTGAAACTCTACGTACAGCAATTGATGATATTCAATTGATGTTAGATGGTGAAGTATCAAAATTTACTATTGATGATGACTTTAAAAGTAATACAAATATTATAAAAGAACAGATTGAACCTATTCAACAACCACAAAAAGAACTATTTGTATTTAATAATCCTAATAACTTTGATAAATTTATTGATGAATGTTGCATTATATCAACTGAAGAGACTATTACACCTTGGATTGAAATTAATTCTAAATATAGACTTTGGGCAAGAGCTACTGATAATAAATTTAAAGAAGAGTTGGCAGCTTATTTAACTTCTAAAGGTTTTGAGAGAACAACTGTTTATGACCCTGAGACAAAAACTAATTTTATGGGTTATAATAAAATAACTATTGCACCACCTGAACCGATTAGAATATCAGATTACCCTACTGACATTGAACTTTTTATTTATGAAAATTTTAAAGCAAGTAATACTGGACGTGTTTCTAAAAATGATATTTATAATACATATTTTGAATGGATGTTTTATAGAGACTCAACATTTGAAAAAATATCATTTAAAGATAGAAAACATTTAACTGCTTACTTTAATGCACATTTTTTTGGTTCAATAATCCATGATGGAAATAGAAGAAGATATGGTTATTATGGCGTAACACTTACTGGTGATAAAGAAAAGATTGGTCTAAGAATTAATTTGGGTAATAGAAAACCTGTTGAACAAATTGACCCTGAAACCAAAGAAGTTATTAGAACATTTGCATCACTTACTACTGCTTCACATCATACAGGCATTCAGATTCCTAAACTCAGTTCTTGTATATCAAATAATAAATTGTGTAATGGATATTTTTACAGAAAGAAAGACATTACTAACGAAAAACCATCCAAATCACTGTCATAACAAACATCACCATACAATACATTGACATAAAGAATATCGTATTACTTTGTTCTTTTGTTCTTTCCATTTTATCATAATCAAATTTAGTCAATCTAGTAGATTTTCCATATTTTACCGCATCATCTCTATTACTTAGATAATCATTCACGCTATTTACAATAGCCGGATTAATATTTTTAGAAATAAAACGAGCTTCAGTTAGTTCAGGTGCATTCTTGCTAATAGGTGGAATAAATGGCATTCTTAGAATTTTATAATTATCATCATTGTATCTATAATCAGGATATTCTAAAATAGGATAGTGTGTTTGTGATAGTTCAATCATTTTTGTTATAATATATAAAAATTAAAATTCAAATTTTTATATAAGTATGCCATTACAATGGAAACTGAAACATATTAAAGCAGATGGTAATTGTTTTTATAGAGCAATTTATCACTCTTCTATAAATACTGATAATTTTCTACTTTTATTGCAAAAATTAAAAATTCCTTATACAAATCAACTAAATACAGAAGAGTGGTTTATAGAATCAGTTAAAAATAAATTGGCAGAACTTATATTAACTGGAAAAGATAACAAAATTTCAAAACAATACTATAATAACTTAAAGAGAATATATAATGAAGATAAAGAGAGTTATAAGTTAATACTTCAAGGATTTTCATCATGGACACTAAAAGAGTTTAAAAATATACCGACAGATTTAAAAACATTCAGAAAAATATATGCAAAATTTGTAGCTACAAAAAATATTTGGGTTAGTGAATTAGAAGTAGAATTATTAAAATCGCTTTTAGAACCGGAAATAATAATTAAAATATTACATAAAAAACCTAAAAAACGAGATAAATTTGATAAAAAAACGATGTATTTAATTAATGATAGTGAAATTCATTATAATATATTAGTTAAAAGTAAAGTATGAAACAAAATAAATCTGCACTATTTTTATTTGGAGTATTATTAACAGTTATAATATTATCAGTCATATTTGGTGCAAAAACATATGAACATTTAGATAATCAATCTAAGATATATAGAGGTTCGATATTTAGTACTCAAAATATAATATTATATCCAAATGATAAAATAATTTCGGAAGACGGAAATTATATATTTAAATTAGAAACAAATGGTGATATATCGATAAAAGATAAAGATGGTAAATTAATA
>RGCF01000254.1 GCA_009919265.1 Bacteroidota bacterium | reverse complement strand
GCAGTCCCTGTAGCGGTAGCCGTCGCTGACTCTGTGCTTGTAGGAGTAGCCGTTGAAGAAGAAGTTGCGGTGGCCGAAGCAGTCCCTGTAGCGGTAGCC
Source organism: Bacteroidota bacterium (assembly GCA_009919265.1). Taxonomy (GTDB): domain Bacteria; phylum Bacteroidota; class Ignavibacteria; order Kapaibacteriales; family UBA961; genus UBA961. Next base: position 4,070 of record RGCF01000254.1, on the reverse strand, counting down.
GTTGAAGAAGCGGTACCTGTCGCTGACTCTGTGCTTGTAGGAGTAGCCGTTGAAGATGCTGTAGCTGATGCGGTCGCAGTAGAACTTGAAGAAGATGTTGGAAACTCGGAAGCTGTTATTGATACCGATTCTGATACACTTACTAGAGGTGTGTGAGTATTTGATTGTGTTGAAGAAGATGTCGTACTTGGACAAATACTTGAGGTCACGGTATATACTGTACTAGATGTCACAGTATACAGTGGACTAGATGAAGAGACAGCACTCAACGTTGCCACTGTAAATGTGCCAGCCTCTGTATTTGACGATGACGCGCATATTGTAGCGCTTCCACTCACCGTTATCAGAGGCGTCATAGACTCACTTGAAGGCACTGTAGGGCTTGCTGTATATGTATTATATGATGCCGATGATGTAGAACTTGGTGTTTGTGATACACTAATTGTAGTACTATTACTTGCTTGAGCTGAATTTGTACTGCTAGTACTCGGTGTATAAGATTCACTCGTACTCGCACTACTTATATAACTAAGTGTGGATTGAGCAGTACTACTTACCGAATCAATCGGTGAACGAGAGTGTGATATACTTACAGTTGGCGTCTTTGAAGTCATAGGAGAACTAGATTGACTAGCAGATATAGTTTGCGTCTTTGAATTTGTTGTAGACCCTGTACTTGTATAGGACGGTATAACAGTTCTTGATACAGACTTACTAAATGTGTAAGATGATGTATAACTGCTTATCCCAGACATTGTATAAGTATAAGATGGCTCTGTTGATGATGACAGAATAGGTGAATACGATGTTGATGAACATGTGGATACACTAGGCGATGGTGCTGGCGATAGACTAAAGGATGGACTTGATGAGGAAGACAATGAGGAAATCTGACTACCACTCATAGATATAGAAGATGTGTCTGTATAAGTTATAGAGTTAGGGGGGGTAACACTTACAGTTGCCGACCCAGATCTTTTATTCGTATATGTATGTGTTACAGTAACAGTCTTTGTAACACCTGTAGGAAACGTACTTATACTGGTAGTTGGTGTCTGAATCACGCTAGATGATACAGATAATGTAACGGACTTACTAACTAGTGGTGTGTCGGATGGAGTAGAACTTATAGAAGCAGTGGTAGTCCCTAAGACGGTTATACTTTGAGATTTAGATACAATAGATGATCCAGTAGGGTTTACTGTAGCAGTAGGTGTAGTTGAAGCTGAATTAGACTTTGTACTCGTCGTTGACGGCGTATATGTAGAAGTCCCCGTGCTAGTTTTAGAGTTACTAGATGACCCAGTAAGAGTAGGAGAACTTGATTGACTTAGAGATGCCCTTGGTGATAAAGATGTTGTGCGTGAAGTCATAGGGGACAAAGATGGGCCTGGGATTTGAGTCAGTGTAGAACTCACAGAATTACTTTGTGTAATAGATGTTGTCACTGTAGGGCAATTCGTAATTTTAATGGATGCACTAGCTGTAGGACACGCGGTATGTGTCTTAGTGCCTGCCTGGCTCACTGTGATAGTTTTAGAAAGAATTGGACTAAATGACGTTTCTAACGATCCAGAGATTGTATTGGTTTGTACCCTGCTTTTTGAATTAAATGTACTATATGATATCGTGGGTGAAGAGGATCGCGTCTTAGACTTTAACCCCGTCATGCTATACGTTCCTGAAGAACTACTAGTCTTACTTGATTGTATTGTACTCGTAGTCGTCTTAGATACGATAGCTGAACGTGAATACGATGAAGAAGATGTAGATGTCTTTGAACTCTTCATAGAAACCGTTCCCGTTGTAGAAGCAGTATTGGTCTTTGATGGATTCAATGTAGATGTCGTAGTGAAGGATGACTGTATAGTCTTACTTGAAATACTTGTTTTTGAAATAGAAGAAGATGAACTCGCCGATTTAGAGACACGGGTGGAGGCTGAAAGAGTTGGACTAGAACTACTTGATTTAGACGGCCTTGAACTATATGTATTTGTAGGTGATGATGACGGAGTCTTTGATATAGGTGGCGTCATTGTCACAGTGGGTGTGACCAAATAAGATGAACTAAAACGCGACGAGGCAGATGAAGTTTTGGATGCGCCCCCTGATTGGGTCATGGCAGTTGTAGATGAGGATGATTTAGATTGTGTAACTGATTTAGTCGATGTCATCGTAGATGTCATTGTCTTCGTAGATGTAGAAGAAGTTGTATATATATTCGTTGGATAGGATGTCCTTGTAGAAGTCGTTGTTTTTGTAGACGTCTTAGACGCAGTCGTCGTGGAAGAATCAGGGATTCCATTTACCAGAAGTTCCCGTGATTCATATGAAATATTATCAGTTGGACTAAATGCCAAACTTCCAATTGCTAAAAGTAAGAGGTACCAACGCATACTATTCTAACTTAAACACCACATTTCATTTTTAGGCTAGTCAATATGTAATCTCATTGATATATAGAATGATTAGTAAGAGAGACTTAACCATATATTCACCCATAATTATAACTGGAATTCTTATAATACTCTTGATATATTATATATTTTCCGGCACTGTTCGCCCATCTATTGACGATATCTGGGTTATAAATTTAGAAAGAGACAAAGATAAATTACAGCATGTCATCAAGCAACGAGATCGTTTTCCTGTAAAAATAAACAGGTGGAATGGAACATATGGGAAAGATGAAGATAGAACTACTGCTGATAAAGATGGGGTACATTTCATGCTTTCAAGAAGTGAAAATGCGGAGGAAAATACTAGGTCAAATAAAATATTAAGTAAGCCTGGAGAAATTGGTTGTTGGTTAAGTCATAAGAGACTTTTACGAGATTTGTATAAGATGAATGTTCCTCCAAATTACGGACATTTGATTCTAGAAGATGACATAGTTGTACAAACAGATTTCAGTGAAAAATGGAATAAGATACGTAAATCAATACCAACTGACTGGGATATAGTCTATCTAGGAATAAATAAAATGGTAGGAGACCGATTAAATGAACATGTATTCCGATGGAGGAATGATAAATCACCAGGGAATTTTGGGACTCATGCATATTTAGTTCGTCATAGGTCATTAAAACACATTCTAGAAAAGCTGCGATTCATGACAGCACCTATAGATGTCCAGTTTTTTAATATGCTAGGAGACCTGAATATATATATTATTGACCCTCCTCTTATAACAGTAAATGCCGATCTAGAATCCTCCATTGATAAGCAGCAAAAACGCGGGGTATGATTTTTATATGATATCTACAGATATGTCCAAGTGCCCATATGCATTTGTACTTGGAATACCTGGTCAAGGGGTCCATGCCGCTAGAATCCTAGGATTTGCCCTAAATGACATATTAGCGACAATTGTTGTTGCAATCATCACATCGTATGCCTTTAACATCTCTTTTATTAAATCATTTCTTTATTGGTTTATCTTAGGTGAAATCCTGCATTATATATTCGGCGTACAGACAGAAGTTCTATCACGTCTTGGTATTGTTACAGGCTGTAAAAAATTGAACACATGATATACTCCCGCCTAAGTAACCATGTGTAATATGTGCTTTTCTTACATACACGACTGCATACTATACCCACTTTCACTTACAAACCCTATAAGACAAAATATTAATCTTAAGTCTCTTCAAAGGTGTATACATCCAGTCACTAGATGTATTCAGAGGGCTGTCTCTGATATCTCAGTCAATCTATCGTCTATATCAAGCTTTATGACCACACAAAACCTGATCATCTATATAGAATCTGCACACCCAGAAATGATTAAAGAACTTATACATGCAACAGATATATGTATTGATACATCTGTAGCGTGTAAAACAAAGGATCCAAATACAATTATAAGGGTCTTCCTAGGAACAAAATTACACGAGATTTTAAAACAGATTTATAATATACATCGTCAACATACGACAAAACCAAACTATGTAAATCCTAGTTCTCTTGGCCCTCTACCATTCTGGAAATTATGCGAAATACGTTCTAAGATACACGTGCCCGTAAAGAACGAGTCGTCCAAGAATGACGAGCTTTACTGCTAAAAATTG
>RGCF01000253.1 GCA_009919265.1 Bacteroidota bacterium | reverse complement strand
TCTTTTTCTATGGACATTACACCTGAATCATCTTTTGAAAGAATCAATAATAACAGGGTGTTTGTTCCAATATCAATTCCAGCATAATATTTTTTCATATTGCCTTCAATGTTATGGATACCCAGTCACCTTCCTGATTTGTACAAATGTGTTCAAATCTTGATGAAATAGCAGTTGAAATAATTTCATCTGCATCCATTGTCAATATTCCAGAAAGTATGAGCATACCTTTTGATGCTTGAAGTGCATTATAAAATTTCTTGAAATTTGGAATAATGAGATTTCTATACATGTTTGCAGCTATTCCGTCAACCTCTTCTAGCTCAATAGTAAAAATATCTGCCTGCTTAACTTGGACATTAACAATATCATTTAACATACAATTATCTATTGAATTCTGAACACTCCATTCATCATTATCAAAAGCAAATACAGTTTTTGCTCTAAGTTTTGAAGTTAAGATTGCAAGAACACCAGAACCACAACCTGCATCGATCCAAGTACTTTCAGGTTGTACCCATTTATATAATTCTCTACATACCATTCTTGTGGTTGGATGATATCCTGTACCAAATGCCATTTGAGGATTTATAATGATTGTCAGTGGATGATTTACTTCTTGCTTCTTCCATTCTGGTGTAATGGCAATCATTTCATTGACAAATATTGGCTCAAGAGAATCTTCCCATTCTTTATTCCAATTTTGTTGATGAATTGTATCTGTTTTTACTATAGAAAAGGGAATAGACAACCTATGAGCTATTTCTAGTAATTGTTCATGTATGTCTAATGGGCAGTCATGTTCATCAAAAAGGATTTGTATTACATCAAGGGATTGCTCGATTCCGGAAATATTCATTTCTGAAATACATCCGATATATAAGTCTTGATATTCTTCTGGAATAGAACAATTAATCGAAAGGAAGATTTGATCATTCATATTAATAAACAGAATCTGATGTTGTAAATAGAAAGTCAAGTAATACATTCCCTACATCAGACATGGTTTGCATTGATAAATTATCAAGAATATCCCTTGAAGTATGCCAGTATGTTCTTCTTGGATTAGTAGATATATTACCTACTAAGTTCACATCAATGATATTTATGGTTCGTATACCTTGTTCATTTAACATGACATGATCATCACTTACTGAATTTCCTGTTTCATGAATAAAATATGGCGATCCTCTTTCTTTTGCAATTGACCAGATATTATCAACCAATACAAAATGAGCTTGTTGAGAAAGAGGTTCATAACGGAACTCAGCCTGTTTATCTCCAACTAAGTCTAACAGGATTCCATATTTTGGTTTTGGAAGTGGATAATTTTTTGAAGCAAATCTTGATCCTTGGAAAAATCCATTTAAATCACCAGATAGCCCTAAATCTTCACCGTCAAAAAGTATGATGTCAATACCAATATTTGGTTTGCTGATAGAGAGCGTTCTTGCCATTTCTAATAAAACTGCCACGCCACTTGCTCCATCATTTGCACCAAGTATTGGGAGTGTTCTTTTTGAAGGAGTTTCATCTTCATCTGCAAATGGTCTTGAATCCCAATGAGCGCAAAGGAGAATTCTATCTTTTTTATCAGGAGAGAAGGAAGCAACAATATTGGACATTTCATAGGTTCTTCCATATACCATAGATGAAAATGTCTGTAGAAATGCAGTGTCAGCCTTTGTTTTTAGGAAATTGATCAAAAACTCTTTACAAGAAGAATGCCCATTTGACCCTGGATTACGTGGGCCACATTCCAATTGTTTTTGTACATAAAGAAGAATAGAATCTTCATTCATGAATGGGCCAATAAATGTCTTTTTAGGGGAATCTGACAAATTCTGAGCTTCTTTTTTGCATCCTGAACAACCATGAATAAATAATAATAAAATGATTGTTCCAATTGAAACGAATGATGTGGTTTTCTTCATAGTTTTTGCGTAATTTTAGCCATAATTCTATACAAATTACCAATTCTTTTCCTTTATGAGTCCATTCATTGAAAAACTACGAATAATCGATTTGATAGTCTTCGATGTAGACGGAACGATGACCGACGGAGGCACCTTTTATTCAGATCAAGGTGTTGCCATGAAGCGTTTCAATATTCGTGATGGAATGGGAATTGTGTTACTACATAAGGCTGGCATTAGAACTGCGATTATCACTAGTGAACAAACACAACTTGTTCAAAAAAGAGCAGAAGTACTTAAAATCGATACAATTATACAAGGATCACGCAACAAACTTGCTTCTCTAGCGTCATTATGTGACAAATTCAAAATTGCTATGAATCAAATTGCATATATCGGTGATGATGTTAATGATTTGCAATGTTTGCAGCAAGTTGGATTCTCAATGTGTCCTGCTGATGCCCATCATCTGATAATGAACAATGTGCATTATATAAGTGCATATAATGGTGGCCATGGAGCTGTTCGTGAGCTTTGCGATATGGTACTTGAATCAAAAAATATGTCAATTACATTACCTGAAGATTGGTAATAATTAAGTGAGGTTGCGATGAAAGAAGATAGTGAAGTAGTAAATTCTTATGCGAAAGGATTTTTGTTAGGCGCTTTGGTTGGGGGAGCTGTTGGTGCTATAACTGCATTGCTTTTCGCACCAAAACCAGGAAAAGATCTGCGTGATGAGATTTCCTATAGATCTAAAGATTTATTGGAAAAAGGGCAAAACATGTTTTCTGGCCATGATACGCAAAATGCAGATCTACCTAATGATGGTAAATCTCAAGCTGATGCAGTTGTTAGATCTGCTAGAGAAAAAGCTGATGATTTATTGCATAATGCTGAGCAAATGCTTCGAGATGCAAAGAATAAGGCACAGCAATCATCTCATTCATTTTCAGATGGGATTAGCAAATTAAAAGACGCAGCCTCTGCCGGAATGGATGCTTTTAAACAGGAAATGGGTAATATTCCACCACAAACAAAAAGCTAATCATCATGGAAGAGACTATATCAATATTGAATGTAGTGGCTTTGTTAGGTCTTATAGTTTTGACTATTGTATTTGTCTTGTTTTTACTCAAGGCGAAAACTGCATTACAAGAACTCATGACTACGATGAAATCAATGTCTCAAACATTAGACCGTATAGAAAAAGATTCTAAACCTGTATTTGCCCAATTGGAAGTTACCTTACAAGACACATCAAGTACGATGAAATCCGTTCAGAAGCAAATGTCAACCGTAGAGTCTGCATTAGATAGCATAAAACAGATTGCTGATAGAGTAAATGACCTTGAAGCAAGACTACAAGCAAAAATTGAAAAACCAGTTATGCAAGCAGCAGGCTTTGTATCAGGAATTACGAATGCCATTGAGTCATTTATGGCAGAATTGAAGAAGTAACGTATATCGCATATTGACACCCCCTCCATGTAAGGATGAAGGGGGTTTTTCCATTTTTTTGTATGAAAACACATCCGGTTGTAGCAACCCTTCAAAAACACAAAAAGATCAAAGATATTCTTGCTCTGATTGAGAAACATGACTTTACTTCACCTTTTACACTGCAAGACACAACTCCTTCCCTAAAGAATATTCTCACAGCACTACTATGGTTTCATGGGGATAATCCCATGATTATCATTACTTCTGATTCAGAACAAGCATCAGAAACCTATTTTGACCTTTCATCAATGATTGATGATGAATACCTTCATTTACTAGCATTACCTGAACATCAACTACACTTGCTTCATGAAGATATAGATCCTAATATTTTGAAAACAGTTGATACAATTCTTGGATTTACTCGTTTATCTAAAGGGATACTAATTGTACCGAAAGAGTTATTGAAGTTAACTTATCCGCCACCATCATCATTAGAGAAAAACAGCATTTCAATAAAAAGAGGTGATAATCTACCATTTAGGAATTTCACAAACTCGCTAATGCTCCAGGGATTTGAAAGAAAAGATTATGTGTCGCAACAGGGAGAGATTTCAATAAGAGGGGGTATTGTAGATATATTTCCAATGGGACATGATCTTCCAATAAGAATTGAATTCTGGGGAGATGAAATAGAGTCGATTAGAGAATATGATCCTCAATCTCAAAGAAGTATTAAAGAATTGACATCCTATGATTTTATAGGTGTATTGTATCATGAACAGAATGAAGAATTTACAACATCTATGTT
>RGCF01000252.1 GCA_009919265.1 Bacteroidota bacterium | reverse complement strand
ATCTATTGAATAAAATAGCCGGCAGTCGTACATCTGCCAGTCAGGAAATGATCTGCAGAGATGATCCTTTGCCTACAGTAAAATCTGTAAAAATTGGCGACATCGTACAAATAAGTGAATTGGCACCGCATCCTCAAAAGCCAAACTTCTTTGAGTACCGTGGAGCACAGTGCAGATGGTTTGTAGAGTCTGATGTGGATTTAGTTGCCAGAGATGTGTTTCAATGGCAAGGCATAGTATGTCGTGTTAGAAAAGGTGAGTGGCAAGTGGTTGACAAATTTTAACGGAGATGTTATTATGAAAATTATAGCGGTGCTTCTTTTTAGTGTGTATTTGGTAGGTTGTGGTACAGTAGGTGGTGCAGTAAGCGGCGCTGGCGGCGATCTTCAACGTGCCGGCGATTGGATTAAATCTCGATAAGGTGTTATTATGAAAAAGCATTTACTTGTAGTTCCTGTTGTTGCACTTCTCGCAGCCTGCGGCACAACAGAAAAATTTGAAAAACGTGCCGAGTATGAAAATAAGCGGCAAGAAAAATATGTAGAACGCACTATTGACAAGGCTCCTAAATGGATGACTGAATTGCCTGAAAGTAAATCTGCGGTGTATGCCAACGGTACAGGTATTAGTCGCGACTTTAGTATGGCCGACGAGAAAGCCAAGTTAATTGCTCTTAGTAAAATCTGTATGGCTGCCGGCGGCGAAGTAGATAAACAGAGCAAGATGTTTATGAGTGATACCGATGATGTAAGTGTAGAAAGATCAGAAATGGCTATACGTGCAATGTGTCGCGGCACTGACATTTCTGGTGCTGAGATAGTGGAGATTAAACGTATTTCTGAAGGCAGTCGTTATCGTTCATATGCTCTAGTAGCACTACCATTGGGTGAAGCAAATGCACTAGCTACTCGCAACGATCAACGCCGAGCAGCAGCAGGAAGTAAGGCAAGAGCCGATCGGGCATTTAACGAAATTGACACAAATAACCGTCGTTAACACAAATAATTAATTTATTATAAACCCCATTTGCAATGTTAAATATTTTGCAAGTGGGGTTTCCTTATGTCTAAATACAAAACGTTTCAAATTACCTATGCAGATCCCAACAAACACAGTGACGAATTAGTAATTTCTTATAGATTGAGACAGACACCTATAGCATATAAATGGGTGGAAAGGGTTTTAACTGCTCAGCAACTAGGTTATCAAATTGATGATCGTGAAAGATTTTATGGATTCGGATCCATACAAGAACAAACTCAAAAAGCATTACATCAAATTAATCAGTTAATATCTATTTTAAACAAATGGATCAAAATTGATTATCGTTTACATACAATAACCGATCAAGATACACTAAATCGTTTACACCATGTTTTCGAAGTAGAGCACGGTTTACTTAATGAAAAAAATTCTGATAGTGATTATGCAAATTGTCTATGTAATCTTAATTTGTTAGTTCATCGTTGTGAAAGTATAGCGAGAGGTGCACATCCTAGGCACGTTGTAACATATTTTGGGCTTCCTAAAACAGAAATTTTGGCCAATGATGATTACAAACATTTTGAAAGCACTGTAAATTTTGGAACTGTGTATATTAATTATGTAGAGATTGGTAAAACATTGTATGATTTAATGTTAGATAACGATACATACATAGATCCTACTGCCTTTCAACCTTTTCGTCACTACTCAGCTGATTTTGTTGTGAAATTTTGGAACGATGATAACAGCAATATTAAAGATCAACTACAAAAGTATTATGCTGACAATAAAACTTTTTTTGAATCTTTTGGCTATACCTGGAGCATGTTATCTCAGAGTATCGGGGGAATTCCTGTTGCAGATATAGATTATGCAGGAAACATATTAAATAACCTCGTAACAAGGCAATTTGTGAAAACGGTGCAATTCTACTAATTAATAAATACAAAATGCGCCTTTACGAACTAGAACAAAAACCCCAAGGCCGTCCAGAAATATTCCTAGACATGGACGGCGTACTAGCAGATTTTTTCTCAGAATATGCAAAACTAGCCGGAGTACCCGCTGATGTACGCAGTGGTCGGGCGGACTACCGCAGTATTCCTGCAGAGCTACGTGAACCTGCAATTGATCAGATGCGTGGCACTGATTTCTTTTATAGATTGCCTAAGTTTGCCAGTGCTGATCGCCTAGTTAAAATGGCAGTACAAGTGTTTGGGCATTACAATATTTGCTCGAGTCCTTTGCGTGGGGATCATGCCAATTCTGAAGCCATGAAAACAGCCTGGATTCAAGAAAATCTAGACCCGCAACCTAAACGAATTATTATTACTCCCCGCAAGGGAAAGTATGCAAAGCAGCCCGATGGCACGCCTAATATACTGGTTGATGATCGTAATACCGTATTAACCGAATGGGAACAATCAGGTGGTATTGGCATCAAATATCAAGCAGATGAAAATGGCCTAGATACAGTGGCCCGTGGATTACGTCGAGCTTTTGAAATACTTAAAGGTCGCAGAGAACATACGCCGCAGAATATACAAAGTAAGGACTATGGTAAAATGATTGCAGGTCCACAGGATAACAAAGATGCGAGCTAAAGATTTTTTAACAGAACTTTGGACGCAACCTTACCCACTGGAGTCAAGGGCAATTGGTGCTGCTGATCGGGAATACAATTTCGTTACCGCAGATCAAAGACGAGGTAGAATAGTATTTGATAGTATGCTTGATAGTGATCAAGGTGGTACACACTTGTTGTTTGTCGTAGTTCATTTTTATATTGACGATGAATTTCATGACACCGGTAAAGGTGATGCTATCAAAATATTTTCAACTGTAGCAACTGCATGTAAAGATTATCTCAAAAAATTTAGACCACCCATCATTGTATTTGAAACTGAGAGTCGCAAAAAACGCAACTTATATTTAAGAATGACACAAGCATTAGGAAATTATGAAATTTATCCTGATTGGTACAAAGATCGTGATCTAGGTCAAGAAATTGATAATGCATCAGTAAATGGTATAAGAGAAGAAATGATTGTGTTGCGACTAAAAAATTACGATCCTGCAAAAACTAGAGCCTATGTTGAAAGTTTAAACGAAAGCACCTACCAAGAACATGAAGCGCAACTTCGCGACTTTGTTAAGTGGTGTGTAAGAAAATTAAAAATTCGTCAAGCGTTACCTAAGATACGCTTTCAAGATGCCAAGGAAGGCCCAGATCAACATCGTACCGGATACTACGATGACAACGATGATATCATGTGGGTATATACAGGCAACAGAAACTTGATTGACATCATGCGTACCGTGGCACATGAACTAGCACATCGCAAACAGCATGAAGACAATCGTGTACACGGCGACCAAAGTTATCCTGGATCACCAATGGAGCAAGAAGCAGATGTTGTAGCAGGCTACCTAATGAAACTATATGGTAAGAAGAATCCGGAGATAATCGAATGAGAGCCAACGAGTTTATTACAGAAATAAACAAAGGTTTACTTAATTATTATAAACAACAATTTCCGACTTGGCCTGATTATGTTGTAAGAGATTTTGCAGTTAAAAATACTAAAAATTTTACATCAGCGGATCAACATAAAGAATGGATCGCAATGGCGAAGAAAGATTTTGATAACTACACTTGGCAATTGCACAAAGACTTGCCGTTAAGTCTAGACAAATTTGATGCTAACACTCAGAGAAAAATAGCAGATAGACAAGGTGGCCAAGCTAACCCTTACAATGTACCTAAAGATGCCGAACGACATGAATTACAAAAACAAATGATACAAAAACGAGGTGTAAGCCCTGAACCAGTCATTTTACGCAACACGCCCGGTGGTTATGATGCAATTGAAGGATGGCACAGAACTATGCAACACTTAAACGCTTACCCCCAGGGGTATAAAGGACCAGCCTGGGTAGCAACACCTCCGCCAATTGATACAAAAGCAGCAGGCGTAAAAGCAGGAGGCGGTTCAGGTGGTGTAGGTGTGTCGGACACAAGAGACATACAGATGGGAGCCGAACTGGATCCTAAAACAATGATGCAGAGAGCAAAATGAGAGTCGGAGATTTTGTAAAAGGCAATGTAGCCTATAATAGACAACTCAGTCCGGTTGCATGGTCGGGTAATGAACTACGTTTACCAGTTAAGGTTGCATTGCTTAGAGCAGCCAAGTTCTTTACTGACTATTTGGAT
>RGCF01000251.1 GCA_009919265.1 Bacteroidota bacterium | reverse complement strand
AATAATTACACACATTGCAAATACCGATTTAGCCACAATTATGGATTTTCCAAGCTTTTCGCCGCCTTGATAAGCAACTTGGGAAATTGAATCCTCTAGATGCACGGCATTATCCATAGACAAAATATGAGCTAAAGCGAAAAGATGGGTTAGGGATTCATGAAAGGACCCCGAGGGACTTCGATCCCCAAGCAGAACTATGCTGGTCGCTTTCAAAGTCACCTTGGAGGCTTATTTAAGCTAAAACATAATCAAACAGATTTAAATAAGGGAATCCCCATATTTGAATTTTTTAAGAATTGCTGCCAAAAGCGATATACATAAATAAGAAAATCATGCCAAAGAGAACAATTCCAGTGATTAGTTTGCTCTTTGTCTTTGCCTGTTCTTGTTCCGTGTGCATACGATCATGCAAGGAGTGGTAAAGGAAGAACCACATAGAGAATCCGCCAACAATGAAAATAATTCCCCATACGACCGCGAAGAAATTATCCATATCGCTATCCGCGCTGGTTCATTAAATGCTTACCCCAAGAAGTACCAGAATAAGCGGAACGATTATCCAAAACGCCAACCAGAAACCATCTTGATTGTAAAATTTAGAAGCCTCTCGTTGAGAGCGCAGTCTTTCTTCGTATTCCATTTTTTGATTTTGTACGACCTCTTTATAGAAAGACAAATCTCTTTTGTATTGCTCATTTTCTTTTCGCGCTTGCTCTAAAGGATCTTCAATTCCCATATTCCAATTCCTTGCTGAAATTTTCTGAGTTCCTCACATATGAAGCGTACGCCTAATCAGGCATTTAGGACTACTCCAGCGCTATTTTTGCCCAAATTCTGTTCTGTTTGAAATGTCTGACCTAACGACTAAAATGGGTGCTAAGTCAAGACAAATTTGTACTTCAAATGGGTAAGAAGATGTCGGGGGTTCGAAACCCTCACCGCCCACGTTTAGTATGAATTTGGTGAAATATTGCCGAAAGTCGGCGGTATATTCACAAGAACTTATACGGAATTAGCGCCATTTATTTCGATTGCCCCAAATAGTTCTCATCTTGACCAATAAGACTAGATGTTGGAATAGGTGCAAGATGTTAGTTTCTGAATATGTTTTAAAAATTATTTCTGAACGACCATACAAATATTCAACCAAGCAGACAAGTATTAAAGATATAAAAAGAATGGGTCTTTGGGATTTAGATATATCTTCAATTAATTCTGGGTTAATTCGAGATATTGTTGATGGTATATCAAATCAAAATTCTCGAAAAAGACTATATATAACCGCAAAAAGCATATTCAAAGATTTAGATATTTGCCAAGATCTGCCATATCTGGAGGGTTCAAGCAAGATTTATGACATTCCAAGTCAAGAAGACCTTGAATGGTTTATAAGTAAATCTAAATATCGACTACAACTTTTGCTTTGCATGTATGGGGGGCTCAGAGTAGGTGAAGCTTGTGCTGTTACTCCTGAAAAATTACAGGGCGATTACTTGGATGTAAATCAAGCGTTTTCGCAAGATGGATTGCATCTAGGCAGTCCAAAAACATACGGAAAAATATTACTTCCTGATTGGTTAGCTGAAGAAGTTAGACAAATGAAACCTGATGAATACTGGAAAATAGGCAAGCCGACCAAAGATGTCACTAATTCATGCTACAAAATTTCTAAAAATAAAGAGTGGAAATTACGAACGGGTGGAAAATCTGTCAATCCACATATGCTTCGCCATTGGTATGCAACAGATATGATTAAGAGAGGCGTGAATCCTGAAGTTGTTAGACGTCAAATGAGACATAAGAACGTCTCCGTCACATTAAAAATTTATACACAAGTTAGACAAGAAGAAATAGAAAAATCAGTTCCCCAAAGACCAAATACACAGAAAAACGTGTCTAATCGAAGTTCAAGCAAACTACATTTAAAATTAGTGCAGTAGCCTCAGTTTTCTAGAGTTTCTATAATTGTTTCCAATTTACGATAAATTTGCATGTAATCAATTTCTGCAGCATCGATAGTCTCGGTATACCCACCTTGCTTCATCATGTCTTTTGTTAGATGAACACCAAGCTTTTTCACATTTCTGATCCACGAAAATATTTGATTCTCAACATAGTCAGCTATCTGCCCATTATCAAATTGAAATTGACCTAGAAAAATCCAACCTTGTTTTTCATGGCTTTTGATTCTATTTGGTTTTGCATCATTATTAGATATTCCTACTTTTATAGACCTAAAATCTTTATGCTCCATTATGTAGAGATAAGCAGGTTCGCTGAATTTAAGTCCATAGTTAGCACAATAAATACAACCAGTTTTACGATTTTGAATAGTGTTATAAAGCGGGTACACAATATTTCCACACTTTAGGTGAACACACTTCCATTTAGTTTTACTATCCTTGTATGGTTCTAGTGGTTGAAATCCAAATTTATTCATTAAAATAATTGCGTCTGATTCGTCTACTTTCATTTTGCTGCAATAAATACATTTAGACTTTCCATTTTTAACATTACTTAAAGTCGGGAAAACAACTTTATGGCAGATAACGCATTCTGACATCCATGGAATTCCAGCTTTCACGAATGGCTCAAGTGGTTTGTAATTAGCCTTTTCCATTAACGCTATGGCTTCTTCTACAGGATAGAGATTTTTAAAGCTGCCAGCTATGTATCCACATTTGCGGCAACCACCTTGTCCTCTTCGTACTGAGGCATAAGAGGGGCTAACTATTTCTCCACATTTTGTATGTTTGCATTTCCAAGGAGCAGAAGAATTTTTATATGGTTCCAAGGGAATTAATCCAGAATCCACCATAATTTTTTCAGCATAATCTGGTTTAACTATATGTCCTGAACAATAAGCACAACCTGAATGACCTTGAATTAAGTTTCCTAACGTAGGCTTGACAATATTTCCACAATTTAAACACTTAGATTTCCAAGGTGATTTGGTTCCATTATAACTTTCTAAAGGCTCCAATCCTGATTTTTCAAGTATCTTGATAGCCTCTTTTTCTGGTATTCGTCTTTGTAAGCCACTTTCTTTATTTGCGCATTTCGAACATATAGATCCATTTTGAACATTCGCAAAAGTCGGAGTACTCACGAACCCGCATCTAGCACATTCACATTTCCAAGGGTTTCCAGCACCTTTGTAATCTTCAAGGGGTATAAAACCATTTTTAATCATCAACGCCTTTGCATCATCTGCATCTACAAAACGTTTTGCACAATATTTGCAACCACCTTGACCTTGCTTAATTGAATTTAACTTAGGCGATACTTCCTTATCACATTTCATACATCTGGATTTCCATGGGCTGTGAGAACCAGAATATGGTTCCAAAGGTTCCAGATTCGCTTCTAACATGATTTTAAGAGCATCTTCTGCAGGAAGCATCTGCGATTTACTTCTTTTCCTAATTCCACACTTTTTGCAGCCTCCTTGACCTTTTCGAATTTGGTTTAGAACTGCGAAAACTTCTTCACCACATTCAAGATGTATGCAGCGCCACTTTGCTAGAGCATTCGTGTATGGCTCTAGTGGTTTCAACCCAGCAAGCAGCATTATTTCTTCAGCCCTCTTTGGATCAAGCTTTGAACTCACATTCCTAGGATACAGATACAGGGTGACAATCTATTCAATTCAATTTATACACCGCGTCCAATTTAATTATTCCCAAGTCACTTTCTTAATTTTGGGAAAAATTGATTTTCAGCAAATCTGAGCCAAATAATAGTTCGGCCAATGTCCTTAGTGCCTTGAGGATTGGTTTGATAAACATCGAAAATTTTAAATTTATTCTTTTTTAAGACACATAAACTAGATAAATTGGTTATGTCTGTCTGTGCCTCAATCAATTTATACCCCATTTTAAAGGAATACGAGATTAAGAAATCTACTACTTTTGTTGCAATTCCTTGTTTTTGAAAATCAAAGTCAACCCAATAAATGATTTGAATACCATCTTCAAAATTGGATGGAATTAGTATGCCACTTCCGATACACATATCAGCATAAAAGATGCCAAAATATTCATATGGAAAGTTTTCTGAAAGGAAATGACTAATAACTCTGTTAAAATCTCTTTCTGATAATTGAGAATAAATTATTCCATCAGACATATAGCTAGAAATATGATTTGCGTTCTTCAGTGCTGATTTAGCGAAAATATGAACATCATCTTTTCTGAATT
>RGCF01000026.1 GCA_009919265.1 Bacteroidota bacterium | reverse complement strand
TTAATAGATTACTTACTACAAATACCAATCATTTTATGATCATTGATGAACTCTCTTTTCCGGTATTATCTTTGACTCTGAATAGATATACTCCATGTGAGAACTGATTCATTGAGATGATTGCAATTCGAGCATCACCGCATTGGTGGGCCTCACGCAATGTGCCGGTGATATCATAAATGTTTACTTCAGAGATCCCTGTTTCAGAGGATAACTGTACAGATTCCTGAGAGTTTTGCGATATAGTGATACTTGAATGCTGAATAGACTCTTTGATTCCGGTTCCAGATTTATTGACCAGAAATTTAAGTGTGTCACTCATTGGTTCCCCTTTTACATTGAAGCCAAGAGCAACCTCAGCTGAACCTGGTTCAACTTTAATAGCTGTATCTAATGGTAATAAGAAATCGACTTTCATGATACCTGCTTTTAAGTTTGCTGGTAATTTCATTTCTTTCTTATCACCCAATTTAAACCAACGGAAATCATAGCATGATTGAATATCGCAGAATTGTGAAATCACATTATCTTTCCATTGATTTGGAATGTCCAATGCTATGACTGTATATTCAATATCTTGATTCAAAATTGAATTGCTTGAGATATATGCTCGCATGTCCAGGTCTTCGGTATAATCCCAAGTGACATTGATTGTCTTGGGAGAAATAACATAACTTGTTGTTTGAGCTAGTGTATTGCCAACACTAAAAAGTAGACAACACAGGATGGTGAGTAGTGAATTATTCATGATTTGTTGGTGTGAATAATGATAGAATCAAAACAAAAGTATGATTTTTCATTGAATTAGATTGACTGAATTGCAGAGATTTGTCATTAAAATCATTTTTTTAGCATGAAAATCAGCGGTTGCACATTTGTAAGAAATGGGTTTTTGCTAGGCTACCCGGTAAAAGAATCCCTTCACTCACTCCTCACAATTTGTGATGAGGTAGTGATTGCCATTGGAAATTCCGAAGATGAGACATTGTCTTATGTCCAATCTTTGCAAGATCCTCGAATCATCATCATTGAAACGGAATGGGATGATACATTAAGAGAGGGAGGTCAAATTCTAGCTCAGCAAACAAATATTGCATTGAATGCTTGTACAGGGGATTGGGTTATCTATCTTCAAGCCGATGAAGTATTGAATGAATCTGAATATGAACAGATTAAACAAGATATGCATAAGGCTGATTCCAGATCAGACATTGATGGACTACTCTTTTCTTATCATCACTTTTTTGGAAATTATGATTATGTAGGAATTGGAAGACAATGGTATAGGAAAGAAATTCGTGCTTTCAAACGGAATGCCAACATTATCTCCTGGCGTGATGCACAAGGGTTTCGCATAAGATTACAAGAGCAAGACTTCAGAAAATTACGCGTGCAAGAATGCGATGCACATATCTATCACTATGGCTGGGTTCGTAATCCTTCTGCATATGTTAAAAAGCAAGCAGCTTTTGGTAGATTGTATCATGATGATGCTTGGCTTGAAGTAAATTTGCCCAAGTCAGAAGAATTTCCAATATGCTATGAAGTACAATTGTTTGATGGGAAACATCCTAAAATCATGGAAAATAAGATTGTTCTTGATTCTACATGGACTTCCCTATTTGATCCATCCAGAAGAAAGCCTCGTCCATTTGCAGTTGCATGTTGCGATGCAATCGAACGATTGACAGGAAAGCGCATTTTTGAATATAGAAATTATGTTTTGGTGAAATAACCATGTCGGGCAGACTCATTCCTACCAACATATTTACCCCATTTAAATGGGCAGGGAATCTGCTTGCTCAAGGAATTTTTTCACCAAGAAATGCGCAATTCCCATTCACGGTTGATAATGGTACTCGCATATTATTTCTTCGACATGATGCGCTGGGAGATATGATTAGTACAGTTCCCATGTTGAAATTGGTAAAAGAAAACTTTCCAAATGCTGAGATACATGTACTTTGTACTCATGCAAATGTGTCATTCATAGAATACTGTGATTTCATAGACCATATTCACACAACTGATAAGAGTATTTTGGATTCACCCTTTCGTCATATCTCAACGATTCGTCAACTACGATCTTTGAAAAGTGACATCATTGTGAATTGCTTAACCTCGAAAGCATCAAAAAACGGCTTGCTCACTGCTCTGTTATCTCATAATACCACTCTGAGTAGCTCTGTCTATTTGGGTGACCGTTATGCGAAGTATGTATCTGCTCAATCACATCGAGCTTCAAAGATGAAAACCATGTGGGAAAAAATGTTCATGCTAGGAATAGAAACATTTGGACTTTCAGAAGAGAATCAAGCAGTTATACCTATACTCCCCTCACTTCCTATCCACAAAGAAGCTGCACAGCAAACATTACAATCTCTTGGTATTTCAATCGGAGCATACATTGCCATCAATGTTTCTGTTGGACAAGAACGAAATTCATGGAGTAAAGAATCATATGCTTCATTGTTGGAATATCTGATAGCCAAAGGAGAACAGCCAATACTTTTTGGATTACAAAAAGATTCTCATCTCATTGATGCTCTGATGAAGCAATTCCCTACTCTATTGCATTATCCTTATGACAGACACATACTGGAGATTGGGGAAGCGTTAAGACTTGCATCATATGGACTTTCTCCGGATACAGGATTTTTACATGTGGCAAGTGCTGCAAGATGCCCGATGATTGGATTATATTGTTATCTCACTGAACATGCGATTGATGAATGGGCTCCATTTGGTATGATCAATCGCAAAGTTATATCGTCCACGCAATATGTAAAAGATATTCCTCTTCAACATGTATTGGATGCTTGCGATGAATTGACATCGCTCATTCGATGATCATAGATTTCCCTTCCAAGGACGAATCACCAATTCATCAATATGTGTAATTGAATCAGTAGTTGTTCTTCCCTGTTCCAAAGAACTAATAATAATATTGGCTATTGAATCTGATTGCATCATGTCATTCCCACTTTCATCAAGCATGTCTTTTGTCCAGATTCCGGTATGCGTCGCCCCTGGCAATACATCTAGAACACTAATACCATCTTTTCTTGCCTCTTCTCTGAAAGATCGAAACATTGCTAATGTCCCCGCTTTTGTCGCTGAATATAGAGAGGCTCCTTCAAAAATGGTAGTAGCGGCGATTGAATGAATGCCAATCACACATCGAGGTCCATTGGTTTTCTTTAGCAAAGCATATGAACAATGAATTGTATGATAAACCCCCATAATATTTGTATTGATCATGCTTGCTGCAAGATCTGGTTGCGTATCAGCAAGATCTTCAAAATGCGCAATGCCTGCATTGGCTATGACAAAATGCAAAGCACCTTGTTTTTGCTCAATCATTGAAACACAATTGTGCATATCTTGATAGGAGGTAACATCTCCCTTGAATTCTAGTAATCTGTCGGGAAATTCAGCTTTGAGCTCATCAGGCATTCCCCTTCTGGAAAAAGCATAAACAATCCCACCTTTTTCAAGTAATTGCCTAGTGAGCGAGAGCCCAATACCTGAAGATGCACCCGTTATTAATATGACCGATGTTGAAATTTGCATGATAAGAACAACCTAGTATGGAATCAAAACGATAACTTTGCAATATACTCTTTTGAATAGTCCAATGTTTAATCAGCAACAACTTCTTTTCACTCCCGGCCCTGTACCAATCACTGAATCAGTACAAGATGCCATGTTGGATCTCGTGTATCATAAACACGAAGGATTTGCTAATGTACATCAAGAAGTTATGTCGCATTTGCAAACAATCATAGGAACTGATGGACCAATTCTTATTGCTCCGGGATCCGGAACTACCGGTGCTGAAATCTTCATGCGTGGACTTGTTCCATTTCAGTCGAATGTTTTGGTTCTAGTTCAAGGGCGATTCTCAAGTAGATGGGCTGAACTTGGGAGAATGTTTGGACATAATGTCATGACATTGAAAAGTGCATGGGGAGAATACAACTCACTCGAATCCTTACAACAAATTCTTCGCGAACATCACTTTCATTCAATTTGGATCACGCATACTGAAACATCAACGGCTATTACTGTTCCTCTGAAAGAATATTGCGAGATTATACATGCATGTTCACCTGAGACTTTGATTATTGTAGATGCTGTAAGCAGCATTGGGATAGAGCAATTCAACATGAAAGGATATGGTATTGACTGCGTATTTACTGCATCACAAAAGGGTCTTGCAGCACCTCCTGGTGCAACAATCATGGCATTAAGTAATCGTGCCACTGAAAAGGCAAAGTATTATTCGGAGGAATCTATGATATTTCCTACCATGGTGCATAATCTACCGGGCATGATACATGTTTCACAGCAACATCTTCCATATTTTACTCCTCCGCTTCCTATTATAGCAGCATTGCATGCTTCATGTAATCACATAGTTGAATCTAAAACACATTTTGAAGATCTTTCTATTCAAGCACGAAACATCAAACAAACTATCAGTAAAATTAATGGTTGCGATGTAATCGGAAATGCAATTGGTGTCACTGCTGTCAAACATGACTTTGCACCTAGAATTCGCACATCAATGTATGAACATGGAATTATCATTGCTCCAGGACAAGATGAATGGGCATCTTCTGTGTTTCGCATTGGGCATATGGTGTCATACTCACCAAATGACATTCAACGATTGGCAAAGACAATTACCATGATTTGCGAGTCACTATGATAGAGATTCTGTTGGCCACAAATAATCAGCATAAAGTAGATGAATTATCAGAAATACTTTCCGCGTTTCAACTACCGATTACCGTTATTTCTCAAAAAACATGGTTTAAAGGTAACTCTCCTGAAATAGAAGAGACTGGTTCAACACTTGAAGAAAATGCTTTGCTGAAAGCACAAGCTTTACATGCATTAACATCATTGCCTGTGATAGCTGATGATACAGGTCTTGAAGTGTATGCATTGGACTATGCACCCGGTGTTATGAGTGCTAGATATGCCGGTGAACATGGCAATGATGCTGCCAATAGAGCACAATTACTCAACAATCTTCATGGTATTTCAGAACGAACAGCGCGATTTCGTACAATCCTTCACTTCATCAATAATGCAACTTCCATATTCGTAGAAGGTATATGTGAAGGTACTATTACGCAGGAAGAACGAGGACATCATGGATTTGGATATGATTCCATATTCATCCCAATTGGTGAAACCGAAACATTTGCTGAAATGAATGCAGAAAAAAAACATTCCATGAGTCACAGAGCGAGAGCTTGCATTGAACTAGGAAAACGATTGTCTCAGATATTAGATATCGAAGAATGAAGACCGAAACAACATATATCTTACCCATTGTCATTTCAATGGCAATCAATGATAAAAGCAATGCAAGATTACATGTGCAAGATGCACTCGATGCTGGAGTATCATATTCAATGCTTTATGAGGCAATATTGCAGATTCACTTATTTGCCGGTTATCCTGCATCAATTGAAGGTCTTGCATTACTCAAAGACATATATAATCAAGAACCACAATCAGCTGAACCATATGATGTAGCATTATTCAAGATGAGAGGAGAAGAACTGTGCAGAGATATTTATACAACAGTATTTGAAAAAATGAATGCGCGCATGCAATCGTTCTCACCTGAACTTGCCGAATGGATGATTATTGATGGATATGGAAAAACGCTCTCAAGGCCTGCTTTAGACATACAAACCCGTGAGCTTATAAATATTTGCATACTTTCACTTGGGAAATGGAAACAACAATGTATTTCGCATGTGCGAGGAGCATTGAATGTGGGAATTTCTTTGGACGATATTCAACGTGCCATTACATACCTTCAATCAGATTCAACAAAAGAAGCATATAACTTTGCTTCTTCAATTCTTCTGGAATTTCAAACATGAATTCACTTATTGTTTTTCTATGCTTTGCTTTGTTCAGTACACATATAAGTGCAATTGGGCATGCAACGATTGCTGATTCTGTCAAACACGATAAGAAGAGTGCAAATGGGCAAGTTCAGTCTTTCAAACAATTACAAGAAGACATTGATGCCATTCTCTCGGCAACAGAATTGGTAAATGCTTCAGTCGGCATTAGTGTCTTGTTCCCAGGTACTGGAGAAACATTGTATAAGCGAAATGATCAAACATCATTGATACCTGCTTCGACAATGAAGATGTTTACAACTGCCGCTGCCTTGGAATTACTTGGACCTGACTTTAAGTATACGACTCGTTTCTACATCGATGGTACCATTCAGAATTCAGGAGAACTGGATGGAGATCTCATCATTCGGGCTTCAGGTGACCCCAGCATGAGTGCATACTTTTTGAAAGATCCAGGGATTATCTTAGATAATATTGCTTTGAAACTAGATTCCCTTGGGATCACTTCTATTAAAGGGAATATTATTTTGGATCATTCATACTTTGATGATGAAGAGTTCGGTCCGGGTTGGGCAATAGATGATATCCCTTATCCATATTCAGCACCAATTTCTGCCATTGCTTTTCATGATAATAAAGTTGAACTTCAATTCAAACCGGGTGCAAAAGCAGGTGATTATTCACGCATGACCATGATTCCTGAGAATTCATATCTCAGAATAGTGAATAATGTCATGACAGTACCCATGGGAAATGCAACACTCATAGACTCCGACGCTGATCCCCGATCTGGAGTGATTGATATGCAAGGTTCGATCGCTATGGCTCCTCCAACTTCGAAAGACAATACAGATGAATCGATGTCAACTATTGGATTAAGTATTCATGATCCAGTTCAGTTCTTTTTGCAATTATGCAAACAACGGTTGGAAAAGATGGGCATTCGCATTCGTGGTTCATTATTACGAAATGAAATGCTAAATGAGAACATCAATTATGTCGATTTGAAAGAACTATTTGCTTATGATTCCCCTTCTTTATCTTCAATCATCACAGTCATTAATACAGTAAGTCATAATCTCGGCGCAGAGATGCTTTTCAAAACAATGGCAAAAGAACAATTCGGAGAGGGGTCATTTGCAAAAGGTGCTGATTATATGAAACGATTCATCTCAAAAATCGGCATCATACCGGAGCAGTGTGCAATTGTTGATGGATCCGGTTTATCACGACTTAACTTACTTAGTGCTTATCAGCAAACTCAATTGTTAATAGCAATGGACAAATCACCTAATAGAGAATATTTTAGATCCTCATTAGCAAGACCCGGTCAAATCGGAACATTGAAGAATCGCATGTTGCAATCCCTTGCACAGCAACAAGTAATTGCCAAGACAGGGTCAATGAACAATGTGAGTTGTCTATCAGGTTATGCAACAACCCGCGATGGCGAACAATTGGTATTTTCAATGATGATGAATGGCTTTACTGCTCCGGATGGCATCATCAGAAATCTTCAAGACATGATTTGCATGCGCCTTGCTAGTTTTTCTCGTAAATGAATGAATAATGCTCGATCGTATTTCTTATACAGACACCTTTTTCAATGAATTGAATCCTCATGCAATCCGATGCATTGCAGCAATGAGAGGATTTGACATACCAGACTCACATTCTTTCACATATTGCGAACTAGGTTGCGGTACTGGACATTCCCTGATCGTTTTTGCTGCAGCAAATCCTCAAGCACAATTCATTGGCATTGATTTTAATGAAGAACATATTGCTCATGCCAAACAGAGGGCTGAATCGCTTGGAATATTGAATTGTACATTTCTTAATGCTGATATTACAACATTGCAAGAATTACCCAGTTGTGACTATATCGTCATGCATGGATTATACACGTGGGTTCATCAGTCTGTTCGAGATGCTATTCATCACATCATTGAAAGGTCGCTTAGTCACAATGGCCTTGTTCTCGTAAGCTATAATGCCTATCCAGGTTGGCATTTATATGAACCTTTGCGTATGATGTTTCGAGAATATTCAATGGGGTTATCCGAAGATCCATTTGCGAATGCAGAGCAAGGATTAGGTTTTCTTAGATGGATGCTAGACCAACATGCGGAATATATGAATGCCATACCTTCCTCCGCATCATTCATAGAAGAATTGACAAAACATGATCGGAGATATATCATCCATGAATATTATGCCGATCATTGGACTCCATTATGGTTTAAAGATATGGATGAACATATGTCCCGGTCTGGTTTATCATTTGCCGGACAAATACCAATGTTTCTCAATAATGGCAGCATTGCACTTTCAGAGGAATTTCACGAGATACTCTCTATTGAGGGGGATATAAAGAGATTCGAAACATTCAAGGATCTCATTCGAAATACGATGTTCCGTTGGGATATCTATGCCATGAAGTCTAGCGAGCAATCCACCTTTGAATCCATGCATATTGGTATTGTGCAAACGAACATAGATTTCAGTGAGCAAGTACAATTACCAAATTGCAAACCCATTGCATTGGATATGGAATTTCATGCTCCCATCATGAAAGCCATGATGAATCAAGCTTCAACCCTAAATGAGATTATAGAATATTGTACTGCGCTTGATTTGACAAGACCTCATGTAGAATCGGCTATTCATAATTTGCTCATGACGGAACAAATTAAACCCATACCCGGAAATATTTCTGCGATCGAATCAACAACTCAATTCAAACAATATGTATTGGGATTTCTGGAGGAAGCACTCATTGCCGAAGAACATGTCATACCTTCGATATTTTCAGGATCTGGCATCTATATAAACAAAGATACAGCACTCATGTTGCTAGCATGTATCAAGCATGCAGACGATCCCATCCAATGGATTGCAGAGTGGATGGAAGTGCATGGATATGGTGATTATTCTGATGTGTATGATAAAGCTAAGCGAGCATATCAAGAATTTGAACAGACAATTCCTTTCTGGCAACGGATGCAAATCATGTAAAACTTTGGTGTTTCTTTTCTGGAAAATGAACAGAACTCAAAGTAATTACATATATTTGCGAACATTTTTTCCCTCTATTTACAGCAGCATAAAGGTCACATGGGATTCAAAATGGCAATCGTGGGAGCAACCGGTTTGGTTGGAAGAACGATGCTCAAAGTGTTGAACGAAAAACACGTTCCACTTGATTCATTGGCGCTCTTTGCCTCTGATCGTTCTGCTGGAACAGAGATTGAGTTTCGTGGTGAGACACTCACTGTTCAAACACTGAATGAACATTCCTTCGATGCCATTGATATTGCGCTCTTTTCGGCAGGCGGAGTACTTAGCCGTGCTTTCGCACCGATTGCGGTAAAAGCGGGATGTACCGTAATTGATAATTCCTCCGCCTTCCGAATGGAGCCCGATGTACCACTTGTGGTTCCAGAAGTAAATCCTCATGATGCCATGAATCATCATGGCATCATTGCCAATCCAAATTGCTCTACCATACAATTAGTTCTTGCACTTGAACCCATTCGCAAAATATTCGGGTTGAGAAGATTGATTGTCTCAACATATCAATCAGTATCAGGTGCAGGGCAAAAAGGAATTGATCAATTAACCAGTGAATTACAAGGTATTGAGCCAAGCCAAAGAATTTCTCCTCATCCGCTTGCTTTCAATACTGTTTTTCATGGTCGTCCCTCGGATCAGCAAGGCGCCTCCACTGAGGAGGAAATCAAGATGAGAAGAGAAATTCGACGAATAATGTCTATGCCCCAATTGCCGATAGCGGTAACCTGCGTTCGCATTCCAACAACAGGTGGTCATGCTGAATCTGTGTATGTTGAATTGGAACGTGATTGGACAATCCCTGACATACATGCATGTCTTGCTGATTATCCTGGCCTGCATATCATTGATGATGCGCAACAAGATGCATATCCAACACCTGTCTCTGCTTTTGAGAAAGATGATGTTTTTATCGGTCGAATTCGTCAGGACGAAGATTATCCCCGTGGGTTGATGATGTGGGTTGTTGCAGATAATTTGCGCAAGGGCGCAGCAACAAATGCAGTACAGATTGCCGAATTACTCATGCAAAAGAAATCATGAAGCACATTGCACTCATCATGGCCGGAGGATCCGGTGAACGCTTTTGGCCATTAAGCAGAAAACAGCATCCAAAACAATTGCTCACATTGTTTTCAGATAAAACAATGCTTGCCGAAGCAGTAGATCGGATTGCACTCAGCATACCCAAGGAACATATTTTCATCATCACCGGTGAACTATTACGGGATCCAATCATTGCTGCATTACCCGATATATCCCCTGATAATATTGTTGCCGAACCTTCAAAGCGAAATACAGCACCCTGCTTGGCATTAGGATATGCAGTTATCAAAGCTCGATTCAATGTGCCAGATTCCGAAATCACGGTGGGTGTATTCACAGCAGATCATTTTATAAGGCCGGCTGAGATATTTTCCAATGATGTGCAACATGCCATGCAATTTGCCGGCATGCATTCTGATATCGTCACATTCGGCATTCCACCATCAAGACCCGAGACAGGATATGGATATATTGAGTCCGGCGAGACTATTTCAGATGATTCAATTTTGAGAGTCAAGAGTTTTCGTGAAAAGCCAGCATTACAAGATGCAATGGCTTATCTCAAGCATGGGTCATTCTTTTGGAATAGCGGAATGTTCTTTTACAGACTTGATACATTCGCACATGCAATGAACTCTGCCATGCCAGCTTCATTCAATGGGATGATGGAATTAACACATGCTCTACAATCCGGAGCAACGATGAAATCAATAGAAGTTGCCGAGGCATTTTCATTATTAGAAGCAACCTCAATTGATTATGGAATCATGGAACGCATTGCAAATGTAGCCGTTCTCCCCGCCTCATTCACTTGGGATGATGTTGGTTCATGGGATGCACTGTCAAGACTTGGCGACAATGACTCATCCGGAAATATCATTTCAGGAAATTGTCTGGCTGTCAATTCAAATGATAGCATATTGTGGAATGAGAATGAACAAGTCACATTAACAGCTCATTCCATTTCCGGTATGACAATTATCTCGACTCCGGATGCAATCATGGTTTGCCCTACAGAGAAAGCTCAAGAGGTAAAATCCATTGTCATAGCTCTTCGCGAACAAGACAAAGAACAATTGCTCTGATCTCACATGCGCACACGCTCTACACATGTCATCATAGATTCCCAGGCTCTGCGGTCGAATATTCGACTCATAAGAGAGCATCTGCCTACATCTACCGCAATGATGGCCATGGTAAAAGCCAATGCATATGGACATGGAATCATTGAATGCTCCCGCATTGCGGTTGAAGAAGGAATAGAATATCTTGGAATTGCATTTGCTTCAGAAGGGGTACAATTGAGAAATGCAGGAGTGGATGCAAATCTCTTACTTATGACACCCCCTGAACCTGAAGAAATTCATGCAATCATTCAACATGATATAGAAACCATTGTTTGTGATGAACAAGCAATTCAATCTTTGAATCATCAAGCACAACAAGCCGGGAAAATCATCAATGTTCACTTGTTTATAGACACAGGTATGCATCGTGATGGAATCATGCCTGAAGAAACATTGACCATTGCACGAACGATTCAGGCATTACAACATGTACATTTCAAGGGATTATGCACTCATTTTGCAACAGCTGATTCCGATGATATGAGCTTTATGGAACAACAATTGTCATTGTTTCAGCAGTGTTTACAGACATTGACAGATGCCAATCTCAATCCCGAAATGGTTCATATTGGAAATTCCGCAGCATTGATTCGCATTCCCGAACATATTGGAACACTTGCTCGTCCCGGTTTGTCCATCTATGGATATTCGCCTGTACATGAAAAAATGAATGCATTGCGACCTGTCTTACAATTGCATTCTTCTGTCATGTCAATACGACGCATAAAGAAAGGTGAGTCCGTTTCCTATGGCCGTTCATTCATTGCCGATGCAGATATGAACATAGCCACAATCCCCATTGGTTATGGTGATGGTTTATTTAGAAGTCTTACAGGAAAACTACAATGCATTATCAATGGAAAATTGTATCCATTGGTGGGTAATATTTGTATGGATGAATGCATGGTAACATTGGGCGATGATAGCATATCCATTGGAAGCAAAGTGACTTTTATAGGCAAAGACAATGGCGTTCAACAAAGCGCAGAAGATATCGCCATGCTTCTCCAAACAATCCCTTATGAAATCACCACTGCTATTTCAGCAAGAGTTCCTCGCATCATTGAATGAGCGCTGCATCCAATATTTCTTGATCTGTTCCAAATACACTTGCCTTTTCATCATTGAATTCCCCTTCCCAGCGGGCAATAACAACTGTTGCCAAACAATTGCCGAGTAGATTTACGGATGTTCTTGCCATGTCCATCAATTCATCAATACCAAAAATCATTGCCACACCTAATGCACCAATTCCCGGTGGAAGGAAAGATGACAAGGTGGCAAGAAGAATAACAAGCGATGCTCTAGGGACTGCAGCAACACCTTTAGAAGTTATCATGAGTGACAGCATCATCATGATTTGTTGTTCAAATGTAAATGTGAATCCGGGAATGGTTGTTGAAGCTGCTTGAGCCACAAAAACAGAAGCCATTGCTAGATATAATGTCGTGCCATCCAGATTGAAGCTATATCCAGTTGGCATCACAAAACCAACAATGCGTTTTGGTACACCCAACCGTTCCATGTTTTGCATAGCTTTTGGAAGAGCAGACTCACTGCTTGTCGTAACAAATGCCAGAATGAATGGCTCGCGTACTGCTTTCAAAAATGGTTTGAGAGGTACTCTAAATAAGAGCACCACTGTACCAAGAATGCAAACAACAAACAATATCAACGCTATATACAGAGAAATGATTAGCATGCCCAGATTTGTCAATACTCCAAGTCCTTGATGGCTTATCGTCACGGCCATCGCAGCTCCAACACCAAATGGGGCAAACTTCATGATGAAACCGGTGAACTTGAACATGATTTGCGCAAGTGAATCACACATATCGATAATAGGTTTCCCTTTTTCTCCAATGGCAGTCAAAGCCATAGCAAAGACAATTGAAAAAGCAACGATTTGCAATACATCACCTTTGGCCATTGCATCGATGATGCTCGAAGGAAACACATGCACAATTGTTTCGATCAATGTTTTGGGGTGATTCTGCGCAATCGTTCCTAGCGTACCCGGATCACCGTTCAATACGATTCCAAGGCCGGGCTGAACGATATTCACAACAGCAAGACCAAGGAATAATGCTATTGTCGTGACAATTTCAAAATACAGAATAGATTTAGCACCCATTCTTCCCACTTTTTTCAAATCACCACCGCCGGCAATTCCAATGACTATTGTTGAGAAAACAAGAGGGGCAATGATAGACTTAATCAAGTTGAGAAATATATCTCTCATGAATTTCAGAGACGAGGAAAACTCAGGAGCAATCCATCCTAGAAAAATTCCGAATACCAATCCAAACAAAATTTGTTTGGTCAATGATAGATGCCACCAGGGTTTTGTTTCATGTTGCAATTGCATGGAGTTATTTCCTTTAGTGATCAATCGATCCACTCAGCTATAAATACATTGGTGTCACCACTTTTTTTATTCAAACGATTTGAACAAAACACCAATTGCTTTCCATCAGAAGTAAACATTGGGAATCCATCGAATTCACCGGAATAGGTGACGCGTTCAAGACCTGTTCCGTCAATGTTGATCAAATACAAATCAAAATTCCTCCCCTTTGGATCATCCATATTTGAGCAGAAGATGATACGCTTCCCGTCTGGATGCATGAATGGAGCAAAGTTAGCAGCACTATTATTAGTGACACGAATCATATTGGATCCATCTTTATCCATTACATAAATATCAAGTTTTGAGGGTCTTACCAGATTCTCTTTGACCAATGCGGTGTGTTTTTCGAGATCTTGTCCACTTGGTCGCGATGCTCTAAATACAATCTTTGCCCCATCAGGACTAAAAAAAGCTCCTCCGTCATAACCTGGTAAATGAGTTATTCTGCGAGAGTTGGATCCATCAATGGAGCAGGTAAACAATTCAATATCATCATCAACAATTGAAGTATACACTATTTCTTTGCCATCCGGAGAGATCGTTGCTTCAGCATCATAATTAGTGCCTTTGATAATGGTGGAGAGAATCTTCCCTGTTGCAGTATCGGCTCTCACAATATCATAAGTCGGATATAATGGCCACACATATCCCTTTGAAAAATCCGGAGGAGCCGGACATATTGCATCATTATAGGCAGTTGTTGCATAGATGACTGAGCCATCTTTTAGAAAATAAGAACATGTTGTTCTCCCCTGTCCATTGGATATTTTTTTCATTCCTGTTCCGTCGATCTTCATCACATAGATTTGATCGCATTGTTCTTCAGGACCTCTTCTTTGAAACACCAAAGATGTATTATCAAATGATAGATAAGCCTCAGCATTTTCTCCTTCAAAGGTCAACATGCGAATATTCTTGAAATGTTTTTCTTGTGGTATATACTCAGACTCACTCAGCACTCTTTGTTGAGCAAAAAGCGAGATGGAACAGGCAAACATGGCGATGAGATAAAGATACATTGGATCAAACAAGAAATTGAAACAAATAGAACACAAAGATACGGTTCTGCCGAGGATTCGACAATGATAGTATTTCCTTCCTCTCAAGTAAGAAATTGGTTAGATTTGGCCATGAACAAGCAGCATTTTCACCATATAATTTCATTTACCATCCTGGGGATGCTTTTATTTATTGTAGCAGGGTGCATGGAAAGCAGGGTGAACTCAACTGAAGATCTTCCCGGCAGCCAATTTAGAGGTTCAGTCCGGCTTCAAGCTGAGGATAATTCTTTTGAAATCAATAAGAATCTGGTATTGGTTAGACTGGAAGGAACGGGATTTGAAACATTGACCGATACCGCTGGTAAATGGACTTTGAATCTTGTCCCACAGGGAACCTATACAATTTCATATTCAAAACCAGGTTATTCTACTGCAAAAAGATTCTCAGTGCGATGTGATGGGAAATTTCCTGTAATCGTCAAACCAATGACATTGGCACAGTTACCCAGCTATTCTGTAGATGCAATCGAAACAACAGTTTTGAATGATTCTTTGATTATCACATGTAAAACTGCAACATTAGCCCTGCAAGACAGACGTGTAATTGTGTATGTCGACACTGTTATGATAGACAGCAATAAGCTGAATACCTATCTATTTACTAATCTCGACATGGTCATCAAGGCAGGAACTAATGCCGCTCAAATACGGATTCCATTATCAGATCTTGCTGCAAAAGGAATTCAAAGTGGTTCTACAGTTTTTGTTTCGGGTTTTGGCATCGTGAGATTCGAAGCAACTGCAGATGAATCGTTTTTGGCAATTGATCCGATTACCAAAAAGACAATATTCTGGAATATTCGATTTCCCGGAGCAACATCCGAATTTACAGTGCCATAATAGCACACTATTTCATCACAGACTATTCAAAATCATGACTGGTATTAGAGATATAAATATGAGAATGTTCATCTCAGTATATGCATTGATTTGTTTTGTTGTACTCATTGGTGAATCTCCGATAGTACAAGCAGCTCAGGATCATATTCAATTGGGAAAAATCAATATACGATTACGCTCAGGAGTCTCAATTGAAGACGCTAAAGATCAATTGAGAAGATGCTCCTTGCCAGAGCTTTCAATGTCTGAGTTCAAAGCAATAATGCCAATTGGTTTCCAGTCAAACATGAACAATCAAGAAACATCACGCAATTATATCACCCCTCTTCATGAACAATTAAATCGTACATATACGCTCACATTTTCTGAAAACATTTCTGTTTCCAATGTTGTAAAAGTTGTTTCTTCTGAATGCCCATACATTGAATTGGCAGAGCCTCGATATAATGAGACGATTTTAATAAAACCAAATGACACCTATATAAATAATCAACTATTTCTTCCTATCATCAAAGCAAATGATGCTTGGGATATATTTTCAGGTGATTCAAACATCGTAATTGGTATCATCGACAATGGAATATTGCAAATACATGAAGATTTAGCTGACAATATCTCGGTGAACATAAAAGAAATAGATAATAATGGATTGGATGATGATAATAATGGCTTTATAGATGATGCACAAGGAGTCAACCTAGCATGGCCAAATGATGGATTACCACCCGGGACTACTTACAATCCTACTGATGGTCATGGAACATCAGTAGCAGGTGTTGCAGCTGCAAGGTGGAATAATCAGAAAGGAATTGCTGGAGTTGGTGGCAAGACACGATTTTTTCCGATCAAAGCTGGAAAGCAAAGCACAGATAGAGTTGAATATGGATATGAAGGCATTTTGTATGGCATCATGCGTGGCTTTCCTGTCTTGAATTGTAGCTGGGGCTCTGCAAATACCTATTCAGAAATCAATCAAAGCATCATTGATTTTGCAGTTGAACGCGATGTACTCATTGTTGCCGGTGCTGGTAATGATAATAATAGAGCTCCCGTCTATCCTGCTTCGTATAGAGGCGTAATGTCTGTTGGTGAGACTGATATTTCCGACATGAAATCAAATGGTTCATCCTATAGCTGGTCTACGGACATCATGGCACCAGGATTCAATGTACGAACATTAGATAATGAGCAGTATTCATATACGAACATGAGTGGTACTTCATTTGCTGCTCCAATCATATCGGGTGCAGCAGCATTGCTAAAAGGAAAATACCCTACAGTATCCATGGAGATTCTTCAAGAGCATTTAAAAGCAACCGCAGATCCGATTGACATTGTCAATTCATTTCTTGCCGGTTTTTTACCAGGGAGAGTAAATCTACTTCGAGCAATGCTTGAAGCTCCAACGAAAAGACCATATATACAGACCACTTGGTCACAAGAACATACAAAACGTTATGTCAAAGGCGATACAATTAGCATTCGTCTCCAAATGAACAATGTCAGTGATATTCCTGCTAAAAACATCGCACTTACATTTACCTCACTTGATAACTTTTTTAAGCCCTTTACCTTGCTTGATACATTTAGGATTGTCTCGAGCATACCTGCACATACTACCGATACAAGTGTTGTGCTGAGAATGATCGTAAAAGAAAGTAGCGATGCAGAATTTTATCATTCGCTCCGCATAGAAGAAGAGTCAGGAATATTGCCAACGGTATTGATACCACTAAGACCAACACCATCCATCTCCACCTTTGCAACCAAAAATTTGACATTCTCCGTTGGAGATTATGGATCTCTCGGATTTATCAATGAGCGAACAGTAGGTAGTGCCGGCAATGAGCAGTTTGACGGGATGGGTTTCATTCTGAACCATGCAGGCTCAATGTTATATGATGGTGGATTACTTGTGGGTTCTTCAGGGAAAATCATTACAGGATTTTCCTCCTCATCGGGTTTTGAACCACGAATTCGTTTTGCAACCCAACAAGAGGGTGCATTCATGGTTCTTACTGATAGTCTCAATCCTGGAAGTGAGAAAATAGGTGTTTCGATAAAGCAAGAAATTGCGAAACTCGCACCAAATTCAGTGACATTCAAATTCACACTTTCCAATATGAATGATGAGCCCATATACAATCCAGGTTTTGGAATATTTGGAGATTGGGATATCGGGAATTATGGAAGAGAAAATAGAGTTGAACGATTTGAAGATGCAATTCCCCAATACATGTTGCAACGATGTGAAGCTGAAATTGCCTGGAAGGATGGACTATTCGCTGGTAAACCGCATCCATTTGTTGGAATCATGTGCTTTGCACCTTCAAAGGAGCAATCTTTTAAACCTCAAGCTGCAGGGCTTAATGCATTGGTGTTTTCGAATACAAATGAAGATTATAATTCATTACTCAATGCCGGAAATACGATGCAATATGGCTCAACAGGAGATATTGCCATGTTTGCGGGCGGAAGATTTGAAAAAACCTTACTGCCAAATGATTCCGTAACAGCCTATATCATTATAGGTTCCGATACTTCTAGAATGATGCTTGAGGGGCACTTAAAAAATGCTGTTAAAGAGGTTGAGGGCGCTGTTTCAGTACAAGATCAAGAAGAATTACCAACTTCGGTATCAAAAATTGTGGATAATGGCGATTTTATTACAGTTTTTTTCAACAGAGATAAAGAAAGTAGCCCCTTTTTGTCATTTTCTATTATTAGTTTGCAAGGAGTTGTGTGCTTTGATGGTCATATAAATGGGAGGAGTGTAGTTTTTTCAAAACAAGCTCTTCCTGCTGGACTATACTTATTGCAAATACATGGACTTCAACCGGTATTTCAACCATTAATTATTCGCTAAAAAATTCTATATCAATACAAAGTCGGAGTCGATCAATATGTCATCTAGACATCTGTTGAGCTCAATTATTTCCCTTCTATGCATTCCATTCATTTGTTTGGGAGCTACCCCTAATGTTGGGAAACAAGGAATGTTTATTCCTAATCATGGTCAATGGCCAAGCACGATACACTACATGGCTAAAACACCTTCCATGAATTTGTGGATCACTGATAAAGGTATCACACATGACCTATATTCAGTTGAGAAAACAATGCATGGTGCGAGTCTTCGCAAAGGTCATGCATTCACAATGACACTCCCTGGTGCTTTGCTGCCAAAAGGTATTGGGATTTCTCAATCTCCAACTATCGTTAATTATTTTTTGGGAAATAATCCAACGCTTTGGAAAACAAATATCCCAACATATACAAGTATTACAATCCCACAGGTATATGATGGAATAGACATGGTTTATTCATTTGATGGTGCAAATCCACGCTATGATTTCCATGTTCAACCTGGCACAGATCCTTCTAAGATTAGGCTCGCCTTTACTGGTGCAGAAGCATCCCCATCAGCAGATGGATCTTTACAGATTCATACACGCTTTGGCAATATGAATCATGGAAAGATACTTGCATATCAGTTGGACGAAACCGGAAATAAAATTTCCATACCATGTGGTTTTCAAAAAACTGGAAATGGTTTTGCATTTGCTGTTGAAGGGTATGATAAATCCAAAACCCTCATCATTGACCCACTTGTTTACAGCACATATGTCGGAAATACAGGTGTTGATGCCATCAATGGAATCGCACAAGACAATGCTGGAAATGTATGGGCTGCAGGTTCGACAGAAACGGATGATTTTCCTGAAATTTCAGGTTCCTATGATACCAAGTACAATGGTAGTGTTGACGGGATTTTAATTCGCTATACACCTCAACTTCAAACAATCCTTAGCTTGTCATATATCGGTGGTGGTGGAGATGATATCATCAATGCAATTGCCACTGATTTCAATGGAGCAATCTATGTAGGTGGCGAAACCAGCTCCTCTAATTTCCCGCTATCAACTTCTTGGAAAGATACCTATAAGCAAGGAGTTGAAGGATTTGTTGCAAAAATCTCATCAAATGGTACGCAGTTGGTCTATTCAAGTTATATCCCAGGCAGTTTGGAAGAGCGGGTATTGGCAGTTGCTGCAAGACCGACTGGTGAATTACTCGTTGGAGGTCTAACAAATTCCTCTGACTTTACAACAGATAATGGAGCATATCAGCGTCTGAAAAAAGCCAATTATGATGGATTCATGATGGAGTTTAGAGCTTCTGGCTCACTCATCAATTTTTCCAGTTATATTGGTGGAGATGGCGATGATCGTGTAACTGGTGTAGGATATGACCCAAGTTTTGGAGCAATATTTGTAGCCGGTACAACAGGTCAAGGAATTTCAAATGGTCCATATCCTGTACCCGGTACAGGTATGTGGGCGGTACCTTCAAGAAGACCTTGGGATAATACCTATAATCAAAAAGAAGATGGATTTATTGCCAAGTTTGGTCTCGCAGGGACTCATTCCGATGAAAACACCCAGTTTCTTGGTTATCTCGGTGGGAATGGCAATGATAGAATTACCGGTCTTGTACCATTAGATGACGGTACAGTCGCTGTATGTGGTGAGACAGAATTTGGAACTGGTTCTACAACTTCATTCCCGACCACTGGATCATCAACTACAGGGAAAGGTGGCTTGGATATATTCGTCACACGCATTTCATCAAATGGACGGACATTATTGAATTCAGGAGTC
The DNA here is from genome assembly GCA_009919265.1 of Bacteroidota bacterium. GTDB lineage: Bacteria > Bacteroidota > Ignavibacteria > Kapaibacteriales > UBA961 > UBA961. Next base: position 10,578 of record RGCF01000026.1, on the reverse strand, counting down.
TTTGGAACATCTGGGACTGAATCTGCAACTGGGATAAATTTTATTCCTAGCACTTCACAGATTTTGGTATCAGGCTGGACTAGCTCTAAAGATTTTAGCAGTATCAATATTGGAAGTAATGCCGTAGATAATGCATATGGTGGTGGCACTAAAGATGGAGTTATCTTAAAAGTTTCAAATGACCTAACAGATGTGGCTTTTGCAGCATACTATGGTGGTGCAGCAGAAGATATATGCAAAGCAGTTATCGAAACTAGTCGTGGAGATATCTATGTTGGTGGCTCAACTGCCTCGACTGATTTGTTTATGTTTCAAGAAAGCAATGACTCCACACCTGGCTCAGGCGTCAATGGTTTTGTTGCAAAATATGCATTCGGATCATTGACAATGAGTTCCCCTAGTGCTTATGCAACATATTGCCCAGGTAGCAATATGACATTTGCATGGAATAAAGAAGGTCTCACTCCAACTGAATTGGTAAATATCCAATTGACATCAGATGGTGGCAATACATGGAATACAATAGCTCGCGATTTGTCAGGCAGTAATTATAATTGGAAAATACCAGATGATTTTGCGGGTGGAACTATTTATAAAGCTAGAGTAATAAATGTTGCATCTGGACTTCGAGACATAAGTGACACAACATTTAAAATTGGTATTTCTACCGTTATCACAGAGCAGCCAATTGGCGACTCGCTTTGCCCCGGTTCTCAATTCAGAATTTTTGTAAAAGGTAATGGTAAAGGTACTTATGAATGGCGTTTTAATGGCAATATCATTCAAGGTGCCAGAGATTCTATCCTCACAATACCTGCTGTAAAAGCAACAGATGCAGGAGAATATGTTGCAACTGTCAATACTGGATGTAAAGCTGCTCAATCTTTGCCTGCAAAATTGGTTGTAAAACCAATCACGAAAGTTGTTACACAACCTCAATCAGTCAATCTAACATCCGGTCAAGCATTAGAATTAAAAGCTTCGGTTGTTGGCTCAAAAGTAACCTATCAATGGTATGTTGATGGCGCTAAGATCAATAATGCAACTGATTCAGTCTATAAATTAGCAACTACCAATACCGGTAATTCAGGTGATTATAAAGTTATCGTGATCGGAGAATGCGGTGTTGATACCAGTGCTATTGCAAAAGTGGTAGTATCTCCACCAAGTTCAGTATCTGAGTCTGTTCAAGAATCTTCAAAAGAAATCAATGTTTCTGTTTATGGACAAAAAGCTGATGATATGAAATTCACAGTAAAATCTGAAAAAGGTGGTAATGCACTTATCAGATTGATGTCATCAACAGGTGAATTGATTCAAACAATATATTCTGGAACAATACATGCATCAACACAACAAGAATTCTCCATGCCTATGGGTCTTGCAAGTGGTTCATATTGGATTCATGTCACTATCGGCGGTCTCCATGTAAGCAAACAATGCATTATTGTTCAATAAGAACATTCACATGATGAGTAAAACCCATGCAGAAATGTATGGGTTTTTTTATTGTTCTTTCAATAAAGACACATCATAAGAATATACTGCTTCTTTACTAAGTCTATGAAAATGATATTGTTGTTTTTTCCACTCCAATACACCTTGCTGCTGCCACATGAATAATTGAGGGATATCAGGAAATGTATGTGACAGAGAATAATAAAAAGTAAATCTAGGTTGGGACCAATACCATGATTTGAAATCATGTGGATTACCTATTCCAAACAGCAGAATAAATGGAGCTAAGCAATTCACAAATATTTCCATGAATAAGTGTTTTGGAATCCCTCCCCGTTCAACAGAATTGACATTTGCTATATCAAACGGAATAGAAATTCCCTTTATGCATTGTTGAACACAATCAGAGTGGATAAAGGCTTCCGCTAATACTTCATTGTTCCATTGAGATTGATATCGTAATCGAAGTGTTTTTCTTCGCTCCAAGAATAAGATACTATACAGAGTAAGTAATTGCACTGGATCAGGGACAGATTGTTGTAAATCTCTCATCTGATCTCTTTTTCTCAATAATCTACTCAATGCATAATCTTGCAAATCATCAAGTGAATGCAATGAATTCACAACTTGTGGTTGAAAGTTATGCGGTATCATTTGTTGATCGAGTACAATAGTTTCTACTGAAACATGACATTTGATATCATGTTGAAAGACAAGATGTATTAAGACATTTGCATAGCGTTTATCATGATGATGTCGGTGGGCAAACCAATCAGAAGATTTTCTATGAAATTCTCCATTTCCAATATGTAATGCTCCATTAATCAGCACTGCCATATTGTGAAAGTCTGGTCCTTCATAACGATTAATAGTACCTGGATTGAGAATAGAGATAACATTGCCATCCACACTACGACAACGAAATTGATTCGATATCAAAAATGCATGAATGTTCTTTTGCAATTGTTGTTCAGGAATAATATCCGATTTGATCTTTGTAATATTTTGCTGCTTCACTTGCTTTCTCCCCAAAATCTGCTGCATCCCCTGCATATTGAATTGCCCTTGAAACATTGATCATGACAGGACCATTTGCATTAGCTTGCATAATAGCATCTATATCGCCTCCTTGTGCTCCAATTCCCGGAATGAGTAGCACTTCATCCGGCGCATATGTTCTAATCATGGCTAATTCATCAGGATGCGTTGCACCAATAACGAAACCAATTGATGCCGATGCCTTCCAAGAAAGAACTGTTTCAATCACATGTTGATATAATGGCTTTCCATTTGAAATCAATCGTTGAAAATCTGTTGATCCGGGGTTTGAAGTTAATGCAAGTACAATTACCATGCGATCTTCTCTTTCAAGAAAAGGAGCAAGAGAATCATAACCCATATACGGATTGACCGTTATCGCATCACAATTCAGATCATCAAATATTGCTCTTGAATACGCAGAAGAAGTATTCCCAATGTCTGCTCTCTTTGCATCGGCAATGGTAAACACTTCATTAGGAATCATACCAATGGTTTTTTTCATGTCCACCCATCCCGATTCCCCATATTGCTCATAAAAAGCTGTATTTATTTTATACGCAGAGGCATACATAGATGTCGATTCGATAATTGATCCATTAAACGAAACGATGGGATGCGAATTACCTTGTAGACTAGAAGGGAGTTTGGATAATTCTGTATCCAATCCAACACATAATCTTGAAGAAATAGTTTGTTGTCTGTGCAGTAATCGTTGTTTTGCATTCATGAGTTATTTGACCAAATTCAAAAGTTCATCCAATTTCGGACTTAGAATTATTTCTGTTCTTCTATTTTTAGCACGGGATTCCGGATCATTAGACTCCTCAATAGGCATAAACTCACTTCTTCCTGATGCAATAATGCGTTTGGGATCTATTCCATTTTCAATCGTAAGAATTCTTGCAACTTCTGTTGAACGCAAGACACTCAAATCCCAATTATCTGCAAAACGAGATGAATTTATTGGCACATTATCTGTGTGTCCTTCAATCATGATTGATATATCAGGCTGCTGAGCTAATACTGTCGCCAATTGTTGCAATGCTTCCTTCCCTCTTTTATCAATGCTGGTCGAACCAGACTTAAACAACAATTGATTGGACATTTTCACATATACCTTTCCATTCTTGACTTCAATCTCTAGTCCACTCTCTTTGAAACCAAGCAATGATTTTTCAACGCTTTCACGGAGTGCATTCATAGATGAATCTCTCTGCTTCATCAAAGCTTGCACATCACGAAGCATGGTTTCTCTTGAAAAAAGATCTTCCTCAGCTTTTTCCAATTGAGAAAGCAATGCCTTTATTTCATCAGTACTTGCTTTCTTAGCCTGATCAAGTTGTTCTTGAAGAACTCTTATTTTTTCTTTCAGTACCTTTATTTCATTTTGCAAATCATCGATAACTGCAATATTCCCGGCATGTTTAAACAATAACTCCTTTTTCTCATTATTCAAACCATTCAATGCTTTTTGCAAAGAATCAGTCTTTTGTACTTGAGCATCAAATGTAGATGTAGAAACACATGATGACTGCAATAATGAGATAAAGATACATCCCAAGCAACTTGCGATAGAAAGCAATCTTTGATAAATATTCATGTTCATGCTCGTGAAACAATGATTTACGACTCGATTATCGTAAATTTACGCATTATTCCATGAGCATTTCACCCACTTTTGGTTGTTTCATGCTCAAATAACACCAATTTGACACTTTTTCAACATGGTCGATCCATCAGAAATCGATACGCATTATCCGATGCAAGCATTGATTCAGGACATACAATCCGGGAATAGACGCGCCCTATCCAAAGCAATTTCAATGGCTGAAAGCTCATTGGAATCAGATCGCAATGCGACAGAAGAATTATTGCATGCATTGATTGATCAAACAGGAAAAGCAAAAAGAATCGGGATCACCGGAAGTCCGGGGGTTGGGAAATCTACATTCATTGAAACATTTGGATTATCATGCATTGAACAAGGTGAGCGCATTGCAGTCCTTGCTATCGATCCCTCAAGTCAATCTCATGGTGGAAGTATTCTTGGAGATAAAGTTCGCATGCCATTACTTGCACGATCGGAGCATGCATATATTCGTCCATCACCATCACGATTGACCCTTGGTGGTGTCTCTAATGCAACTAGAGAAGCAGTATTACTCTGTGAAGCCGCAGGATTTTCGACTATCATCATAGAAACTGTCGGGGTAGGTCAATCCGAAGTGGAAGTTCGTTCAATCACAGATGTATTCCTTCTTCTCATGCTTCCAAATGCAGGAGACGAAATTCAAGGTATCAAACGTGGTATCATGGAATTGTCGGACATCATCTTCATAAACAAAGCAGATGGTGATTTATTGCCCCTTGCTGAACTTGCAGCAAGTCAAGTTCGAAGCGCATTGACACTTATGCATTCACCAACTACCAATTGGAATGTACCTGTTTTGACTGGATCGGGTTTACACAAACAAGGGATACAAGAACTTTTATCAAAGTGCACTGCATTCTTTGATGCAAATTCTGAACATTATCACTCAATCCTTGAAAGAAGAGAACAACAAACACAAGAATGGTTCGAGCTTGCTCTCCACAGAGAATTAATTATCTGGGCAGAACAACAACAATCATGGAATACTGCAAAACAACAAATACTACAAACAATTCACAATAATCAGATCGTACCAAGCATTGCAGCAAGAACGCTCATACAAACTCTGTTCAAACACTAAAGGGATCTTTGGATTGTTTCCTTTTTCCCAATCAATGCGGTATCTTTGCATTACTGATAAACACTACAATAAAAGCTATGAACATCACATTTCCTGATGGCAACGTCAAAGAATTTCCAGATTTATCTACAGGTAAAGATATTGCTTTGTCTATTTCCGAAGGACTTGCACGCAATGCCTTAGGTATCATGGTGAACAATATTCCCTATGATCTTTCTCGGCCAATTGATCATGATGCATCCATACGCATTCTCACTTGGAATGATGATGAAGGAAAACAAATTTTCTGGCACTCAACAGCACATCTCATGGCTGAAGCACTTGAATCTATGTATCCCGGTGTAAAGTTTGGAATTGGTCCATCAATTGAAGCAGGATTTTATTATGATGTGGATCTTCCTGAGGGTGGAAAAATATCAGTAGAAGATTTACCCGCGATAGAGAAAACAATGAAAGAATTGGTTAAAGCTGATTCTACATTTATTCGCAAAGAAGTATCATGGCAGGATGCAATCACTTATTTCACTGAAAAGGGTGATAAATATAAATTGGAATTATTGGATGGTTTAAAAGATTCTGAAATCACATTTTATACCCAAGGTAATTTCACTGATTTATGTCGTGGTACACATGTTCCATCAACAGGTACACTGAAGTATCCAAAGTTACTGTCAGTTGCCGGAGCATATTGGCGAGGTGATTCTTCAAGGAAACAATTGACCAGAATCTATGGAATTGCATTCCCGAAAAAAGATCAATTGGATGAATTCATTCAATTGCGCGAAGAAGCTGAAAAAAGAGATCATCGAAGAATAGGTAAAGAGCTTGAATTATTCATGATTTCTCCGATGATTGGAGGTGGTCTTCCAGTTTGGCTTCCAAATGGAACCATTGTTCGTAGAACGCTCGAAAATTTCTTGCGCAATGAACAAGTAAAGCGTGGATACCAAGAAGTAATAACTCCGCATATCGGTAATCTGCAATTGTATAGAACAAGCGGACATTATCCCTATTATGCAGATTCACAATTCGCACCTATAACAGTTGATGATGAAGAATATTTGCTCAAGCCAATGAATTGTCCTCATCATCATCAAATCTATGCATCCAAACCACGCTCTTATCGAGATTTACCAGTAAGACTTGCAGAATTTGGAACAGTCTATCGATATGAGCAATCCGGCGAATTAAATGGATTGTCTCGCGTTCGAGGATTCACACAAGACGATGCGCATATCTATTGCACAGAGGATCAACTGCGCAATGAGATCAAACAAGTAATTGAAATCACCCAGAAAGTATTCACTACTTTTGGTATGGAAGTGAGTACGCGTTTATCTTTCAGAGATGACAATGCCGATAAATATGGCGGAGATTTATCACTGTGGGAAAGAGCGCAAAAGGAAATCAAAGATGTTGCAGATGAAATGGAATTGGATTATTTCATTGGTTTGGGTGAGGCAGCATTTTATGGACCCAAAATCGATTTCATTGTACGAGATGCCATTGGACGAAAATGGCAATTGGGTACAGTGCAAGTTGATTATGTAATGCCTGAAAGATTTCAATTGGAATATACCGGGGCGGATAATTCGAAACATCGTCCAGTAATCATCCACAGAGCTCCATTTGGTTCAATGGAACGTTTCCTATCAATTTTGATTGAGCATTTTGCAGGTAATTTTCCATTCTGGATTGCACCGGTACAAGTGTCTATTCTACCCATCAGCGAAGAACAACATGAATATGCAAAAGAATTGAATTCTCTCTTTGAGTCACTTGGATATCGCGTCAAATTGGATTTGAGAAATGAAAAGATTTCTCGTAAAGTAGCAGAAAGCGAACAAAAGAAAATACCTTATGCAATTGTCTTAGGTAAGAGAGAACAAGAAATGAGACATGTGTCTGTTCGTGAGCATGGCGTGGGGGACATCGGCTCTAAATCTCTCGAAGAGATTCAGGAATTGTTTGCTTCTTTCATGATTGACTAAACAGTTCGTACTGCCATTTTATCAGCAATCATCTCAAGCCCTACTGTTCCCTCATTCTGAGGTAGAAGCGATAGTGCGGCCTGTGCAGCATGTATATGTGACTGAACAGTCTGAACAGCATCATCAATGATGCCATGCTTTTTAAACATTGCAATTGCCAATGGTATTTGCTCTCTAGTAATCCCCTTCTTTTCTATATACTGATGAATGAATTCTGCATCAACACCATCTTTGATGCATTCATTGGCGCGAACAATAAAATAACTTTTCTTGCCTTCAAGTAAATCTTGTCCAATAACCTTGCCGAACTCTTTATTATCTGCAAGAAGATCAAGCACATCATCTTGAATTTGAAATGCAATTCCCAAATGATAGGCATAAGAAAGCAGAGCTTTGATTTGTTCATTATTTGCATCTGCATAAAGTGCGCCGATGATGGCTGAAAGTTCAATCAAACGCGCTGTTTTCATTTCAATCATGGATATATATTCATCCATTGAAACTATAGGGGTTTGTTGAAATTCTAAATCTCTGGCCTGTCCTTCGCACACATCTATGAGACCCTGTGTAAAGCGAGATAATATTTCCATTCCTCTAGGGGAATCTTTCACTTCATTGATAAGTAAGCGATATGCAATACCCATCATTGCATCACCACTTAAAATGGCGGAAGCCTCATCCCATTTAATGTGCACGGTTTCCCTTCCGCGACGCAATGGGGATTTATCCATGATATCATCATGAACCAATGTGAAATTATGAAGTATTTCAAGTGCTGCGCCACATCCTGCTGCTGCAATTCCTGATTTCCCTATGCTTTCACAAGCTAACATTGTAATGATAGGTCTTAGTCTTTTGCCACCGGCAGAAAAAATATAATCCATTGGTGTATATAAAACACCTGGGACCCCGCCCTTATGCGATTGCTCTAAAAATTCATTGATGCGCTGCCTATACATAGAGCATTTCTCATCGAAAGCAGCGGATTGCATGATTCTTTGTTCCATCAAGTCTCTGTATATATGAACTAATGGTCAATTTAGAAAATTTTTACATGTAACGAGAATGATTCAGTACTTGTTCCCAATTAGAGAAAACCCAGAGTTTCTAATAGATTTCGTACATCCTGTACGGATGCGCATATATGTGTCGGTTTTGAATCTGTAATATCTTGAAGTGCTCCGTATCCATACAAGCATGCTATGGATCGCAAATTATGAGCATTTGCACCATGAATATCATGTTCCTTATCACCAATCATCCAAGAGTGCTCAACATCAATTCCATGCTTTGTTATGACATGACCAATAATTGAGGTTTTATCTGCACGCGAACTATCGGCGGTAGCACCACATATATCAATGAAATGATGATGCAAATTCATGTGTTCTAATATTTTTCCAGCATACATGTCAGGCTTTGCCGTGGCGACAAACAGAGAAGCTTCAGCATTACTCAATGCAATGATCAAATCAGATATTCCATCATATAATTCCTGTTCATAAATACCATGATTTGCATAATATTCACGATACAATCGAACAGCTTCTATTGTGGTGGATTCATCAAAATTGCAATACTTTGGAAAAGATTCCCATAATGGTGGGCCTAGAAATTTCTGTAATACATCTTCAGATGGTATGGGCGCTCCCAATGCTTCAAGTGCATAATGAACAGATTTGATGATACCAGGAGCAGAATCAGATAATGTTCCATCGAGATCAAAAAGCAATGCATTCATCAATGTGGTTCATCAGTAGATTGATCAAAAGCCGATGGGTCTACAGACCACAATAATTTATTGCGGAGTAAATCAAAGAATGTATTATCTGCATGCTTGACAATTTTCACTTGCGTGGAAGATCTGCGTATGAGCACATGATCTTGTTTTGAAATAGATAGTTCAATCTGACCATCGGCAACCATGCGTGCTTCACCATCTGGAGCATCCACTCTGATGGTGAGTTCCAAAGTATCAGGAATGATGAGTGGTCTCATTGTAAGAGAGTGTGGGGATATAGGCGTAATGCAGAGCACAGCAGATGAAGGAGTAATGATTGGTCCACCACAGGATAAGGAATATGCAGTGGAGCCCGTAGGCGTTGCGATAATCACTCCATCAGCACGATATGATGCAATCAAATACTGCTGATGCGCGATATGAGTCGTGATGAGTCTCGAAGATTCTTTTTTCTCAAAAACGATTTCATTGAAAGCATGAATGGTTTTGCCACCTACTTGTGCTTCGAGTAATGTACGATCAACAATGCGATAATCTCCCGACAATACATCGCTCAAAGCAGTCGATAATTCATCAAGATTGAATTCAGCAAGAAAGCCGAGTCTACCAACATTCACACCCATCAATGGTAGATCAGAGCCTGAGAATAATCTTGCAGCTGTTAGCATTGTACCATCACCACCGAAGGCAATCACAAGATCAGCAAATCGTTCAAACTCGGAAGCTGGCAAGGAATGAATGGTTGATATAAGATGCTCAGGGAATGCCTTTATAATCTCTGGCTCAACGCAACATTCAGCACCCAATTCAATAAGAATACCTGCAGCATGAATGGCTGCTTGCACAGCGCCATTCCGTTCCGGGTTTACATAGAGTCCGATTGACTTCATGACAAATCACCGGATGAATCCGGCTGTTGATTGGCGGGCGAAGTAGAATCAGATACAAAATTCAATCGTAAATCTCTTAAGACTGTATCCAGCATTCTTGCTTCTGCATCTGTAAGATTACCTTTTGTCTTTTCTTGTAAAATGGCGAGCAAGTCAATAACAAATGATGCTTGTTCAGGATTTTTTTCAGTCTTGCCTGTCATGGGATGAGCTAGTTTCCCTAGAGCGGTGAAACCTTCAATATGAAACATTTGGACAATGCCAGTAAAGTCAATTTTCATTGCGTCTCCAATCAAGCAAGAATATCTGAGAGTGATACAAGATAATCAGGAAGTATTTTCTTGCGTTCAAAGGTTAAAGGCAATGGTGTGTGGTGTACAGCTCCATTGACGATTCCAACCATTGAATTTGTATTTCCATCAATCATTGCTTCAACAGCGGCATGGCCAAGACGGCTTGCAAGTATTCGGTCAGCAACGGATGGCTTACCACCCTTTTGCATTGCCCCAAGTACAGAAACGGTGCTATCGATATTATAAGAATCTTTCAAAATTTTGGCAAGATCAAATCCTCCACCAACTTCATCTCCTTCACCAATGACGATGATATATCGCTTATTGTCATTACGAGTGGAAATTCTCCGATGCAAATCAGGAATATTGGTAATGGTTTCTGGGATGGCAATATATTCGGCACCACAACCTATACCGACATTGATGGCGATA
>RGCF01000250.1 GCA_009919265.1 Bacteroidota bacterium | reverse complement strand
GTTCTTGCTTCAGTAATTTGCTGCGCAGTTATTTTATCATCATCTAACACTTTTGCCGCTTGCTCTACAGCAATATCATATTTTTTCGAATAGTAAGCTGAACGCATTGCCCCAAGTTTACCGTTCATCGTTGGACAACTCCATTGGAGTTTGATAATGCAAGAGACAGTGTCCGACATTTGTGCAAATGGCTCAATGAAACTCCTTTTTCATGGGAGTATGAACAACGAACAAATCTCAATGTCCGCTCCCACTGGCCGATTAATTCGGTTAGGCGATGGAGCCTTTATCTCTGTTGTAATGAATGGTGAAAATCTCACCGTCAGAGCAAGCGACTCGCAAGCTAATTTTGATAAAGCATTAGAAGCTTATAAAAACCAAGATTGGGATGCTTTATATGAAGCAATGCGTCCTGTCAAAAAATTTGCACTTCAGGTAGATGGTGTAGATGTAACTGATAATGGCGTGTTTTTCGATGGAAAACCAATTCATAATGCAATTGCTACAAGAATCTTAGATTTTGCTGTCAATGGTTTAGACCATAAGCCTCTTTGCAACTTTCTTAATAAGCTGATGCAAAATCCTTCAAGACGTGCAGTAAATGAACTTTACACTTTTCTTGAGCATCAAAATCTTCCTATCACAGATAATGGTAATTTCTTAGCCTACAAGGGTCTCAATAAGGATTACTATTCTATCACATCAGGTAGTGCCTCTCTCATTCAAGGTAAAGCTTCAAATGGCAGAATCTACAATGGAATTGGCGAAGTAATCGAAATGCGAAGAAACGATGTAGATGATGATAAGGAAGTGGGTTGCTCCTATGGTCTGCATGCTGGAACTATGGAATATGCCAGAGATTTTGCACAAGGTAAATGTGTAATTGTTGAAATTAATCCTGTTGATGTAGTTTCCATTCCCATTGATTGTTCTTACCAAAAACTTCGAACATGTAAATACAAAGTAGTGGGCGAGTTTGAAGCACCACTTTATGAACCCTGCTATGAATCAAGATGGGATGATGAGTTTGATGAGGATTATGACAATTCTGACTGTGATTGCGATTGTGACTGTGGTTGTGATGGTGATAACTGTATGGCAGATTGTGGTGATGATTGTTGCCAAAACTCAGCTTTGAACAATGGGGTTGATGACACTGAGGATTTCCTCACTCCAAACTCTGAGTGGATTGAACGAGTAGTTTATGATTATGTATTGTATACTATTACACTTTATCTGCATGATGGTACAACAATTTCTCACTACGTTGATGATTACACCATTTTCAATGATTTCTATATGTGGGTTGAAGAAGGTAAATCTGCTGGTAAGTTCTACCATGCTTACATCAAAAACAAATTCGACAGACTAGATGATTAATACCACTACAAACAATTTTGTTCTGGTTCGTTGAGTCAAGGGGCTGATTTTCAGCCCTATTTTTTTTTATTCCTTACCCAAGAAAAAGTTTTTTCCAGTTTTCACAAAACTTTAGTATAATAGACATGATTCAAAAGAAACCGCAATTCACAATCATGGCTGACGATAACAAGTCCTCAGCTCAATTTTCACTCAAGCAAGAAAATCTTGCTCACGTTTTTGACATTCTCAGAAACAATCTGTATTCTGACAAAATTCTCGCTGTAATCCGTGAATATTCTACAAACGCTGTTGATGCAAACGTGGAAAACAACAAAGGAAACACTCCTATTGATGTTACTTTACCATCTATCGTTAACCCTTCTTTCAAGGTAAGAGACTATGGCACTGGTCTTTCTGAAGAAGACATTTTTGAGATTTATTCAAGCTATGGTGCTTCCACCAAACGAAATTCAAACGAATTTGTTGGTACACTTGGCATGGGTAGCAAAAGTGCTTTTGGCTATGCTGATTCATTCACTGTCACATCATATCATGGTGGTTACAAAAAGGTGTATGAAGCATATATTGATGAATCCAAAATTGGTACAATCGCTAAAATTTTTGAAGAACCTTCTAATGAGCCAACAGGCATTTGCGTAACTATTGCAGTGAGCCCAAAGGACATTAAAGCTTTTCAAGATAAAGCACTTACGTTCTACACATGGTTTCAACCGATGCCAAGATTTTTTGGAGCAGACATTACTTACGAAATTGAATCATTCTTTTCTTCTGTGAAAATGTTGCACAAGTCTGATACATGCACTCTTTACCACAAGACATACAATAACTCCCAAGCTGGAGTAAAAATGGGCAATATTGTTTATCCAATTCATGATAAATCAGCATTGGATTTAAATTGGCTCAGCTATTGGGATAGTCTAATAATCAATGTAGAAATTGGTGATGTATCATTTACCACTTCTCGCGAAAGTCTCGAAATGAAGCCAGCTACTATCAATTTTCTTAATGACAAGATTAAAATTATAAAAGATGAAATCGCTTCGCAATATCAATCTAAAATTGACGCTTGCGATTCTATGTGGGATGCTATTTGTTTTTATCATCAATTGAGTGATTTACCTAAAAACATTCTCCATAAAAATCTTGTTTGGAATGGCAAAAAAGTAAACACATCATTTTTGAAAATACTTGAGTGGAAAGAGTTTAATACTTACAGTAAGCAATGGAGACAAACAACTTATGTCAATCCTACCAACAGCTTTTCGTTCGCTTTTATCATTGATGATGGTGGTTATCCAGTATCACAACAAAGAGCAAGATTGATGGAAGCAAGGTCTATGCTTTTGAACGAAAACAAGTATGGCAAAATTCTTTTTGGCAAAGGCAATAAAGAGCAAGCGGCTATGTTCTTAGCTTCTGAAGAAACAAAAGGTATAAAAATCATTAAGCTTTCTTCAATACTTAAGTATTCTGTTCCTAAAGTAAAAGCAAATCGCAATAACAAGGTGAATGTTTTCAAGTGGAACGGTGGCACACATCACCCTTACTCAAGTTGCTGGGACGCTGTTACAGTAAATACAGATGCTCAAAAAGTTTATGTGGAAATTGAATCTTATAAGCCTATCAATGAAGCCTTCAGCATCAAATATCAAGGTGGCCTCAAGGCAATCAAAGACAATCTTTCTTATGCTGGATTCAACATTGAAATTTACGGTGTTAAGAAAAATGCTGTACTTGATTCCACTTGGATTGAACTTGGCGAGTTTTTGAAGCTCACTGCTAATCAGATTGTGTCAGACAAGAATTGGGCAGATAATTACAAACACAATTTATTGGAAAACAAAATGTATTGCATCAATTCTTTTACATCAAATGTGTTCAAAGGGTTGTATGAAAATCATGTAAATGATATTCAATGTCCGATTGTAACTAAAATCGTTAAGATTAAAAGTAAAAACAATGCAAATTTGAAATCACAAGCTGAAAATTATCATAATAAAATGAGAATTGTAAATTCTGTGGGCGTAACATGTGTTGAATCATTAAACAAAGAAGTGGAAGAAATGACAGCAAAAATCATTGCTGAGGTTCAATACATTGCTGAGAAGTATCCATTGCTTCTTGATTACTCTTCTACTTACACAATTAACAAAGATAAGGCACAACAGCATGTGAATTACATCAATGCCATGTATCAGATGAATTTGAAATCTAAGTCAAACAATCTGAAAACATGTGCGATTTAAAAAATGGGTGGAAAATTAAATTCCACCCTAAAGATTCTCAGATTGTGTCCGATAATTATATTAATGAAGAGATTAATAATCACAATCGCCATGCTACTTGTTGTAGCCCTTGCAATCGGACAATCTGCTGTAAAGAAAGGTCTTTCTTTGGGCGGGATTTACATCGGAGACTCGAAAAGAGAAGTGTTGACCAAATATGGTCAACCAGACGAAAAAGACTGTGACAGATGGGTTTATGACTTCAACAAATGCAAATTCTCTGTGGAATTTGATGATGATGGAGTGAGCCTTCTTGCAGTGCATGGAGAGCTTGATAGAGCCTCTAGTTTCAAAACCAGATTGGGTGTGAGATTGGGTGACAAAGAAGCCACTCTAATCAAAGCCTATGGAAAAGGAACTTTGGAATATGATGGGGCAGCTACGAGAATTAGAATGTATCCAAATTTCAATGCTCACATTGACACAGCAAACAAAATCTACCTTATGGAGATTTATAAGAAATAAACACAATCGGGTCAAATCTGGCCCGATTTTTCCAGTTTTCACAGCTCAAAAGTATAATGAGTATGATACAAACACAATCTCAAAAT
>RGCF01000249.1 GCA_009919265.1 Bacteroidota bacterium | reverse complement strand
GATTCGCCGTCCAACCATTTTCGCCCACTGCTTCATAACATCCAGTTCATCTTTGACTTTATTATATTTCGCCGCGAGTTCCTGGATGAGGGCGAACATTTCGCGTGGGGTAGGCATCAAAGCATCATCGGCGACGCAGGAAAGTGTTTGCTGTGTCGCCGACGATACACTACTACTGCCTCCACCCCGCCGTATATCTGCCAATGTCTTACAAAATAACATATGTCTATCGACTGTAGTTTTATTGGGGAAGGTAATGTGACAATTCTCGCATTCAAATCTGCCGCCGCTGCCACCACTGCCACCGCCGCTGCCGCCACCGCCGTCACTTCCATCGTCATCACTGAGCATAACAACATTCATTCGTTTCATCATGTTATTCCTATTTTTATATTTCAATTTATCTATATATAATCTTATAATCTTATCGTATTATATATCTTTCACCCGACGACGAATTATGCCTCAATTATTTCCAAATTGCGCCGCTTGTAATTTTAAAGTCCCACTCAAAGAGCGTAGTATTAATGCTACAATTCCGGCGAGTGAAATCGCAGCAGCAGCCGTAAGCACGCAACAGAGAATATGGAATACAGTTCGTCTCCCTGCAAGCGAATACACGATGAACCGTGCTGCTTTACACGTATATACTGCTCCCACGCTCCCCATCGGCGTAAATTGGAATCAGGGTAGCGACCGGGCTGTCGCGGGGGTCGTTCGGACAGATGTTCCTAGTCACGCGAGTTCGACACGACACAGTATTACACGATGTCGGCCTGGTTCTACATCCGCCCCAGGCGCGGGCGTAGATGTCAAGCACGGGTCATATGACCGGTATTTAGCTCGTTTGAAAGGTCGGGGGGCACTTCGCACACAAGCACCCGCGAAGGCGGCGGCCACACCCCTTCAGGGAAATAAGACACAGAGTTACGGTGTTGCCTATCACACGCGTTGCATTTGTTCGTAAAATTGAACCATTTTGGATCACATTTAACGAATTTAAACACACTCCACTTTATTTATATAAATGACGAAATACAAATGCGAGCAGTGTGGAAAGGTATTTGCACAAAAAGGGCATTATAATTCGCACATCACGCGAAAACGGCCGTGTAGCGGCAGCGGCGGCAGCGGCACAGACAATAATGACGACTGCGATTTCACACGACCCTTCCTGAAATGGGTTGGTGGTAAAACTCAAATTATCCACGAAATCATTGCACTGTTCCCGAAAGAAATAAACAATTATCACGAGCCATTTCTCGGCGGAGGCAGTGTTCTTCTTGCACTTCTCTCGCAAATCAAAAATGGCACCATCAAAGTCTCCGGAAATATATACGCGAGCGATATCAATTCCAATTTGATTGGGCTTTATAAGAACATCCAAAGCAACCCTGATGGAATCATAACCGAAGTGAAGAAACTGACAGACGAATTCGCCAAATGTAAACCTTCCGCCGGCACCGCCAACCGTAAAGCCGCGTCTCTCGAAGAAGCGTTATCATCCCCCGAGGCATACTATTTCTGGATTCGCGCGAAGTTCAATGCAATGTCAAAAGAAGAACGTGCTACTTCAGCCTCCGCCTCCGCGATGCTTCTATTTATGAATAAAACGTGTTTCCGAGGCGTATACCGCGAAGGCCCCAATGGGTTCAATGTTCCGTATGGAAATTACCAGAACCCCGGGATTATCAATGAAGAACATATTCATGCTGTTTCAGCACTGATACAGGGCGTCATTTTCGTGCACGCACCATTTCAAGAAGCATTTCGTCGCGTGGTTCCAGGGAACGATTTCGTATATCTTGACCCGCCATACGCCCCCGAAAATGAAACGTCATTTGTATCGTATACTGCTGATGGGTTCAATCTAGAGAGCCATAAGTGTCTGTTTGGGCTAGTAGCGACCGCGACCACGACCGCGACACGCATACTCTTGAGTAATGCAGATGTGACATTTGTGAGAGACGCATTTCCTTCGTCATCGTTTACAATAAAAATAATCAACTGTAGACGTGCGATTCATTCCAAAGAGCCAGGAACGCGAACAAATGAAGTCCTGGTAATGAATTATTCGTGAAACAACCACGTATCAAGCGTGTCAAAATAATCTGCGTCGTCGCCGAATAATACCGAAATCCTGTGTTTCTTATGAATGAAACGAAGCGCCTCACTTTTTTTCGTATCAGCGATATATTCTTTTTTCAAGTAGTCGTTGATACAGAAAGCATATTCCACTGTAAATGTGCCGGTGCCGGTGCCGGTGCCGTTGAGACAAAACAAATATTCATCTATGAAGCCTCCTCCAGCAAGCAGTTTCGTATCCACGCTACCACTCGTGTTTTGATTTTTCTTTTCCAAGATTTTGAGAATGTATGTCACAGCACCGCCCTCGTCGCCGTCGATGTTTTTGAATAGATACGCCTCATCCGGGCAACGACACATTTCTTTACCGAAAAAGTATTTGAAATACGCCTTCAATCCGCCTTGTGTAAGATAAAACACCGTTGTAGTAGGAGTCAAATGCTTCTCATAGTAGAAGCCGTTTTTGCTTTTATCGCTTACCCCCGGAATATTCTTACGAACAAACCCTAATTCCAGAAGACGCGGTTCATTCGAAGTTTTCATTTCGAAAGACTTACCATTGATATTTGTATTTGACCCCCCTGCGCCGGTTCCCTTGTTTTTTGTATGTTCCTCATTCATTTCTCCAATACACACGCTATTGTGTATTGGACAATTATAATCTTTCAATTTTTATTATTCATATGCTTCTGCTTAGAATTGAATAATATTTTCTGGTCACCCATATATCACCTCGCAAAATGACGCACATAACTACACTATTACTATTATTAATTACGACGACTACCTGTGTGTCGGGTCCTGTTCCGTGGTTCCGAGAGAAATACCTCACACAAATATACAATGAATATTATGTTTATACATTTTCACGGTGGAGACTTGAGGACAATGACCGTGATATATGCCCAGAAATTCATAAACCTGCTATATACTTCGCAATTACAGGACAATCGTTATGGCCATACACGCCAGTAAAGCACTCTGTATACGGCAAACAACAGCGACGACAACGATATAATAACATTACACAACCTATATATGATTTCCGTTTGGTCAAATTCTCTGCCCAGAAGGTCGTATGGTTCCTCTTCGACTTCTATTATTATTGTTTCAGTCTGATAATGATACTCTTATCTGTATTACTAGCAACACTAATGACAATCATTCTCTACATTTTGGTATTCGGTCAGTATTGACGAGATAATTCTATATTCATAATATATAGCAGAATGAAAAAAGGTATGTTTTTTACAACGATGGTCAATCATCGCCCTATATATGTCACGGTTCCTGAACCTGAGACTGCTCCTGTTTCTGCATCTCTACAACCATTCCGGGCTACATCAGCGAGAGACCCAACCGATACAAATCGAGCCAACCCCAATAATCCACCACAACGCTCATTAGGCGACCTTCTCGCTCGTTCTACTCAACCTATTTTTTCCGTTTCAGCATTGTTTCGTATGAAGGCGGGTGGTGGGTGTGGGGCGTGTGGGCACTAGGGGGGCGTTGCGCCGCCAACCACGCTGGGGCGTTGCGCCGCCAACCACGCTGGGGCGTTGCGCCGCCCACCACGCTGCTCGCTTCGCTCGCGGGGGTCTCGCTTCGCTCGACCGGGCCGACCCTTGTTTTAAACTGAATTATTTATGTGACGATAACGAGAGCATAAATAATTTAACGAAGAGATATCGCCGAGACGATAAATCGCCGGCCGGGGCGAAGCCCCACACCCCCAATATAGCAGACGAGTAACGAAACCCCGGAATGAGCGCACCGCGCGAATGAAGGCGGTGAAGTTACGAGTATATACACTCAAACATCAACTCCATTGACCAATCCATATGGTTCAAATTAATGACACGACCATACTCGTCGTATAAAGCGACGCGCATCTTCTGAATATCGACTGGCCCAAAATAATTCCTACTTCTGTCTAATTCTGTCGAATACCCCTCTTGCTGGGCATAATGAAATACAGTCACGTCCTGCGCTAAATCGGCGACATTGATACGAGTTATGATATTCGGTGCCATAACAGAACTGGCAAACGCCGCCGTGAAATAATTGTTCGAACTATTGACGAAATCGTCGATGCTCACATAAATATAGCGTGTCCCCTGAACATTACATATACTCTCTGAAAGT
>RGCF01000248.1 GCA_009919265.1 Bacteroidota bacterium | reverse complement strand
GCTTTCCTACTTCAGGAGGGATTCCAAGATGTCTATCAATTACATGGTGGCATTGTTACTTATGGGAAAGATCCGGAAGTAAAGGGAGATAAATTTGAAGGTATGTGTTATGTATTTGATGAACGAGTATCAGTGCCGGTAAATCATACTGAGAACGCTCATTTAGTGTCAAACTGTGTGATTTGTGGTAAAGCTACTGATTGGTATGTGAATTGTGGCAATTTTGATTGTCATAGGCAGCATTTTCAATGTCCGGAATGTGTTGAAAAAACGCAATGCTCTTGTTCTCCTGCTTGTCAAGAATCCCCAAGGCATGAATACAAAGAACCCTATGCACAAAAATTCATGGCTTATAAAAGAGTGCCACGCAGAAACCAAAGTGCAGCAGAAAAATAAATAATGATTCCCGTCACATCGACGAGAGTTGCAACAAATGGTGCTGATGATGTTGCTGGGTCAAATCCTAATCTTTTCATTAGTAGTGGCAACATTGAGCCACTTAATGTTCCCCACATAACAACGCCAATAAGGGAAGTGCCAATAGTTAATCCTATCTGAATAGCATGATCTCCATAAATACCAGTAGCCATAGACCAAAAGATAATTCTGCAAAAACCAATACACCCAAGAATTATACCAAGCAATAGTCCTGATAAGAATTCCCTTTGTAGTACGAACCACCAATCTTTTAATCCAATTTCATTGATTGAAAGAGCACGAACAATCAGAGTAGCAGCTTGTGAACCTGAATTTCCACCACTTGAAATAATCAAAGGCAAGAACAATGACAAGATAACGGCTTTGTCTAATTCTTGTTCAAAATATGCCAATGCAGATGCTGTAAGCATTTCTCCCAAAAACAACAGAATGAGCCATCCAGCTCTTTTTTTGACCATAGAAATCAATGCTGTTGCATCATATGGTTTTTCAAGAGCTTCCATACCTCCGAACTTTTGAAAGTCTTCTGTTGCTTCTTCTTCTTGAATATCCATAACATCATCAAATGTTACGATACCAATGAGTACTCCAGCTGAATCGATGACAGGGATTTCCGATATATCATACTTTTCCATGACCTGCACTGCTTCTTCTTGATCTTCAAATGCAGATAATGAAACAACGGATCCATCCATTAATGTTGATATTTTAGCATCAGGATCAGAGAAAATGAATGATCTCAAAGGAATGTCATCTTGCAAACATCCCCGAGAATCAGTGATATATATGCGATTGATTGATTCACTTTTTTCACCATGTGTTCTGATATAGGAAAGGCCTTCAGAAACAGACCATTCAGCTCTCACCGCTACAAAATCAACAGTCATCAATCGACCAATGCTTTGTTCGGGATAACCAAGTAGAAATCTGGCTTCTTTTAAGTCTTCAGGGCTGAGTAGTGACAATAATCTTTGCGTCATCTCAGCAGGTAATTCTTCCAGCAGGGTTGTTCGATCATCAGGAGAGAGTGCAGAAAGCAATTCTCTGGTTTCATAATTTGTCAATACTTCAAGCAAGGCATCCTGATCATCTGTTTCCATATATGAAAACAATTCTGATGATAATTCTCTGTCCAATGATTTGAACAATAGAACTCTGTCACCCGGTTCTAGATCCAATAATAGATCTGCTATCTCGGGCGCTGACCAAGAGGATAAAACCTCTCTCAAAGCAAACCAGTTTCTGCTTGCAATGAGATCTTGTATGTCGGGTTTGAGTAATTCTTTCAGCATGACAAACTCATTGATATGCTGCAAAATACGGACTTATCCCCAGTTTGCTACCTATTTCTCTGAAAGTTCAAGCCATCTTTCCATGGCTTTGTCTAGTAATTTCTGTGTTTCAGCTTGCTTTTCTGATAATTCTTCAAACTTTTTAAAATCTTGAGGTGGAGTTTGTTCCATTAGAATATGAAGTTGTTGAAGTTGGGCTTCTGTTTCTGAAATTACTTGTTCCAATGATTCTAATTCCCTTTTCTCATTGAATGATAATCCTTTCTTTTTTGAATGTGAAACACGGATTATTGGTTCTTTTACTTCAACAGTAGGCTGGATGATTGATTTATTCTGTGCTTCTATTTTTTCCAAATAGGCGGAGTAATTCCCCGGATACTCTTTTATGTTTTCACCCTCAAATGCATAAATAGTTTCAACTGTTCTATCTAAGAATGATCTATCATGAGAAACAATAAGTAATACTCCCTTGAAATGTTCTACATACTCTTCCAATGCAGTCAATGTCGCTATATCAAAATCATTGGTTGGCTCATCAAACATGAGAACATTTGGGTTACTCATTAATGCCATTAGCATTGCAAGTCTCCGTTTCTCGCCACCTGACAATGTATGCACAAATGAATGGTGTTGCTTGGCCGGGAATTGGAATCGATCCAATAACTCTTTTGCAGTTATATATCTATCTTTACCAAGACCTGTATCAATATATTCTGCAATTTCTCGCAAGTTTCCAATGACAGTCAATTGTTCTTTAAGTGTTCTTACTTCTTGATCAAAATATCCAATACTAACAGTGTCTCCAATTGTCACATATCCTGAATCAGGAGATATTCTACCGCTAAGGATATTAAGTAAAGTTGATTTTCCGGCTCCATTTGGACCAATTATTCCTATGCGATCTCCTGGTGCTGCTCTATAAGTAAAATCACTAAACAATACAGTATCTCCTATTGTTTTTGAGATTTGTACTGCATCTATGAGTTTTCCTCCTAGAAATTTGTTCCCTATCTCGATTTTAATGTTTCGGATTTCCGCTTGTTCCGGTTTTTCTTGCATCTTAGAAATCCAATCAATTCTGCTTTTCTGTTTAGTTCTTCGAGCTTTTGCACCCTTTTGTAACCATGCCAATTCCCTTCTTAACGTATTCCTTTCATGTTCAGCTGTGGATTCTTCAATAGAAGTTCTTTGCTCCTTCTTTAAGAGATAATCTTCAAAATTACCTTCATAGGTAAATAATGATTGTTTGTCTAATTCTATAATCTTTGTAGAAACAGCATCTAGGAAATATCTGTCATGAGTAACAAGTAAAATAGCTTTGGAATAATCACTGAGATGATCTTGTAGCCATTGAACGGAATCTGCATCTAAATGATTTGTTGGTTCATCTAATATCAATAAATCGGGTTCTGATAATAATGCTTTAGCTAGTGCTACACGTTTCTTTTGACCTCCTGAAAGTGCATCAATGGTTGCATGTACATGCAAAATTCCCAGCTTGGTCAATAGGGTTTTTGCTTGATTATCTAATGTCCATCCATTTAAAACATCAATTCGAACTGAAAGGTCATGAATTTCATCGGCCAATAGCGTATCATTTCCTTCTTTACTGCAAAGTATACGATGTTGTTCGAGTAATTCGACTATCTCTGGTTTGCCAGACATGGCTACTTCAAGACACGTTTCTTTGGATTCAAATTGAGGTAATTGTGGTAAATACACTATTTGAACATCTTTGCCTCTAGTTACTATTCCTTCATCAGCTTCATCCAGTCCGGCAATTATTTTAAGTAAAGAGCTTTTCCCAACTCCATTTTTTCCGATAATTCCAATGCGTTCTCCTTCCATTATTCCCAATGAGATTGAAGTAAACAGAACCTTTTCATGATACGATTTACTGAGAGCATGAGCGGAAAATAAATTCTTAGCCATGATTCCCCACGATAGATTGTGCTGCAGCATAGGCAGATGACCATGCCCATTGGAAATTATATCCTCCTAAATGTCCGGTAACATCTACTACTTCCCCAATGAAATAAAGATCTGGTATGATCTTCGACATCATTGTTTTCGAAGACAATTCCTTTGTGTTTACTCCACCCGCCGTTACTTCTGCTTTTGCATATCCTTCTGTTTCTTTGATCTTTGGTGACCAATGATGTAATTCATTTATGAATGCTTGGATTGTTTTATTACCATAATGTCCGATATTCTGAGTTTGTTGATTCTTTTCAGACCACAGATCTGCCAGGCGTTTTGGTACATGTTTGCTAAGTACTGTTCTCCATTCAGTTTTGCCTGATTGATTATCAAATGTTTCATCATGAATATCGGGGATGAGATCAATTGTAAGATTTGATGATGCTGTAATATAGGAGGACGCTTGAAGTATGGCAGGACCGCTAAGTCCTTTATGAGTAAATAACATTGATTCACGAAACATTGGACTGTGTAAAACAGATATTTCAACTGGTAGAGAAACACCCGCTATACTTGCACAAGGAAATTCAGCATTGTCTATGACCAATGG
>RGCF01000247.1 GCA_009919265.1 Bacteroidota bacterium | reverse complement strand
GGTGGTGCGGCGATGGAGACGGCGAGAGCGGCGCACTTTGGATTGGCGACCGCCACCACTAACCGTTGATGTAAATGGTATCTTACAAAATAGTTGTTTCTCACGAATAGCATCTTTATAAATAGATACGACCATATCGTGTGCCTTCAACCTTTGGGTGCACGTCTCAAATGAAATTGGGGGCTCGTTATTTTTGATTATTGATATATTTGCTAGAAGGCCTACTAAATTAACAAAGCGCCCCCCCCCCAAATCAACCACTAACTCTGTATCATTTAATTTAACAATAGGCACATTCCATGTTGGTTGAGACATATTTCTATACAATCCCACTACAAAAAAAACTACCTCGCCGCCGCCGCCCCTCCTCCAGGCTTCGGTGCAACCACCGCCCCTACGGGGCTACTCACTATCCGGTTATCTGCAATCCACTTGGGCATAATCACCGGCATATAAAGTTCGTGGTAACTATACTGTTTTTGCGAGAGATTGAATTCCCCGTCATTATACATTTGAACGAGCGCACCCTCCGCGTTTTCCGTCGTTTCGACTTGCGAATAAACATACTTCGTCTCTCGAAGTTTCAAGAATGCCGGCTCAATATCCTGCTGATAGAGCACAAGAATATCATCGATGATGCTGCGGTTCTTCCATTCCGACTCTCTAAACTCTGTCATATATTCCTTAATCTGAGCAATTCTCTCGGCAATCACGCGAGTATGTGTCGCCGTATCTTTCCGCCGGTCGTCGTTGTCGGTGACGCTAAGGTAATACGTTCGAAACTCGGTATACATTTTCATTTGCTCCTGTAGCTTATGTTGAACCGCGTCAAATTGCGCGAGGAGTTCGTCTTCGTTAATGAACTGAAATAAGAGGTCGAGTTTCATCCGGATGATTTCGTCTTTGGTCGCGCGGACTTCCTCGAGAGATTCATTCATCAATGTCTCTAAACTGATATACTTTCCGCGGTTGACTTCGATATGAAATCCACACGGCTGAGAGATATTTCCGCATATGGCTTTCAGTTTGCCGTCGGTTTCCGTGAATATCGACCCGCCGTCTTGCTTACACACAATACACATTGGCTTAATCATCGAGAGACGCTTGGCTTTTTGTTGGGCAGACAGCGTTTTCCAATTCATCACCGGGTCGTTGATTAGGCGTTGGCGACGTTTTTCAAGTGCCGAATTGTATTTTTCTTTCAGCGAGTAATACCCGTGGATGGCATCGTTGATTTTCGTGCGTTCTTCTTCAGGGATGAGTTGGTAAGGATAGACCATTCCGCGGAAGTCGTTGGGGTCGGCTGCTCGTTGGATGTGTTTTTTCAGTGCGTCTTCTTGTTTTTTCGTGACTTCAAGGAGGACACGCGTCGCCTTTTTCAGGTTGTCGCGGGTGTCTTGTGTGCGTTTCTGTTCGGCAATACGCGATGATGCCGTCCCTCCGCCGCCGTATTGGGTGCGTTCTTGTATCGCAGTGTGTAAGTCTTGATATACGGATGCTTGATGTATCATTATTGTAATGTATTATAATTAGTATAGATATTCATCGGCTCTCATTTGCCACGCGTGGCTCGGCTCGGCTCGGCTCGGCTCGGCTTTCACCGGCTCCGCTCGGCTCGGCTTTCACCGGCTCGGTTCCGCTCCGCTCCACTCCGCTCCGCTAAGTGTAGCTCCGCTTCCAATAGTCTTCATCCGGGCTCTTCCAAAGCGGCAAGTTCGTGAGCATTCCCATTCCATTCCCGGCGGGATGTGTTCGGGCGTCCATCGGAATTCCTTTACTCTGGGCATAGTGCGTGGCATTTACCATCTTCAATTTCGAGAGAATGTATTCCTGCTTTTGTTTCTTCTTGGCTTCGATTTCTTCCGGAGTAGGTTTGCCTTTATACCGAATATACAAAAATATCCCTAAACATATGAAAAAGGCAACCCCCATCGTGAAATTGAAGGTTCGTGTATGATAATAATCTTTGACCTTATGACACTGCTCGAGAGATTTGCTCAAGAAGTATCGCACACCAGGCTCGATGAGTGTCGGTGCTGGAGCATTATCATTCATTCGGGTTCTATTGTCTGCTTATTATAGCACTGAAAAGAATGACATTATAAAAACGCGGGTAGTCGGTGAAAGAAATAATAAAGGTATATTGTAATAGAATGGCGGAAGTAAGTTCAACAGTCGCAATCTTTTTCTTTTTGGCCGTGTTCGGCGCATATTCGTATTACAAGCACAGTAAAAATGGCGTGCTCAGCGGCGGGATTACATTCCTATTTTTCCTTGTCCTCATCATTGGCGAATATTTCATCAATTTGGCAATGTCGAAGGATATTTGCGGGTTTGACCAGGAGAAAACCGCGTTAATCGCTACTGTATTACCGTGGTTTGTCGTATTGGGGGCACTGAAGGCCGCGCTGATTGTATTTCCAGGGTGGTTGTCCCCGTTCAGTAATACATTCGGTTATATATTCGTGTCTGCAGTCACCGATTTGAAGGAAGTGTTTGCGCGTATTCTCACTCCGCAATTCGATTTAGCACCCGAGGCGCAAAAAGGGCCGAGTGGTCAACAAAGCGGTGGTGCTGGGACAGACGGACTTCAGGATGGAGCAGATATACCGGCTGATGAAATCAAGAACAAACGCGATATTGGGCGTGCTTTAGAGCAAATTTATTCAGACCAGTCTATCCTGCTCAACGAGCTTAATCTTGATAACCTCGACAGATTCTGGGACAGTTTCAAGGAGTCGCGGCTTATCCGCCCATCCGCGAAAGTAGACGACTTGGAGAAAATCCGGACATTTCTAATTATGAAGTCAGTTGTTGGCGAGTTTATTTGGTTGGTATTATGTGGTATGTTGGTCGTAAGTATTAGTTATAATTATATACTGAATATGGGTTGTTCTTTCACACCGGAACAACAGAAGATACGCGCTCAGGTGCTTAAAGAGAAACAGGATGAAGCGAAGAAGAAGGAGGAAGCAGCGAAGAACCAGGTGGTCACGATTACGGCTTGAAGCGGAGCGGAGGGAGTGGAGCCGTAGCATCGCGGAGGCAAAACGACCAAAGCGACGCGAGTCTAGAAGACCCGTGTGGCCGGTCGTGATATATAATACACAGTGACATACGAGAGAATACCCAATATGATTGCCACAATCCAAATCGGAAGCACGGTTTTGCTAGAATAACCAATGCCGAACTCGCGCAGACTGCCATCTTCATTATAAAGAAATGCCGGGTTTGCGTATTGAACTAGCATAAATACGATGACATAAAGAGCGATGGCTGTTCCTGCTAAATTATTACGGATAAGTGTTTTGATTGCGTTCATTCTGTATTGTAATATCCTTCTACTAGTATAATACAATATTTCATTTATTACAATATATTATTTTCTTATTCACTTTTTTTATCATTTGTATCACCTTCGCTCTTAGGTTTCGGGTTCGGGTCAACATACGGCGGTAATGCTTCTTTAAGATTATTCAACACTTTAATCGTATGATTTACCGCACACTTCATAAATTTAAAAAAATCTTTTGTTTTCTTGTCTTGTTCTTTGATTTCCTCTAAATTCATAATTTCATCGATGGTAGTCACTAATGCCTTAGCACAAGAAATCGCGGATTTAAAAAATTTGTAGTCGTCTTTTGTGAAATCATTAAGCGTTTTTTTTACCGGTTGGTCTGACCCAAACACAATGAACCTCAGTTCGCCTTTATCTGTTTCTGTATAGTTATTCAATAATAGTGATCTCGTTCCAATCATATAAGCAAAATATGTTTCCTGGTTTTCGTTTTGAAAATTTTTAATTTTTGAGTCAAGTTTTTTCTTTATTTGTTCATCTTCGAAAAGAGGCTTGAGTATTGCTCTGCCTTCCGTATTCAATTCTGGTCCTCGACCTTCAAAGCTTACGTATTTGCCACATACCTTCTTAAAATTGTCGTTCAGTTCTATTAAAGACGTGACAACTCTTGTTTTATCTATCGTTGGGTCTGCAAAATTCAATGATGAACAATAATCGCCGCCACTGCCACTGCCCTTGTTGCCGCTTCTTCTCCCGGTGTTTCCTTCTATATCTCGCCCTTTTCCAAGTATCAGTGTCCCTACAACGACTACGACGAAACCCGCGAAAATAGCGAGGTCGCGTTTGCGATAATAAAGGTAAAGTAATATCGCCGAGAGAATAATATAAATCGTCGCTTTTTGGGTCATCATCCTGATTCCGGCGGGTCTTTATAATATTCAAATACTTTTATTACGAAGTAAT
>RGCF01000246.1 GCA_009919265.1 Bacteroidota bacterium | reverse complement strand
TCACTAGTGATATAACATCCGGCGAGGTTACCATGACAAACATTCCTCTCATAAACTCCGAAATCGTGAAGCTCTACTCTTTGGGCCTCACGGTGCAGGACATTGTGTCGGAAGTGCAACTGACTGAAGCGGCCGTCCGCGCAGTGCTAGAGGACTCCTCCCCGCGCTACATTGCGGAAATGGCCCAACAAAAAGAAAGTAGTAACGGAAAAAATCTGCCTTGTGTTCTCCTCTTTTTAATTTCTGAAAAACTTCCAGAGCTCCTGGAAATTCCTTGAGTGGGTGACTCTTTAGAAAATGTACAATATCTGAATCCAGGAAATGTCTGTAAATCCAGTCACTGGGAATCATGGCCTTTGTCATTTTAACAATATATGGCTCAAGAGGTCCTTTGGATGTTTGGAAAAATAGCTTGGGTATTCTTTGAATACTCATCTCTATTCTTTGATGGATAGTTTGGTTTATGTATGGAGACGCATTCGAACAAAACCGGGACTTTATTGTTCTAGTAAAACCACCTCCTTTGATTCATATGTCAGTAAACTTAATGGCTTATATTTCTTCAAGGGTAAATAATTCTTGGACAGTGGTCTGAATTCACCCATTGGAATATCGGTATTATCTTTATTCTGATAAGAACAATTGGTTACAACAATATACTTGAACTTTTTGGAATTATAAATTGCATCTAGGAAAGTATAGATTGAAGAAAGAGGCCAATGTTGTAATACATCCTTTATTACACATAGGTCTGCTGACTTAATTTCATCTACATTGTTCAAGAAGTCTAAATGGGTAAATGAATATTTTGAATTAGCGAATGTCTTCTTGTTATAATTTATTAACTTCTCATATGCATCATATCCATTGTATTCTATAGGTAAATCATCGTAAATCAAATTCCCACATTTCCAGTCACCACATCCTAAATCAGAAACTGATTGAATTCCTTTTTCTTTAATAAATCCATTTAAGAAACGAATATACTCCTTATTTTTCTCTACAAAGGACCCATCTCCTGAAGACCCCTTATAGTCAGAAATACCATTGTCTCCCCAGGCTCCTCTTTCATATATGCTAGTAAAAACATGTAATGCATCTGGTTTCTTCCATACCTCGTGGAAACCAGATACTAAATTGACAAACCCATGGGCCTTGAGATTTTCTATAATTACATTGTAATTACATTTCCAGGGGCAATCTTTCTCAATGAGAACCATCTTGAGTTGCTTATATAAGTGATGGTTCTCTGCAAAGAAATCTCCTAGGAACCCCTCGCAATCTGCAACCAGGGTATCAAACTTCAGGCCATACTTTTCTTCTATTTCTTCCACTGTGAAATTTGGTAAAGAAGATGTTTGAGCTTTTACAGTTGAATTCGAATATCCCTCGCCAGGGTATTGCCTAATTTCAAGAGGAGTTCTGGAAATAACTCCCTTAATCAAATGTAAATTACAGTTATTCTCCTTGATGTTTCTCTCTAGTGCATTCCAGACAATATTGTCAGGTTCTACAGAGACCTGGTTCAAGGGGTTCTTGAGTTTCTTATTGATCACACATGAAACCGTTCCATATCTTGCACCTAACTCTAGAACTGTGCAATCTTCTGTAATATATTCCTCTGCCTGGTTCTGTTCAACAGTCTCTAAGCGAATCGTATCAATTAGTTTTCCATCTTCATCGTAGAATTTCATGGATTTTTTACCCTTTATGTATTCAAGATCTCCTAGTCTAACCGATTGATATTCAGAGAAGTCTGAGTTGAACCGTAGGAAATGATGAAATCCTGCCCAGGAAGCCATTATAGAAAATTCTCCTAGCCATGTATATGTTCCTGGAATCCAGGTTGTACTTAGTATTCCATTTGGCTCAAAACGAATTCCTCCACCCGTTCCCCATGTGAAACTTTGGCCAACCAAATTTGTCTCAAAAAATGTTCTCTTTCCAGAGATTTCCTTGAAGTGCTTCAGAATATGAGTGACGTGTGGCTTCATACGATCCATCTTATGCTTGGCATTTCCAATTGGCCAGACAAAATGACATACAACCACGGATGTAGGGGCAGATGGTGGTGGAGGTGGGTCAATGCAGTAAATCAGACAATGTTTATCAATGAGTTGAATGTCATATTTATTTGCCTTGATGAAATGGTAATTTACGAAAGGCTGATCCGCACACTGGGGCATCGCCTTATTCTTCAATTCATCAACATGGTTCAAGGTTTCTGTAAATAAGGATTTCATTGTTTCGGTTGGCTTGAATAATAAGATACCACTATTTATACCAACTGTATTTTTGTCTATAGTAGAAAAATCAAACCACCAACCTCCATGGATTTCATGTTCAATTGTTCCCTCTTTGAGCCCATAGATTTTGTCTTCAATTGTTTCATTGAATAAATTCATTAGATCACCTTGAACCACAATATCCGTATCTAGATATAGAATTTTATCATATGACATGATATGCTCGTATTCGAAAATATAGAGCCTAGCAAAGGCACCTCCTGCCATACGCGATTCATCTATGATCATAGTCTTCAATGGAATTCCTAGTGTAACAGATATATTATTGATAGCAGGAACAAAATCACTGCATGTTAATATGAGGAAATCAATTGTATCTAGTTTAGAATAGAGCTTTACAGTAATAAATAAAATCTTAAGAAGCTCAAGATAATCCTTGTTCACGAAGACACCAAGATATACCAGGTTTTTTGATGAATTGGGCATCAAGGAGGGTATCATAGATGACAATGTAAGATCAGGAACTTCATCCTTAAAAATACAAGCTTCCTTGGAAAAGGCATGGTTTTGATTTGTATAGAGGCGAGTTGTCTGACCCTTTGTGAATATATCCAAAGAGGCACCTACGTCTAAATACATGTTTGTAGAATTTAATTTCATGCACATGGGAATCCATATTTTGGAAAGAGGTCCTGCTGAGAAACAAATGAGTTCATTTTTCTTGTCTTTTATAAAATTCAGAAGTCTTAATGTTTCTGTTGGACCCAATGTATCCCATTGATTTACCAACTTGCTGTCAATGATATAGCGCTCCTTAATAGGCAAACTACTTGGCTGTGTTCCAGATGTAATAAGATAAAAACGTTTCTCATACGATTTCATGAAATTTGTAAATGTAGACCAATTGGAATTTCCTACCAAATTTGCATAGGTTCTCTGGGCCAATGGAACTTGAAACTTGTCAATAAAATCATTGTATATCTGATCTGTACAATTCCATGGTTTATTACATGTATTACAAGGAATACCAATGTAGAGATTTGGGTCCTGTGTCTTAACTGCATCTAAAAGCTGCTGTCTGAGCTTTCCACCCTTTTGAAAAGTCCAATTATCACAGTTGGTCAAGGTCTCGTCCTTCAGAATCGTGTATTCACCATCACTGGGTCTAATAAGACCAAATGGTGTCTGAGATTTAATTTTTTGTAAAATGGTATTCAAATGATCTTTCATAGTTCCCTTGAGTGGTTCATTTATTCCCTTGATACTAATATCAATTGTTGTGGTCAGATCTTCTATGGCCTTTTTTCCAGCCAGCTGATCGACCTGATTCAAAGCGTATGCATTCTTGCCATCCTTCTCCCAATGTTGTTTTCCAATATGGAGACTATAGATTGAATCGAAGAAGGCTGTCTGATACCCTGCTGCATGGTATTTGTCTGCATAGTCACGTTCAAAGAAATTATTGGGTGAGTCATAGTTTCCTAATTCAATTATTTTAGATGCTCTACAGACAGATGGTTGTAGAGAATAATGGGGCCAATATGCACAATTAGGCCCTTGAACATTATCTGCTTTAACGTGTAAGACAATACCATCTTCTTTAGGACCTAATGGCGATACATTTACTCTTTCTATATCAGCCATCATTAGACCATATTCTCTATTAAAGACAACCTGATGTACATTTATATTTTCATATTTTTCTAAGACATTAATAGCACGACCAATATAGTTTTCCTTCTTAAAATAGACCCAGTCATCTTCCATGTGGATCCAATATGTAGGTTTTACCTCAATAACCTTATTCCATATAATATTCATACTTTCTCTATGACCCTTTTCTGTAGAAGATTTCATATGATACGTGAAAAAAGGATATTGGGTCTGCATTTTTAACCGATCTTCATCAGACGAATTATCATCAACGCAATAAAAGAAATCAACTTGATCTAAATCTAACCAGTTTTTTAAGATAGAATTTACAGTCTGTTCAAAGAGGTCAAATCGCTTACATGTTGTTACAGATAACATAATACGACAACCTGCACCCAGTCGTGTCTTAATGTTTATTTCAG
>RGCF01000245.1 GCA_009919265.1 Bacteroidota bacterium | reverse complement strand
TAAACAAAATAAAAAAGGTCAGATTTCTCTGACCTTTCTTCTTATAAAACTTTAATTGATTATCTCAATTCTCTTAAATCGAATGATCTAACACCATCCACGGTAATTCTTCCGTAAAACCGGTTGTTGACCATCTTCTTCGCGTATCTTGTCATAATACCTTTGATAGGCGTGAAGTTGAATGGGTTATACATTGTAGGTGTCAATTGTAGAGGAACATACGGTGCGTAAATGTAACCTGTGTCTAACAATGAAGTTCCTTTGTGTCCGATCAAAACTTGGTTTGGTGGGAAGTAAGGATCACGATAAACTTGGTAACGACCGGATAGAGTTCCAACTCTTTCGATACCCATGTTGTATTGGTCTTGCTCAGGAGCCGCGTTAGATACGTGGAAGTATTCTAAATCGTCAAAGATAGCAGAAACCTCAGAAGATACAACAATCCAGTTAGCTCCACCTCTCAAAGTAGATTTGTGGATTTGTGCTGACAATTGGTTGATTGCTGTGATCAAAGTTTGGTTCCAGTCTTTCTGAGTGTAAGATGTTGTTTGAGAAATTCTTCTCCATCCGTTGTAGTCCCAACGTAATTGCCAAGCCGCTCCTTTTCTCAAGTCACGTAGAATTTCACGGTCGATCTCAGCTGCTACTTGTTCTGACAACAATGCTGTCAATTCAGCCTCAGCGTCGATGTTGTGGAATGCCGCAACGTCTTGAGCCAATTCAGGTGACCATTGAGCTCTTAGTTTTCTTTCTGTTACAGATACAGTTACAGACTGTAAATCGAAAGAAACCTCACCAATTTGATCTTCAAATTCTAAGTCAGCATATCTTCTATACCAAGCCATGAATGAAGTTCCAGAAGTTCCTGAGTAAATAGTTGTTCCTGTGTAACCATCAAGTGATGTGGAATCACAATCAGCACATACAGGACAAGAAAGATCTACTTCAAGATAAATACAACCATCAGCGTCACAAATATCATAAAAGTTTGATCCGTTACCTGTTGGAGGTGTTGAAGGTGATGCGTAGTTATTACCGTTGTTAGTAAATTGTGTGTTTTGGTTGTTACCATACTTAACAATTCCTTTACCGTAGATTTGTGTTACTACTCTAAATAATAGAGGAACAAATACAGACTGTCCGTTGAAAGTTCCAGTAAGAACGTTACAAGGTGTAGTAGCTGCAGAGATAACTGAAGTTCCGTAGATTCTTAAGTCAGACAAGAAAGCTTCTGTATCCATTTCGTTACCATCAGGTCCGATAAGTTTTCCAGCTCCTGAGTTAGCGAAACCACAAAGTTTCATGATAACTTTTCTTGTGTTTCCTGAGTAAGAGTTAAGTGAAGTATCTACTAAGTATCCACCTACCCAATGCTGAACAACGGTGTTTGCGGTTACTGCAGTCCACTTACCTTTAGAGTAGTCAAATAATCCTGGAGGATCTAAAGACGCTTCATTTCCTTCGTAGAACAAGTCATAAAGGTTTTTAGCGTAAGGATAACCACCAGCAGTTGCGTCATAACCTACGTTAGGGTTATTTGGTCCGTTTGGTGCTCCTACAGGTGCATAGTGCTCACCACCTGCGTTTCCGTTATTGTCAGGTGTAGAGTTAGGATATAAGTTTGCAAATGTTGAACTTGCGTTTTCATATCCTTGGATTTTAGGCACAAAGTAGAACAATTTACCGATTGGTAAGTTCATAGCTTGTACTGATACGATGTCATTAGCCAATAATTTAGAGAATACACGTCTTACGATTGGGAAAACAACTGTTTCAAATGCTCCGTTAGAAGTTCCATCTGAAGATGCTTCGTTAATCAAGAAAGATGCTTGGTTCTCATACAATTGAGCTACGTTTTCTTTAAGGTGACCTCTTAGACCGTCAAGAAAGCCTAATTTGTCCCATTTGTTAATTGTGTCTTCTTTGATAACTTTAAGGTGCTTAAGACCGATGTTACCAACAAGACCTGATTCTAATAATGCTCCCATTTTTTTTATTAAGATATTTATTTTTTCTTGTTTTGTGGTTGAGTGTTCAGTAAACAAACGTGTAGCGTAAGCCAAATTTGAATTGAAGATCGCAACTTCGTTAAGTTTTGTTCTGAAAACATCAAGTGCTTTTTTGTATTCGTTGTTTTTTTCTTTCATCAATTCTAATTCTTCATTGATTGCCGTGTTAAAACTAGAATGTGCTCTTGGTTTAGGAAGACCACCTCTTCTGAAATTAGAACCACTACCTAGTGTTCTTGAAGCTTCTTTTGTTTCCATTTTCTTCACAGTGGTGTTTTTTCCTTTTTTCATGTTTTCACCTTCTTTATATTCAAATTTCGCCTTTCCTGTTCCCATTGCTTTGATACCTTTACCAAAAGCTTCTTTTTTCTTCTCAGAAAAACCTCCACTCATATTTGGTTTTTTATCGTATCCAAACTTAGGTCCTCTACCGATTCCTACACCTTTTGGAGTTACAGATTTTTTGAACTTTTTGGACCTTTTAGATTCCATCATATAATCATCCATTTCCATCATTTCATCATCCGTTTCCATCATGTAATCATCCGTTTCCATCATGTAATCATCCGTTTCCATCATGTAATCATCAGATTCCATCATTTCGTCATCCATTTCGTCCATTTCAGAACCCATACCACTCATTTCAATTTCATAAATTGTTTCGTCAGAATCCATCATTTCGTTAGTTTCATCATCCATTTCGATTTCATACATATTTTCCATGTCTTCTTCATCTAATTCATTATAGGACTCTCCTAGTTGTATCATGTAATCATCATCTTCATCTGTAAGATGGATGTAATCACCTTCTTTTTTCACAACGATTCCATCGTCGTCTCCCATAGCTTTAAAAACCCTTAAAACTTCTTCATCGGAAGCATCTGTCATATCGATAGCGTCTTCTTCATCGTCCATTTCCATATCATCCTCAGGCTCCATTTCCATGTCTTCATCATCCATTTCCATGTCTTCATCATCCATTTCCATGTCATCTTCAGGTTCCATTTCCATGTCCTCATCGTCCATTTCTTCAGGACCCATGTCCATTTCATCATCGACTTCGATTTCGTCATCGGTTGCGGGTTGTTCAATCTCATCTTGTTCTTTCAAAGATTCTTTTACCAATTGTCTGATTTCTTCACTCATTGTAGACTGAAGTATTCCTTTTGCATTTTCTTGTAGAGTCTCTTCCAAATTCTTAATTTGAAATAGAGCATCTTCTACTACATTTTTGTTGTAACTCATTTTTTTTTAAATAGTTTTTCTAATAAATATTCACATTTTTCAAAAAGTTCTGTATTTTACACGATTGGGCATAAAAAAAGGGAAAAAGATTTTTTTCCTTTTCCCTTTTTAATTAAAATTTTCTTGAGTTTACCCTTCGATTACCTCATCAATTTTTGATTCAACAATAGCGGTAATTCGCCAATCCATAGTATAATTTTCATATACCTTTGTAACTTTAGCCTCAACATCAGTCGGTGAATATCCTCTGACCAATTTTTCTTCTTTCATTTTCTTTACCTTTCCGGTGTTCTCATCAACAATATCAGTTGTGATTCTCGCAATAAAATACTTTTCGTCCATAATTATTTTTTTTTATTTATTCAAATAATCGGATAATCTATTCATTAAGTCAAGTGATTTTGATCCAGCTTCACCAACATGTCTTTCTGCGTGCATTTTTTTCTCTTCATCTAAGTTTTCTTCAAACCGAGATCTTTCATCTTTATCTCTAAAAAGATATGCCCCTGGTGTTGATGGTGATGAAACTAAATCGAAACAAATTAATTCAAAATCATCCTGAACTTCATTTTGTTCACCAACTTTTTTAAGGGAACCTACTCCACGAGAAGAAATCCCCAATGTAACACCCTGACGAAGATAGTTTGCTGCTAAGTCACCTTTTGTTGATACAATCCCTCTTTCGTGAAAACCAGGACTTGTAAGAAGTTTTAATTTACCTAACAATACAGGACCTTCCCACCATATATCAGTAATTGCATGTGATACACGATCAAGATCTATAAGTGAAGATTCAGGGTGATTTAACTCAGAAAGAGCCGTTCCCTTTTGAATCATTTTTTTATAATTCTCGGCTTCTCTTTTTAATATCTTTTCAGGATATATTCTTCCGTTTCTATTTGGTGTATTATATTTTTGAAGAACCGCATAGAACTCAAATGGTTTGGAGTGATCCAACATATCTCGATTTTCTCTAATCATAGACAAGTTTCTTCTTTCGTTTGGATCAATATATCCAGCGTCATATTCGACAAGGATCATTTTTTTATCTAATTCATTTGTTATAT
>RGCF01000244.1 GCA_009919265.1 Bacteroidota bacterium | reverse complement strand
CAGCCGCGGGAGCTGGGATGAAAAGCGATAAATTTACTACATGTAAAAATTTAACTATTTTTATTGTAGGTGTATGTCCAGATTGTAATAATATTAATTGGGGAAACATATTTGGACATTATAATGGCCATGATACAGAGTTTGGTTTACGAAGAGGAAGTGCTAATAAATCTATAACAGCAAGAATATCAGGTGACACTCAGTGGATAACAGAGGATACAAAACTAAATGACTCTCCTTTTATACTTTCAATGACATTACAATCACAAGGTCCTAATACTTTTGATCACATAAGTCCACGATATTTTTCATTAAATAAAGACTCACCTAATCAGAGTGTCACCCGTTTTCAAACAAATTTAAGAATTCCAACAAATAGTGGGCCTTCCAAATTGACAAATACTACAACTGCACCTATCTATATAGGACAAAATGAGACTGGGGGGGAGCCTTCTCAAATTATTTTCAATGAAATAATTTATTATAAAGAAGTATTGTCAACTGATCATATTTATGAAATTGAGGGATATTTGGCATGGAAATGGGGTTTAGAAAACGCGTTAGATCCGGGTCATATATATAAAAATGCGAGCCCTATGAGGGAATTATTTGAATCAGCAGCTATAGCATCCGCTGCTATCGCATCCTCTGCTGTCGCATCCTCTGCTATTGCATCCGCTGATATGGTATCCTCTGCTATTGCATCCGCTGCTATCGCATCTGCTGCCTATGCCTCGGGTCAAAAAGTATCCGCTGCAATAGCCTCAGGGCAAATGTTCTCTGCTGCGTATGCTTCTGGTCAAGAAGCATCCGGTCAATACGCTTCAGGGCAACAAGCTTCTGCTGCATATGCCTCAGGACAGCAAGCCTCAGGACAGCAATACTCTGCTGCCTATGCCTCAGGACAGCAAGCCTCAGGACAGCAATATTCTGGGGCCTACGCTTCAGGGCAACAAGCTTCTGCGGCCTATGCCTCAGGGCAGCAAGCTTCTGCCGCGTATGCTTCAGGGCAAATAGCCTCTGCTGCCTATGCATACCAACAACAAAATTCGGCGGCGTATGCCGCGGATCAAATTGCCTCTGCTGCTGTAGCCTCAGGGCAAATGGTATCCGCTGCATATGCCTCGGGGCAAAAAGCGTCAGGGCAGCAAGCCTCAGGGCAGCAATACTCTGCCGCCTATGCCTCAGGGCAGCAAGCCTCAGGGCAGCAATACTCTGGGGCATATGCCTCAGGGCAACAAGCCTCAGGGCAGCAATACTCTGGGGCATATGCCTCAGGGCAACAAGCTTCTGCGGCCTATGCCTCAGGGCAGCAAGCCTCAGGGCAACAATACTCTGGGGCATATGCCTCAGGGCAGCAAGCCTCAGGGCAGCAATACTCTGGGGCATATGCATCAGGGCAGCAATACTCTGGGGCATATGCATCAGGGCAGCAAGCCTCAGGGCAACAATACTCTGGGGCATATGCCTCAGGGCAGCAAGCATCCGCTGCCTATGCCTCAGGGCAGCAAGCATCCGCTGCCTACGCATCAGGTCAACAAGCTTCTGCGGCCTATGTTTCAGGGCAGCAAGCCTCAGGGCAGCAATACTCTGCCGCACGAGCATCTTCTGCTATTTATATTACAAATGATATGGATGCGAAAATCAAAGCGGTGAATGCCGATATTGATGCCAAAAAAGCTGCCACAACTGATCCTCTAGTATTGGCAAAGTTAGAAATGCAAAGACTCGCTTTAATTGATGATATTAAAGATAAATCTGGCATAAATACTATCGGGGAAAGTATTGAAGATATTAATAACTTATATGATTCCAAAATGGTAGGTATTATAGATCCCGTGAAATTGGCGGCTATTCAGACTGAAAGAATCGCTGCATTAGCTGCCCAACAAAAGAAACAAGATGATATCGTGAAAACTAGAAAATTACAAGCTTCTGCTGCGCAAGCAGGTGTTAAACTAAATCTTATTAGAATGGGGTATAATCCTCCGAATGGTGAATTCATAACGGGTATTGCTGATATAACGGAAGATGTACTTTCTGGCGGAGGGAGTTCGAATGACTCTTCCAGCTTCATTCTTAACAATAATCTTATGGATCAAACAGTCAAGACAAATAATTTTTCTGCACGATATATTCGTATTCTTCCACCGGTTGATGCGGGCGATGGCTGGCTAAATTTATCACAAATTATAGTAAATGATCCCATAGGAAACGTAATTTCAAAGGGAAAACTTGTATATTCTACCTCTACAATGGTAGGAACTGCGGATGCAAGCACGTTAACAAATGGTGACACGACTCCCAAAAGCTTTCCAGATCTATGGTCTACAGAATATGGAAGTAGAAATACGGATTTTGTGGAAATTGATTTGGAACAAAAACAGCCGATTGGGAGTATAAGGTTACTTGGGCGAAATGATTGTGGATCTGAACAATGGTGTATGGACAGAATGCTATATGTCCGTATTGAATTATTAAATACAACTACGAATGAAGCTCTCACATACTATTCTATAAATAATCCACAAACTATTGCGAATACTAAAGAATCTGCAGCGCATGCCGTATCAGATATGGAGGCATCTGCGGCGCAAGCGTTTAGTCGCTTTGGAAATGATCCTAAAAATGGTAAGTTTATTCTTATGACAAATGAGAAAGAACAACTCGTCCTAACAAATCAAGTATTAGGGCGTTATATCCGCATTCGTCCATCCACCACAAAGGGTGATGGATTTATAAATATATCGCAAATAATAGTATACGATATTCTTGGATTAAATATTGCAACAGGGCGACCCGTGTTTGCCACTTCGTCACATCCGCAAACATCTCCCGCATCATGTATTGTCGATGGATCTACGCAGCCGAATAAATTTCCTAATTTCTGGCATTCTAATACACCTGATAGAGATAATGAGTATATTGAAATTGATCTAGGTTCGTTACAGTATATTACTGGCGTCAAAGTATTGGGAATACAATCTTGCCCGCCTATTCTTGGAAGTTGTAATGATAGAATGTTAGAACTACGTGTAGAAATTAATAAAGAAACAACTGGTGCTGCGATGGAGAAATTTGCGACAATTCTTAATTATATCTCTCTTTGTGGTTCTTCAAATTCTTCAAATACTATTTCATTTATACGCGCTGAAAACAATATTCCCATTCGAAGAATTGATCCATCTCTTCCTAAAGGATATATGCGCTATTGGAATAAACAATGTAGGGGGTATGTGTATCATGATTCTGAAAATCAAATTGTAATGCATCCCCTTGGTCCTAAAATGCGAACATATTCAGATCGTATACAACGCGTTCCTAATATAAAGGTTCCAACACGCGCATATGCGATGAAGCTTTATGCAAAACCACCTATGTCAGGGGGTGCGGATGTATCCGCTGCGCAAGGTCTCTCTAATGTAGCTTCTGCCGCGATAGCTTCTGCCGCAACAGCTTCAGGGCAACAGGCATATGCGGATCAAGTATTTGCAGGGCAGCAAAATATTGCTTCTGCTGCTAGAGCTGTGCGATTGGAATCTGCTGCGATAGCCTCGGGGCAGATTGCCTCGGGGCAAATAGCCGCATGGAATATCGCATCAGGGCAAATCGCATCGGGGCAAATGGCCTCTGCAGCAACAGCTTCTGGGCAACTCGCATCGGAGCAAATGGCCTCTGCTGCTGTAGCCTCAGGGCAAATCGCATCTGGGCAAATTGTATTGGAGAAAAATGTATCTGCTGCAAATTTTGTAAAAGCCCAAGCATCTGCTGCTGTTGCATCTGCAGCTCAGGCAGTATATGATGTTGAATCTAGTGCCAAAGTCGAAGAGGCTATTGCATCTTCGGCAATTGCGTCCTCAGCGCAAGCTTCTGCGGCGATATATTCGAGCGCGAGAGCATATGAGGCGGAAGTATCAGCTGCAAACGCTTCCACTGCAATAGCATCTTCAGCGGTTTCTTCTTCCGCAAAAGCTTCTGCTGCCATAGCGTTAACTTTCAAACCAGGTCCTATGGATATTGAAGTGCCAATGGATATAACGCTTCCACCACCTTGGATTAAATATTTTGATACTAAGAT
The DNA here is from genome assembly GCA_009919265.1 of Bacteroidota bacterium. Lineage (GTDB taxonomy): Bacteria > Bacteroidota > Ignavibacteria > Kapaibacteriales > UBA961 > UBA961. Next base: position 271 of record RGCF01000244.1, on the reverse strand, counting down.
TCGCAAATATTTTTATGTTCAACCCGTATCATATAAAGAACAATGGGAACATCCAGTCGTACCTCCTAAACCTACAACACAATCCTATAACGATAAAAGCTTACCGGCGCCGTGGAAAAAATATCTTGATCCTACGAAAAATATATTTTATTATTATGATACCAGCACTACTGAAACAACATGGGATCATCCATATCCACCACCGTATCCAGAAAATATAAATCAAATAGAAGTTAAAAATTTGTCGCCATTATATAAGAAGTTTAAATCT
>RGCF01000243.1 GCA_009919265.1 Bacteroidota bacterium | reverse complement strand
ACATTTCATAATGGACGTATGAATGGAGGTTTCGCGCATCATCCGCAACAACAACAAACCCAACCACCAACAGTCCGAGTATATCAGGTTCCAGAGACAATCATCAAAACGGTGTCGCTTACGCTTGAACAGTGCTACAATGGTTGTTCGATTCCGCTCGATATTGATCGACAAGTTCCGGATAATGATATTATAAAAATCGAACGCGAGACAATCCACGCACAAATACCGAAAGGAGTTCTTCAAGGAGATACAATCATATTAAACGATTGCGGTCATCTGAATGAAGCAGGTATGAAAGGCGACATTCGCATTATTATCAACGTTCTCCAACACGCATTATTCAAGGTTGAACATCTCGATCTAATTATCGAGAAAATAATACCTCTCAAGGCCGCATTATGTGGGTTCGATTTCGAAATCTCGCATCTCAACGGAAAGGTATTCAAACTTGCGAATAAACCTGGCAATATAATTAAACCAGGTAATATTAAAACAATACCTGGTTTGGGACTAGAAAAAAATGGCGAAACTGGCGTTCTTAAAATCAAATTCAATATCGAGTTTCCAGATACACTCACCGCGGAGCAGATACAGGTGCTTCAAGCAGGTCTCTAATATAATATGAACCCATTACATCTCAATAAATCATTACATCTCAATAACCCATTAAATCTCAATAAACTTAATATTCGAATACATGGTATAAAGTGCCGCCCCATAGGGCGCATAAAATCCGTCACTTCCAGTATTGATTCCATTTTTACGAGGATACAAGCGTATCTTGACGCCAAACGCAATAACATTAATATTACAGATTACAGTGAATCTTTGAGTTTCACCAACTGTCGCATTCGTTGTTCGCAACCGTCCATTTGTTGTAAATAATGATGGATTTGTGCTGATATTAAATGAAAGATTGGCAATTCCATTTATTCCACTATCAAATACATTATACCAAAACACCCCCGAACCTGGCATACCTGTTGGGGGCGTATATTCAATAAAACATTCGTAATAGTCTGCGTTGCCATTATACGACGGATAATCGAAAAATACGGTGAGTCCGTTTATCGAACCAGATATCGTGTTTGACCGTGATGCCACACGCAATATCGGTGTGCTTGGCGTATAAGGGTATAGCGAAGGATATACGTTACTATTCAAAGGGTCTGGTGATGATATATTATTTATTACCGACATATAGGTATAATCAGAGAATGCTCGCTGTCCATTATATTCATTTACGATAACCGTGCGAACCCGAAATTGTATCGGTTGCTCGTTTAGACCGCTTATATTTGAATATACAGCTTGATATCCAACAACCCCGCCATTTTCCGGAGTTGGAATTAAAATTTCATTGGATACATCTCGCCAATTTCGTAGTAGAATGTCGTTTGAAGATATATCTCGACGTTCAAGTGTAAAAAATTTATATCGATAATATGGTGATATGACATCTGTTTTATAATAATTAGGATCATTCAAAAAATCCGGTAAATTCCATTTCAACGTCACGGAACCGTCATATCCTTGTGCGGATAAGGTCAAGGGGGCAAGCGGGGTTCTAAATGGAACGATAAATGTGCCTTCTGGGTTGATATTTTTGTAAGAAGCTGGTATATATTGTATTTCATTTTGACTATTTATGAATGTTTGAACTGGCGAAACATAAATTTCATAGCCACGTCCTGATTTCAAATACAATTGTGCGTTCGATGAATCAATATCGGATTGTAAGCTTGATGGTATAGTATATGTAACAATACCTTCTACTGAAGCAAGATTAGGTGTGATGAATGATCTAAAAAATCCATCAGGTTGTAAAAAACTTTGATATTCACTCGGATAAAGATTTTCTTGTGTGTATTTACTTGGAATGACTATGTTAATATAATATTGTGGCTGAGATGAATATTTCCATTGAAGTATAACCTTACCACCTTGACTAGTAGATACTAATGAATAACTCGTGTCGCTAACTGGTTCACTAACAGATGAACTCATCAAAAACTTCACCTGACTAGGTGCGAAACCATAATTACTAGAAACGACCGGATCAGGAAAGAAGTCATTCAAGTTAAACGGTCTTATTGTAAATAAATATGTTTTATTTGTTTCAAATGGAGAATATTGATTACTGGTAAGTTTTACCGTAAATTCGGTGGGTAATCCGTTAAACGTGCGAACGGGTGCGACACCATTCAGTATAATATTACCAGAATAAAAAATAAACCGATAATCGCTTCTGGATATATTACTGATAGTATAATCCAATTTTAAATAATAACCGTCGCCATTAGTTGCGTCGATACGAAGCATTGTGGGTGGTGATAGTATCTTTAACCCTACCACTTTACGAGGCGTATTCCCATCAAGAATCACATTTCCCGAAGTATAGTCAATATAATTAAAAGTAGGACTTGTAGGGTCAGTCGGATTCGATAAGTTGTTATATGAAACAATATACGTTCCAGAGATGTCAAACACGTTAGAAATATCTCTCGAACGATTACTGCTATTATGTTCAAGATGGCCGCGTATGGAGAGATGGAATGAAGAAGTAATACCAGGTGTCCATAATGTTGCCGTGGAATCTTGCGTATAATACCATTTTAATTGAATATTTGAAAGATCGAATGCGTTTTGTGTTAATAAAGCACTCTTATATGCGAATGTTTGCTTGGTATAAGACAAAATAATATTTTGCGATAAGTCGGCATTCACCTTATTAAAAAAACGGTCGGTTTCGTTGATTGTTATTGGACGGGGTAATAATATAAATGGCGTCAATTCATTCCGCAAAGTGGTTAATTGTGTTTGTTCATTCGCAGTCAAACGCGAATATTGTTTAATACCTGTGTAAAGCTTACGAAAATCGTCGAAAGGATAAATTCCAACAGAGTTTGTGTATAAAGCATACTCATCACTATTTTGAAGATAACGCCTATTATTAATATATGTATTACCTGAAACAACCTCTTCGTAATCGATAATATAGTTCAGTATGGGCGAACCAGCGTCATCTTGCGGTATTCTCCACGTAAGAATGACTAATTGATTTCCGATGATAGGTGCGCCTATAAAGGTTATCGGAGAATTATTCGGTCGCGCAAAGGGAATACCAGATAACACTGATGAATAGGACGACTGCCCAATCTCATTTACAGCCGCCAATCGAAAATAATATTTGAGACCATTGATAAGATACCCTGATAACGGTGAATTCAAATTTAAACCGGTATTAATATATTGTTGAACTTGAAGTGATTTATATGTATATGTGGTAATCTGTTTGGTATACACGGTTTGTGTTTGATCCGTTACAGGGACATTTATATCAACATATTTATCGAACACTAATAAGTTACTAGAAACATCGGGTGTATATTCAAGGGATGTTACCCATCGCCCAGAGATATCAGTCGTAGTTTGTATTATGAAGTATTGTATTTCATAACCAGTGAATGCGGGGGGTTCCCAGTATATATTTACGCTATTGGATGTTCGTTCAGATTCAATCGTAAATGTATCCTTGCCAAAACTATTAATTCGATTTACAACTGTATTTGGTATCGACCCACATCGGCGAGTAAATAAGGACGAAAATGTGCTTGGACCAGCAATATTATACGCAGAAATACGATATGAATAGTATATACCATTTGTCAAATTATAAAATGAGAACCTTGGCGCGATTTGGGTATAGGAATCACTAATATCATAGAGTGTATTTGAAGAACTATTTAGTTCATACGAAGTGGGAATTGTCGGATCAGGACCTGCGAATCGATAAAACTGATATGGAGTAAATGTTTGCGATAACATTTTCACTTGAAATGAATCGTCCTGAGAATTCATCATATTGAAATAATGATTGTAACTTGGGTCGGTTATCGTAAGTTGAAATAAAAATACAAATTGAGTATGCGAATAATCGATTTCCTGAGAAAAAGGTGCGAAATTGCCGGCTCCACTCACATCGAACGTGTGTGATACAATACCAAATGACGAGTCTGGCGTATGTGCTGTTTCCGCTATTTTTGCGTAATTTGCTGCGTCATTCAAAGAAATATCAAATAAAACGCGCGTATTGTAGGAAACATTTGTCGCGTTTGTTAAAAAATCTCTCACACTCGTAGTAGTATAACTATTGTCTGGAATGGCGGATGATGTCTTTAGATACGGGCGCGAGAATCCGCGAATACGCATATGGAAAGGTATGTTCAAATTCGCAGAGAGGTCGGTCAAACTTCCACCTCCGACTGGCAAATAAGAGATATCAGTAGCGAGTTTCGAGAGATTGGCCGAATAATTCCAAGAAAATGTCCATTTGGCTTTTTCATAA
>RGCF01000242.1 GCA_009919265.1 Bacteroidota bacterium | reverse complement strand
AATATTCGCATCAAAAAATGGATTGATGACAATATTGTGTTTTAACAAGTTGTCGTGTAATGTAATGTAATGTAATGTAATGTAATTCTTTGTGCTTACTCCATCTCCAGTTTCACCCAGCACGATTTATGCGTCGCATTCGTTAGTTCGCCCTTGATTTTACGAGAGAATTCTGGAAATGCGATCTTTATTTTTGCGTCATCGCCCGTTTTTACGAACTGATTCAACTGTTTATATAACTCGCGGATTGCTGGATAAGAAATATTCATCTGTAGTTCGGTCAGTTTATCGATGATCGGACGTACTTGTTCGCGGCGTTGTTCCATAGTGCGTTCGGTTTGAATCGGTATTATGGACGAACCCGAGACCTGCGCCCGCGCCCGTGCGTGTTGCTTTTTCTTTATATTCCGTTTTTGATTCTTTCCGCGACCATAACGTGTATTATCAGCAGGCGTATCGGCAGTAGCGGTCTCGTCCGGCCCATTTGTGTCATCATTGCCAACATTTGTATCGCCAGATGTATTCACAGCACTTGCTTCAATATGAATATCGGTCATGTCTTCTGGTATAAGCACGGATTCTGTACGCCAATTATCATCGAACGATTTTGGAGCGTGAAGCGTCGGTGGCGGTGTGAGCATCGGTAGTAACAACGGTGACAAACTCGCGTCGCAAATTATACCGCCATTCACATTTGATACTGAAGCACTTACATCCATCGACATTGATGTTCCCATTTATTACAATAAAATACAATAAACTGGAAATTTTATACCCATTTTATTGATGTTTATGAACGCCTAAAATACCACGTCAAATTCATCATTATACATTTTATCGCTTTTCTTGATTCCGACGACATCACGAAAAGTCTTACTCCGCATCAACGGAACATTTGTTCGTATCTTCAGGTTCAAGTGCGGGTTCGTGAGAACTTGGACAAGAATCTCTCGATAATTCGCATACTGACGATTCTGTATCGCATAATACGTGTAAAAATTCATGAAGGAGTTCTCTCGAACGTGTTCATCTCTCGTAATGTCATTCACATTATCGTAAATGTGCCGATGATATTTGTTCAGGGCATCTTCGCACACAGCAATGCCCGTAACATCTGCTAAATTCTCAGAAAGCGAGAGATTTCCATCAATAACAATTCCGTCTTTTCGAGAGATTTCTTCATACTGACGTTTGATCGCGGCAATTTTGCGTTCATATGTCGCAGTGTCTTCCTTTGACCACCAATTTTTAATGACACCTTTGTGATTGTAGTTTTTAGAATTTACATGAAGAGCGTGAGAGATTTCGTGACCGAATGTAAAACCAACAGATGCGAGGTCGTATTCATACCCGCGTCCAAACTGAACATTCATACTATGCATATAAGCCGTCGGAATATAAATACTGTTCGTATTCGGCGTATAATACGCATTTACGATAAAAGATTGAGTGCCGATAAATTTCATCGCCCCCCAATTCATAATATCGAGGTCTTCGGCAGTTAGTTTATTACGGTTCATATCTTGGTGGTGTTTCGCAATATATTCTGTTCGCTGAATACTACGCTTGAGTAGATTTCCCCACGGGTCTTTCGGATCATAATCTAGATTTGTAGGATCAGGTGCGGAGAGATTTGTATCCCCAATACGAAATTGGAGTGTGTTCAGTTTTTTAAGCGCCCCTTTCTTCGTGTAGGCCGACATCCACGTATTTCGTGTGATACGTTCTTTATAGCATTCTAACATCGTATTTCCAATCTCTCGAACTTTCGAAATCATTTCTTCATTTTTGTAGCGTCGGGTGAATTCTTCTGTCATCATTTTTGGAAACGCATACGCCAATCCAATAATCGGTAAATATTCTCTCGGAAAGTGTGTATCCTTTCCTCGGATTAGTGTGTCGTTGAAGTCCAGATAAATCTCTCGCCACTTGTCGTGGAAACAGATGAGCTGACGCAAATACATAAAATACCAGTAACTCTTCCACGCGTTGCTCGCCCATTCTTTTTTCATAAGTTCCAATACTGAACATAAATAACCGACTTGACCAACGACGATATATGGTGGAATGTCCGTCGTCGAATCATACCCGATCCATTTCGCCATCTCTCGCCAATCAAGACCAAGAATTGACATCGCATCTTGCGAGAGAATTCGCGAAGAACCGCGTATATTCTTTTTATAATGAGGCAGTTTCAACCGTTCGCGTATATCGGATTCATCCCCGTATTTTATTTCACGATTTTCACAATCACAGTTGTGGTGTTTTACCGTTTTTGAAGGTATTTCCCACGAGAGATGCGGCAGTTTATCGGACTGTTTCTTGGTATTATAAATGTTCGCATAGTTTTCATCGAAACGACAGTCTATATTGTTCATACACTCGAGTATTTTACATTCGACCTCATACACGTCATTTACTTTAATATTGTGGGTGGTTTCATAATCACGACCTAAACATTTCGTGAAAACATCATCGATAAAACGCAGAAATGCGTTTGTGACTCGTTTTTTATACTTTAAATATTCGACCGTTTTCGTCTCTGGACCGTCGTTACCGTTGTCGCTGTTGTCGGCGTGAGTAGTCGCACCGCCACCTTGCTGTTTTTCGCGTATAACCTTACTGACGCTGACATTTAAACGCACATTGCGCATCTGTTTTTCAAGTATGTTGTCGACAATATAAAAACGATAGTCGTATAACGAAAGGGTCGGTGGGCCAATATGTGCGGATAACTTCCCTGGTGTGTATTCATCTGGATATACATTCCAAACAACTGGAAGCGCCCATTTCACCATTTCATTTTGATTCATCACGCCGAGAAACTTAAAAACATTGTTCTCACATATGAGGTCGTTGTATAATTTACAAAATTCAGAAATATGACCGAGAATCGGTTCTGGACGCAAGTCCCTAAAAGATGCGAACATATTTTTCATTTGGTGTGCCACCGCGGTGTTCGAGTTCGAGTGAGTGTAGTCACGTATCATCGCGATCGTATTTCTGAACATCTCGTCTTGAATTAATTTAAAATTGTCTAAAGGGCGAATATACTTCAATTCTCTCGGCAAGGTCTTCGGCACTTCTCGCAACCACTTCTGATTCGCCCATAAATAGAAGTTGTCGGCGCGGAGTGTGCGGTCTTTGTCTCGTTTGCGTCGCGTATGATTATTATGGTAATGATAATTGTGTTCGTTATGTCGTCGATAATGTTTATGTTTTTTTGTATGAGTCATTACACCAATATATTACGATTATATACGTCTGTTATATATTGGTGATAATATAATTAGCATTTCAAATGTGGTCGTTTGACCGCCCGATTATATAAATTACAGTCCGGTTTGAATATTTTGCTCTTAATGAAGTAAGGTGCGCCCATCGACGATCCGTGATACTGGCCAGCGTTTCCAGCAGCAACACCATATGCCGATTTGAACGACGCACCATTCTTTGTGATTGTTTCGAGTTTCAATCTCTCGAGACGCGTCCCAGCACTCACCGCACCTTGGACACCATACTTCGCATTATTTGGTTTATGAATCACAGTCGTGCGGCATTTGGCGCGGTCGGCCGCATCAGGATAAATTCTCTCGGCATTTCCACAATTTGTTGAATAATAAACTTGTGATCCCGTTTTTGAATCGCTGGGGTTGGCGGGTGTTCCGTCAGCAAGAACATACTGGTTTGGTGCGCCTGACATTTTCGAAAATGTCTGTTGTTGCTGGTATGTCCGACATCGCGCTTGAAGGTAGGATGCGGTGTTGGTGTGATAAGCGCGACTTACATTTGTATTCCCGCTGCGAATGATGCGTTTCTTCGGGTTGAACGAGAGATTCTTCGTTTCATATATACCAGTATTAATTTGATACGAACCAGGCTGACCTGGAACGCCTACTTGTTTATAACCGGGATTCTGTATGATTTCATCGGGCATACATTCGCGCAAAAAGGGGCGGGGAATATCTTCCACGACGTAGTTTTGTTTCGAGGCGACACGGGTGTCACAACCGCACGCAGTTCCTCGGAAAACGATACCACCAGGACGGTCGATAAAACCGATTGTGGGGCGAGATTTATTCGTGGAAGTTGGCATCAGACTTTTCCGCCAGTGCTTGATGGGTCGTGGGCGAAAACTTGACCGCTTGATGACATTCTTAGTTTGAGGGAATTCGCAGCATTTGGTGTCGCGACCAAAATCGTTGAGCGGGTTGCCTTCAGTTGATGGACCGTTCTCGGCAGGTCGTGTATAGCCCGCAAAAACACTTCGAGTCGTCGATTGCTTCGTGGAACGAATTGCCACTTTCATTGTTCTAAAATTAAGCGGCCATGAAACAAAATTTTTGCTCATTTTATGTATTCGTATATATCAAGTAGATAGTTTAATTTAGATAATA
>RGCF01000241.1 GCA_009919265.1 Bacteroidota bacterium | reverse complement strand
TAACTTCTTTCATAACCTGAATACGAGCACATTTTTCGCGGGCTTTGTGATGATTATCCTGAATATCGGGTCGCGATATATCAATCTCGACTTGAGCTCTTCAACGGAGTCGTGGATTAAATACTTGATGAGCAAGGAAGTTCTCGTTTTCGCGGTGAGTTGGATGGGAACGCGTAGTATTTATTACGCTCTCGTGATTACGGCTTGCTTCAGTATCGTTGTCGACCATTTGATGAATGTAGATAGTCGGTATTGCGTGATTCCGTCGAAGTTTAGGAACTTGCACACGATGACGGAAGAGAAGCACGGGCCGGAGAATAAAGTGTCGGATTTAGAAATCAGTAATGCTTTACATACACTTGAGAAGGCGAAGAAAGAGAAGGAGGAGACAGACCATTTAGAGATGGTGAAGTATCACCGCTTATTCAAAGACGACACACTTCAACCGGCGAAGGTGGGGGGCGGAAAATAGCGTGAATTGGTATAGAAGAAAAATAGAATGAGTATATAGTTACTTATAGTCATTCTGTTGTATAGAAGAAGGAATGAGTAGTGCTGCTGTGAAGAGTGCTGAGGATGAAATCAGTCAAACAGTAGCCGAACGAGGAGCAGCATATGCCGAACATTCAAATGCGATAATTTCAGCGATATCACCGACAGATTCGGAATATGACCGACGTCATCCAGAAATAATAACAAAATCTAACATTACAGTCGCGTTGAATGGCAACACAGAACAAAAACAGTTTTACATGCAGGATTTGATGATAGTAGATGGAGATTGTCTTTTTTCGACTTTACTTGGAATTCTAAAAGTGGCTCGACTAAAAGAATTACAAGATAAATTAAATGAAGCACAATACAAAAATATAAAAATAGAGGATAGTAACCAAAAAAAAATCGATGACTATACACACAGGAATAACCCGCGTGAATTTGAAGCGTATAAATTACGGCGTATTTTGGTGGATTATGCGAAGAATGAAGAATCGAAAAATAATTATACGTTATTCACCAAAGCTCGAAAAGTAGGTCAACCATTAGAATTGGAAATTTCAGAACAGGGAATGACCGACCTAACCCATTATGGAACAAATAACGAAATAGCAGCAGCTACATTACTATTTAAAATAAATATATACGTCGTTCATTCAGATGGAATTTATGCCGACCAATGGTATAGATACCAAACAGACAAAACAGACAAAACAGACAATAATTATTACTACATTTATAACCTGAATTATAGCCATTATCGAAATTTATGGGAAGTTTCGCCCTCTCACGAAGATAATTATACACAAGCATCTGAATTACCAGACACAGCAGGAAAAGCGATGAAACCGATGTCTGAGTTAATTGACGAAAGTAGTTCGGTTGCTGCTGCTGCCAGTAGTGTCGCTGTTGCTGGTGCTGCTGCTGCTGCTGCCGCCACCGTCGTTTCTTCATCAGTTTCTTCACCAGAAAGACTCACACGCGGAGTTGTTCAAGTATTTGAAGGAGACGGACAATACCACACCAGTGTTAGTGAAGATAATAAGATTTTCGCACCCATCCTAAAAGTAATTGACAGGTTGATAGACGAGGGTTATCAACATATCGGACTTACTTATTCTGCAAATCAAGACCAGACAATTAAGATATTTGAAAAGTATGGTTACAAAAAAGGTGGTAGCAGCATATCAAATCTATCAGAATCCATCGATAATACAGAATTGATAGGCACTGAGGAGTGGTGGCCGTTCGGGTCTGGGCAAGCACATGTTCTTAATAGTCTTAAAACAACATTAAATGACACGAAATATCGGTCGATTTTCCGTATTATTCCGTTCAGCACGATGGAATACCGTGATGCGTCGGGCGGCACAGCACCGCAAACTAGTAAACCTGGTAGTGTAGATGATTGTATCAATTTCGCCACCCTTTTTTTACAACAATCAGGCAGTATTATTTTGGGATGGAGTGGTATAGCTAATTTTAACGCAGGGCGTATATTGAACAGAAAAACAGTTGACAATTTGTTACAAACCCACACAAAACTTGAAGTTCCGTCTACCGATGTTATTACTAATTATTTTAGTATCGGGGGGGACAAGTGTCGGAATGATGTAAATAAAGAAAATTCCACCTCGGTAAAAAATGATAGAGTTGGAAAAAATTTAATGAATAAATATGCTGAATGGGCGCTAAAACATTGGAATGAAAACTCTCAGAAAATGGTAGATGGATTAAGAGGTTCGCCTTCCTCTTCCGCTGCCCATGTCACTGTCACTCCCTCCAAGACTCAAGTCCCCCCCATCTTAGTATACCCTCCTAATGATATCATCTCTATAATTAACACGCGTATCAATGTAATAGTGAATCACGCAGTCGACGCGACCGGCACTCATGTCGGACGTGGCAAACAATCACCCCCAATTGCCATCCTAGTAAATGGCGGTTCATTCAATCCAATCCATAATGGGCATTTGGAGATGTATATTCGTGCTAGAGAGGAATTAATGAACTCGAGACATAATTACACTGATGTGTTAATAATATATTGTGTTTCGGCATTTTCAGAATTAGAAACTAAACACGAGTCTGCTCCAGGTTTATTATTCGACAAAAGTGGCGAAAAAAACCGAATTAAACTTTGCCGTGAAGCGTTTGCTTGTATTGATGATGTAAATGAACGTCGAGGAATTCAATTCGCGGCGGACGGTCGTCATCTTTCAACAAATATGTTTGTCTGGCCAGAGGAAGACTCGTTGCCGTATAATAATAAAAGTATTTTATCACTTAGCGAAGACGAAGGTTTAAATGTCACTCTATTTGGACTAGCCGGACAGGATAAAGTAGCTACCCCGAATTATTATTTTTTAAACGGAATAAATGGAAATTCGATTATTGTTGGGAGGGGGGGTGAAGGAGGAAGTATTACTAATGCTATTTTTGCAGCCCCTGAAGGTGGTTTTCCCGAAGATACAGGTATGTCATACAACCCAAATCTCGGTAAAATCGCAATACCGTCCGGTATAAATATTTCGTCAAGTAGTATTCAACCTAAAATTAGAGATTTGCGTGAACTTACATCGAAGTGGGCTCAATATTCAGGACAAAATATGTTTATTTCGGATTGTAGTAATCCAGATTGTATTTCGTTCGATGACCAAGACAATATAATACAAGAATTTCAGAAAAAAATGAATTCATTTCCACTATCACAAGTTCCCAAATGTATTCTATATCAATTATTAAAATACGGTTTACCACCACCAAAAGGTCAAAGAGACCATAACGCGCTACTCGGTTATAAACAATTTCGTCGATTTTTGTTTGGTGTTTTGATAAACTCAAGTATATATACGAAAAATGGAAAATTAATGATGCGAAATGTTCCTGCTAATGTAACCCAAATTAGATTCGATGTCACCAATGTTACTGATACAAAATTAACTTCTAAGGTTACGAATAAACCCATCGAGTTTTTACAAATGACGACTGGGCGGGCATTATATATAGAAACAAAAAGAAAATCTCCTCCTCCAAAAGTATGTATATTAAACTTTGCAAATGCCAATACGGTCGGTGGAGGTGTGATGAATGGCGAGACGGTTCAAGAAGAAACGCTCTGTATGATGGCACCGGATTTGTATTTATCTCTTCGGGTTGTAGCCGGTGACGGTACAGAAGACACTACTACAGGAAAAAAGAGGTATGGAAATTGGAGAGAATCGAAGTGGAATTCACAATTTTACTATGGCAGCACCTGATTTTAATTTCGGAAGTAGTAAATCCACCAATTTTAACTCACAAGACTTCGAAAATCAAATGATAAAAATCATTCAAAATATCGCATATGTTGCGAGTTCAATCCAAGGCTGCGATGTTTTAATTCTGGGTGCGTGGGGATGTGGTGCTTTTGCGCCGCGGGACTCTACAAAAAAACAAGAGTATATTAAAAAAGTTGCACAGTTATTTTATAAAGCACTTCATGCAAAAGTTTCAAGTAGTTCTAGTGTCACATTTAAAGATTTATTCGATAAAATCATATTTCCGATTCCGGATTGTTACACATATGATAATTTTAAGGCGGGTTTTATTGATACTCCGCAGCGTCCGCCTCAGCCGTCGTCTCCGCCTCCGATTACGAGACCAATATCGAGTGCGACAGCGGCAGCGACAGCGGCAGCGACAGCGGCAGCGACAGCGGCAGCGACAGCGGCAGCGACAGGTTCGAGTAAATCGGAACAACCAATCAGTTCGCTATTGAAAGCCAAAGATGGGTCGCCCCCACCCCCACGCTCACGCTCGCACCCACGCTCGCACTTCGGGTTGTAGCCGGTGACGGTACAGAAGACACTACTACAGGAAAAAAGAGGTATGGAAATTGGAGAGAATCGAAGTGGAATTCACAATTTTACTAT
>RGCF01000025.1 GCA_009919265.1 Bacteroidota bacterium | reverse complement strand
TGCGCCTGCTGGACCACTTGCACCTGTGTATCCCGTATAACCTGTGGGACCTGTTACAGTGGAAGATGCGCCTGCTGGACCACTTGCACCTGTGTATCCCGTATAACCTGTGGGACCTGTTACAGTGGAAGATGCGCCTGCTGGACCACTTGCGCCTGTGTATCCCGTGTAACCAGTGAAACCCGTAGGACCTGTTCTTCCAGTAGGACCTGTCACACCTGTGGGACCTGTGAGACCTGTGACACCTGTGGGACCTGTGGGACCTGTCACACCCGTTACACCGATTGGCCCTGTGTAACCCGTAGAACCAGTATCACCGGTGTATCCAATGGGTCCTGTGTCTCCTGTATCGCCCGTAGGGCCGATCATATTAAATGCAACTGGCCAGGACATTCTAATATACTTATGATTTTATGAAAAAAATGAATTGCTATGACATAAGTATTAGTTTTTATCTGTAAAAAATTATGATTTAGGTCCATAAAATATACCCGTGAGTAGATCAATATAAAAATCTCCTATTCTTCCGAGAAATGTGGAAGGAGCACCTGTCCCAGCATATATTATTGTTCCAATATCACCTGTTGGACCTGTTACTGTGGAATCTGCGCCAGTAGGACCTGTTTCACCTGTTGGGCCTGATTCTCCTGTTGGACCCGTCACAAAAGAGTCAGCTCCCGTTGGACCTGTTTCACCTGTTGGGCCAGTCTCACCTGTGGGGCCTGTTTCTCCTGTAGGACCTGTTTCTCCTGTTGGACCCGTCTCACCTGTAGGGCCCGTCACAAAGGAATCAGCTCCTGTAGGACCTGTTTCACCAGTAGGACCCGTCTCACCTGTAGGGCCCGTCACAAAGGAATCAGCTCCTGTAGGACCTGTTTCACCAGTAGGACCTGTTTCACCTGTGGGGCCAGTCTCACCTGTAGGGCCAGTCTCTCCTGTAGGGCCAGTCTCACCTATTGGCCCTGTTTCTCCTGTAGGGCCAGTCTCACCTATTGGCCCTGTTTCTCCTGTAGGGCCTGTTTCACCTGTAGGGCCCGTCACAAAGGAATCCGCTCCTGTAGGACCTGTTTCACCCTGTAGCGCCAGTAGGACCTGTAACCGTGGAATCAGCTCCTGTAGCGCCAGTAGGACCTGTAACCGTGGAATCAGCTCCTGTAGGACCTGTTACAGTGGAATCTGCTCCAGTCGCGCCAGTAGGACCTGTTACAGTGGAATCTGCTCCAGTCGCTCCCGTAGGACCTGTTACAGTGGAATCTGCTCCAGTAGCTCCCGTAGGACCTGTTACAGTGGAATCTGCTCCAGTCGCCCCCGTAGGACCTGTTACAGTGGAATCAGCTCCAGTAGGACCTGTAACCGTGGAATCAGCTCCTGTAGCTCCCGTAGGGCCTGTAACTGTGGAATCAGCTCCTGTAGCTCCCGTAGGGCCTGTAACTGTGGAATCAGCTCCTGTAGCTCCCGTAGGACCTGTAACTGTGGAATCAGCTCCTGTAGCGCCAGTAGGACCTGTAACCGTGGAATCAGCTCCTGTAGCGCCAGTAGGACCTGTTACAGTGGAATCAGCTCCTGTAGCTCCCGTAGGGCCTGTAACTGTGGAATCAGCTCCTGTAGCTCCCGTAGGACCTGTAACCGTGGAATCAGCTCCAGTAGCTCCCGTAGGACCTGTAACCGTGGAATCAGCTCCAGTCGCGCCTGTAGGACCTGTAACTGTGGAATTTGCTCCTGTCGCGCCAGTAGGACCTGTAACTGTAGAATTTGCTCCAGTAGCTCCCGTAGGACCTGTAACAGTGGAATCAGCTCCTGTAACTCCCGTAGGACCTGTAACTGTGGAATTTGCTCCTGTCGCGCCAGTAGGACCTGTAACCGTGGAATCAGCTCCAGTCGCGCCAGTAGGACCTGTAACAGTGGAATCAGCTCCTGTAGCTCCCGTAGGACCTGTTACAGTGGAATTTGCTCCAGTAGCGCCAGTAGGACCTGTAACAGTGGAATCAGCTCCAGTAGCGCCAGTAGGACCTGTTACTGTGGAATTTGCTCCAGTAGCTCCCGTAGGACCTGTAACCGTGGAATCAGCTCCTGTAGCTCCCGTAGGACCTGTTACAGTGGAATCAGCTCCTGTAGCTCCCGTAGGGCCTGTTACTGTGGAATCAGCTCCAGTAGCTCCTGTAGGACCTGTAACCGTGGAATCAGCTCCAGTAGCTCCTGTAGGACCTGTAACTGTGGAATCAGCTCCAGTAGCGCCAGTAGGACCTGTAACAGTGGAATCAGCTCCTGTAGCTCCCGTAGGACCTGTTACTGTAGAATCAGCTCCTGTAGGGCCTGTAGGACCAGTATCTCCTATAGGCCCGGTATCTCCAGTAGGCCCAGTATCTCCAGTAGGCCCAGTATCACCCATCGTGTAATTCTATATAGATCGTATGATAAAAAAAGAATACCGTGAAGTATCAAAGTTAGTACTATATTTTATCACCGCACTATTTTTACATATGTAATGTAATTTGTATTATATTACATACGTAACGGTATTTCTATTGCGCCTTTCGGGATGCCTTCCAAGCAAGAAATCCTTTCGCCCTTTCTACAAAGTAGGAGGAGCCCAGTTTTTGAATCGCCATAAGGTGTAATTTCTTCTGATTTGGTGTCATGGTTCTTATATATTCAGCCCCTTCTAATGTGATAGGGTGCGGTGGCAGCTCCTTCTTCTCCATTCTTATACACGATTTACGCGCGAATGAAAGTCAATTTTTAGATTCCCATACCCTAACAGGATGGCATATGTGGCCTTTGATTTAGATGCTACACTCGGATTTTTTGAATTAACAAACCAACTCGCATATTTATGGAGTCCGGAATTTGTAGAGAATCCAGAACAATCCGCTCTAAATAAACCGCTAGGTCTAAGTACTAAGCTGATCTCAAAACTCAAAAGAGCTCGTATGATTTTTGCAAATAGCCTTCTGCGCGATCCAGAACTTTTATACATTGTGCTACGCCGCAATTTAGATAGTATATTTGTCCCCCTTCTAAACGCCAAAAAGAATAGGAAGCTACAATCCGTCATCATATATTCCAATACGAGTGTTTCCTATTCCATGGAACTCGCCAAATATCTTATAGAGCATATATATAATTCGCCTAATCTTATAAGCCTCATGGCGGATCATTGGAGCCCTCTTCGTTCAGCTGATAGACCCGCTTTCGTCCCTAAAAATACATATGTCCAGCCCAATAAAACAATAACAACTATTAAACTTCTGTTTCAAACAGCGACACAATCCCAGCGTGCCCCTCAGACGAATAAAATTATATTTTTCGATGACCGTGACCCCAAACACATGTTACAGGAACAAGAGAAGGAAGGGTTAATATATGTTGTTCCGACAGCATATTACCCAAGTTTTACGGAACATCATGCCCGTTCCATTTTATTTTTAGCATTTGAGGCACTTCATAGAAGTGGTGTGCTTTCGGACAAAGAATATTTGGATTCTGGATTTTGTAATCGTGTAATACCGTATGATTACACGAAAAAACATCGTATACGGGGATTTCCAGCCCTGTATATGTATGTCTGGAATCAGATGCTCAAAATACAAACTCCCCGCGAGGCTTGGATCTCAGATACGGCTGCTCTTCAAGAAAAGGTGAATACCTTTTTACAACACATCTAGCTTCATTGCCACAAAACGGACAATAACAAAGAGGGTTCCACCCCACAAGGAATCGGCAATTGCAAACATTGGATCATAGTTTGTAAGTGTCGCGTAATTCGTAAAATCATATACCGCGTAAGTACATACTCCAATAAGAAACGCATGGAGGGTGCTGCTTGCTTGAAGAAGAAGGTAGGCAAGGGCAATATAGACAGGAGGTGCTGCCTCCCATCGTAGAATCATAGGAGAGCCGCCTTGTATTTTTTTGACCATAGCCTGTGACCAAGGGCCTACGGTATATAGCCATGGAAGATCGCAGATGATACATAGGAGTGCAAGAGAGATTATTCTGCGAATTGCGTCCATATAGATATTCCTCTACTCGGGAACAAGACTAGAAATGGTAGAGGATACTGTAAGGCTAGAGGGATTTTCAGAATCTCTCCGAGGATCCAATAGCTATTGTGTAGGATCGAATCAAAAGTTTGTCCAGAATTTCGTCAAGGGGAAAATGGCGGTGCTGGATGGGGAGGTGGCGCATCGTGGTCGCAAGGTTCTCGTGTTTCAAGGGGCGCATGCGGCTCCTCGCTGGCTTCTACAGATTGGATGGGATGCGGCGTTTCATATTAGAGATGTTCAAGATCTCAAACTTGCTCTTACATATATTCAACACGGGGTGAAACCTACCCGGGTCGTGTGGGCCGGGGCGGATCCAGCCCCAGTTGTCTTACATACTCTTTCGCGTTTGGAGGGCACGACCTTGCTTGCCCTGGGCGAAAAAGCTCCTGTACATCTTGACTGGCATATGATATTCTGGTCACCCGATGCGCGACAAGAGGATGTAGAAACGGCTATTGTGGCGCGTATGGGGCAGGCAGGTATCACAGGAATTCGGTCTATTTTGAAAGAACTTCATGCGTCGCAAGTGGGGCTGGTATGGTCCTCGAAAGGCGAGAAAGATAAACATGGAGCTCTATATTGGTATGATCCGGCGGACGGAGTAGATATGAATATACATATTGATATACAGGAAGCAGCGGCAGTTCTCACAGAAGTTGCGGCATTTTTGACACGATAAACTAGATGGTCTTGAAGTTGAAAACAATTCGCCGATCCCACCGACCCGAGAAAAAGTTTGACGCTGTTTTTGAGAAAAATGGGCGGGAGAAGATAGTTTCATTTGGTGCGGCTGGAATGTCCAACTATACCAAACATAAGAATGCTACACGAAAAAAGCGCTATATACGGCGGCATACAGGAAAGGGTGAAAAGTGGCAAGAACCTGATACTCCTGGGGCATTGTCCCGATGGATTTTATGGAATAAACCGTCTTTTGAGGCGTCTTTAGCGGATTTTAAGAGGCGGTTCGGTCTATAAGTCGATGACAAGAAATAGCTCATGTATTCCGGCCCTTTCAGAAAGTGTGATAAATTCGACGGTTGAACTAGGAAAGTTTTGTTTGAGGCTTTTTACCATCGAATTCATTTGATAGTGTGTCAAATGAATATTATTCCAATGGCATTTTGAGAAACGAATACTCTCGCCCTGCTTTGCGACTATTTTAATATCTTTTGTTATTTCACACACAAAGCAAGCGATATCATCGTCTTTCTTTATTTGTTTTCCCATAGAAACACTCATCGGTATATGTGGGTGCGCAACTTCAATGTATTCAAATTTTATTTCCTAAACAGCTTGAATGTTCCCTTCTTCGCCTTGTAGCCGGCCTTTCGCAGCCTCGCCAATGCCCTCTTACCAGCCGCATGCTTCTTGCGGCTGACAATACGGCCCTTTTTTGTCTTCATGAGATCTTTCTTTGTGAGCCCGCCACTGGTATGTTTCGCCGTCCCGTGATAGACCTGGGCCTTGGTTCCCACTGCTGGCATTTTCGCTCCGCCACTCATGTTCTTGCGAGTAGAGTTCATTTCTATATACTAGACGTTAGAAAGAAATTCTCGGGCATCCTCCCTTGATAATTTCATCTTGGAGCGCCTCCATCTTTTTCAAATCATACACGCCCGCAAAATGAACGAGAAAACAACCAGGAGTCCATAAGCGTTCTCCAGGCAGTCCGCGCAAATACGCGTTGAACTTCCAGTGTTCTGCCGTAGTTTCCGTTTTGGCCAAGTCCGTAGCTACTGTCTCAAGAAGCCTGATCATGGCCGCATTCTCCCACCAGATATGGTATAAAAGATCTGTCTGTTCTCCAACTCGCCCCCACCAATCGCGAAGCCAAGGGGAATTCCTCATCAACATATTTCCGGAATTTAGATGTCCGCACGCATCTATCGTCATGAGAAGATCTTTATTTTCTGGCAACAATGGCACTACAATATCCTCCAATCGTAGCTCGGGATTTGTAATCATTACATCCGCATCCGATAGAAAAAAGAGAGTTCCATCAGGGAATATCTTTAGATTCTCAAGAACAAACGTCACTTTGGACCATGGAATGGGTTTCGTTCTATCCCAATATGTTTCCCCTCCTTGTATATACGTATATCCGTGTTTTTCTGCGTATGTCTTTTTGGAGAGAAGAGCCGGCCTCAGACTTTTACAAAAATCTTCGCCTATTGCTAGTGTTAATATAACAACCATTTCTGTACATGTATGCGTGCCACTCTTTACGCCTAAGGATTCACTGCAGACCAGTTCATGTCCTCGGTATTGCTATCTATATGATATAGATATGGATGTGTATCTATATACTTCAATATATCTGTAGCTTTTTCAATGACATTGGCGATAAACTCTGGGAAAGATTTGGTAAGTCTCTGAGAATGAGACTGTGTATCCATAAGATGTATGAGTTTTTCTTCTAACTTCTTCCTAACTGTCATACTATGTTGAGTAATCTTCATGTTTTTCTTGATTACATCTAGCGCGTTCAATAACTTTACTTGACGTTCTGTATTTTGTATCCAACGTATCTCATGTAATGCCTTTAGAATATGCATGATATTCATTTTCATTTCCATTTGTATCAATTTGTCTTTTTGAATGCGATATTCGGTGATTTCACGTCGTTCATAGGGTTCCAATGTCTTCATAAGACTACTACGAGACATATAGTCTAGGCCTGGAAAGATATGCACTCGTATGACATCTAGCGGTAGAGCATCTAAGTATGTAGGCATTTGTTAAAGTATCACATTCGTAAAATGCGCGGCAATTTTACGAATGTATCCAATATATGGAGTCCGGCTCTACAGATGCGAAAAGCTGCCCCTGGTGTGGACGTTGGGCTTTAAAAGATGCCGCGTGTGATTATGTGTTTGCGTGTGGTCTCGATCACAAGAACAAATTTCACATAGGTCTTGGGTGTGGTAGGACATGGTGTTGGGCATGTGGAAAAAAGTATTGTGGTCAGTATATGGATCCTGTGACCGGTGCCCGTTTATCTACGGCAAAAGACAATCATACACCCTTTTGTTGTAAAGAAGAATCCGGATTTAAACAAGAGGAGTATTGCGGTGGCGGACACAGCTCTCACTGTTCTAAAAGATGGTGAATACATACTGTTGCCAAGGCACGACACCTTTCCACGCAAAAAATTGAAATGGCGCGACACCGTTCAACACCTACATGCCGTATGTCTATCAGAAAAATGCGGATGGGCTCTTTGTCTGCGGTATTTGTCAGGTGACAAAAAAGAATCAAAATACGATGCACTATCATATGAAGAAACATGAGGGGCATCTCCCTTTTCAATGTAGCACGTGTAAAAAGGAATTTCTTCATTCTCAGACTCTGGAGCTACATATAGCTGCTAGACATTCATCCAAAGATGCCGCAAATCTCAGATGTCCGTGCTGTCCGTTTAAAACTCTTACAAAGGCGAATCGTATCATACATTATATACGAAAACACTGTGAAGAGGATGTTAAGAAATTCGCTACGAATAACTTAACATGCCCTACATGTGCGAAAGTTAGTAATAGTAATACGGCATTCTTCTACCATATTTCGCAATGTATAGAATTACCTGTGGAGAAACACGAACTTCTCCAGGGAATTCTATGATACTTTACGATACTTCATGTGTCTTCACAAATGTCTGTGAGATAACTACTAGCTTATATAGATGGTATCCGAATGCGCCAAAGGCCACAATAAGAAGCATATCATATGCAGGTCTTTCGGTTTTTTTTGCGTGGTATCCGATCCAAATGAGGAGGGGGGCTACAAAAAGAACATGGATGACATTCACCCATAGAAACTGGGATTTTGCAAAAAAACGCCCAACGGCTTTGAATCCATGGTAGGCGAGAATCAAAAGGCCCGTTCCAAACAGCACGTGATAGACCCATTCCGGGGTTGCTGCGCGCTGGAAGCCGATCCAAAGTAAAAAGGGAACAATAAGAACCACGTGGAGTATTCCAATTAAAAGGTATGTATCCATCTCTGCCAATGCGTGGGGTTTTCTAGAGACTGTATTTCGCGATGAAATATGAGTGCTATCCCTTCAAGATAGATGTACAAAGCTGCGCGGCATGTTCGACGGCACCTTCCATCCATCCTTGTCGTAAAGAAAAAGATTCCCCCACCACATGGACATTTGGCATTGCTGCAAAGGGTCTCAGGGCTTCTTTGGACAACTCTACTGGATCATATGCACCAGGAAGCCAGTATGTGACTCCG
This sequence comes from Bacteroidota bacterium, assembly GCA_009919265.1. Classification (GTDB taxonomy): domain Bacteria; phylum Bacteroidota; class Ignavibacteria; order Kapaibacteriales; family UBA961; genus UBA961. Next base: position 22,608 of record RGCF01000025.1, on the reverse strand, counting down.
TGATCCCACGCATGCGCTTTTATGAAATAGGGGGGCGGGATAGAGGGCTGTAACAGTCGGCGTAGTTCGGATACCATTTCTTCTCCCACCCGTTTCTCGCCCTCGGTTTTCAGTTTTTGAATCCAGAATTGGGCATCCTGAGTATCTGTATAGGACATATGCATGGATCCCACATCTGTATTTCCTGGAATGATATAGCGGACTGGCTCGGATGTAACAATGCGCCCCCCATATCTTTCATACCAAACGGCCCCATTCTCTTTTGGAAAAGCTCCGTAGAATCGGAGGAGGGGTTCCATCGTAAGATGCCGAAGCACATGCCATTTGGCAAAGGGTTTCACATGTTTGAGTGCCTCCGAGGGAAGTGCCAGTATAATCTGTTTCCCCCTTATACGAACTTGCTCCGAATCGTGTTCAAATGTCGCAAGAACTTCCTTGTTTTCTTCAACATCTACGAGGGTATATTCTCTATAAAATGTCACGCCTCGTTTTGTTGCATCATCACGCATGGCACCTATAAGGGCCGAGAGTCCTTCCGCGCAGATCCCATATTCTTCATCCTTTCGGAATTCTCTAGAGAAAAGCCGGAGCGCCATATCCGCACGCATAACATTCACTTCCGCCCTATATGGAAACCGAATGAGATATGTATTCGCTTGTTTGGCTCCGTGAAGTCGCGTGAGAAGTTGGCGAATTGTATGTTTCTGTAATTCGGCCGCAGGAAGTGCATGTAACGTATCCATGAACACAGGGATACCCGATTCAAAAATATCAGGTTCCAAGGCGGATGTATACGTATCCTTGTATTGAATAGTACCCCCTATACGTTGAAATGTGAGTTTATAACGTTTCAAGAGATCTAGGATCCTTGTATGATTCTCTGAAATGCGCCCAGCTCCTCCCTCCCATTGAAGGGCCTTTCCTTCAATCGTTTGACGAAAGGTGTAGACTCTTCCTCCGAGATTCTTGTATTTTTCAAAGACTGCTACACGTGATCTTGGATGACGTCTCAAAACTTCCACGGCTGTATAGAGTCCTGCTATACCGGAGCCTACTATGATAGTATCATACGGGGCTTCAGTTTCCATATTTACATATACGTTTATTTCTTGGCAATTTGCTTTAACGAATCATAATACGTGCTTATGTAATATATTACAATAAGAGATCCTACAATTGCAAAAACCTGTTTTACGGTTTTCGTATGCATGTACTGTAAGCTTAGAGATTTGATGTAATCCATTCTTTCACCTTGTCATTGCTATTGGAACTGAATGGACCAACGATGACCTTATCCTTTACAATAAGAAACGTGGGAATCGATTTCACACCGCAGTAGCCAGGAGTATAGTTATTTTGATCCACGTCGCATTTTAGCCAATTCACCTGGGGAAATGCCTCTTCCAACTCAGGTATATTGAGGCGCCGACATGCCCCGCACCAAGTGGCAGTAAAATAGATGACGGTAAACGGGGGGAGTGTTTCACCCTCGGGAAGAGGTTGGCGGCCGATGAGCTGTTCGAACTCTTCTTGGGACATAAGATACTTCATTATATCTTTCTTCTAGATTCTGTCTTTGACCGGACGAGCGCGAGGCTGATTCCCGCCAATGTTATAATTGTTAGAATTCCGAGAAAAATATTTGAGCTTTCGTCCTCGAACCCACCACCTGTTTGTGTAGTTTTATGATCCAAAATATTATTCGCAACTTGTTCCAAGCTTGGGAGTTCGGACCCACCACCCGATTGTGGCGCCGCCACACTTTGGGTATATTCGGCTGAATTCGATTGTAGGGTTTTCATTAACGTCGGAAGCATCATGAGACCAGCTCCACCACCTGCAATGGCAGTTATACCTGCTAATACAGCGAAAACACTGTTTACAATGGGCTTATATCCAGCCGTAATGGAGGGGGGTAGCATATGTAATAAGCCATAGGTGCCGGTGCCGAGAAAAACAAGAGCCGCTGCTAAAAGGGGAGCTGTGACTTTTCCTGCTGCAAATGTTTTTTTGCCATTGATATTGATTGGTGTCCCCAAAGGCTTGGCAGGATTAAAGTGTGTAAATGGAACTTTGAATCCTTCTTGTGGGAATGCCGGACTGAACATTTGTAGAATATCAAATACATACCAGGGATTCAATACGAGAAGATATCCCACCCACCACAGATCAGGATAGTAGACACTTACGAATGTATTTATAAATACGAGAAACGCCTGGGTGGCGGCTTTCATTGCAAAATAGGTTAACGATCCGGCCGCCCAGAGATTCAATCCGCCGTAGCCTAGATATGAAAATGGGGGAAAGGGGATGCCTCCTGCGAGAATGAAAAGGCCGAACCACTCAACTGTAAAAGGGATGTATTTGGCCAATCCGGTGGGAGCTGGCGCAGCAGCTGCCACAGCAGCTCCAGGAAGTTTGCTTGTTATGGAACTTGGTAATTTGCTTAGTATGGAACTTGGTAACCCAGGTATCGCAGGTATATTTGGTAAAGATAATCCGCCTATTTGACCGGCAGTGTTATCCATCGCTATTCAGGCTTCCGAGCTAAATCTTGAAAAGTAGACCCGCGAATCCATTCACTACTCGCAGAACATTGTGATTTTTTGCATAGACTACTATACTGCTTTTACCACGAAGAGGAACATATGATGGATTTACTACAGTTCTTGATGGATCAATAGACGCGCTACCTTCTGGAACCGAGTTGCCATTTCTGTCGTAATATAATTGCGTGGGCTCATATGTGTCGGGACGGAGATTCACATTGAGATTCATATTATCTATACGACTCGCATTCAAAGATCCGCTCGGCTGCATTTCTTCCGGCCGGAGCGCAAAGCTATACATATAAATGAATTGCTTCACATCCGTTGTGGTGTGATATTGGAATGGCTGGACAAGGCGAAAGTATCCTGCATCCCGAACATCAAACCGATCAAAACCATCAATTTGTAATACGGCATCTTGTAAAATATCTCTTGAAAGGCCCGCTTCGTGTACTGACGTAGATCCCCAATTAAACCATTCATGCGTTAGCTCCATGACATCTCGTCGAAGAATCCAGAAAAGTTCGCGTAGTGGGTGATTAAATTCCATACGCACCGTCTGCGTATTCACATTCTCAGGAATAGATGTTTTCGGAGTATATTGAATTTGTTCAATGAGATATTCATGTGAATTTGCTACAAATCTACGACGTTCCTCGGTATCCAGAAATATATAATCACCCCACAGCCGAAATTCTGTGATTTTCGCGGGAACTGGTTGAACTGTTGCACATGTAGCTGTAAGGTTCGAAGTATCAATCATACTGGCAAGATCACGAAGTTTCACATTCAGACGAACAGTATGATATTGCATTGCGAGAAGTGGTAAATATAGGCCAGGATTCTTATTAAACCAGAATTGAAGGGGGATATAGAGTTTCAATGCACCGTATGTATAGTTTCCCACAGAACAGGCCCCCGAGGGAACCGGCGCGATCGGAACGGTTAAACCGTCTACACGCCCAATCATATTTTGTAGGGCATCCTTTTGGCTGGCCGTAGTTGTCATACTTGACCAAATTTGCATCCACTCTCCGGTTTGTTTATCAATTTCCTGTTCCCCTATTTCCAATGTGATTTCCTCAATAAGAGCATATCCAGCTGTATTTACATATGCCCCAGGCTTACCATTTGTCATAGTCACAAATGGCAAAACAACTTCCAATGTCATAGGGCCAATCAGATCTCCACGTCGCGAAATAACTGCCGTAATACGTTTTCCAAAATCTGGGTCACCATCAAAATAAATCTGCTGGGACTCTATCGCAAAATTCGTATAGCGACGATAGACCATTTTGAACCACGTGATTTGGGGATTTCCGGTTAAAAATATATCTTGTTTTCCCATGGCAACGAGTTGTAATAAACCACCACCCCCTGGCATTCTAGTGTGATGTGCGACTTATTCAGGAGATGGTATTCTTATCTTGTTGTAGAACCCGCGATGAGTCGGACAAATGATTTAGAAATTCAACTTCAGGATCTGTTATATTCCATAAATTCAAATACAAATACACCCTATCGTGCGAATTCATTTCAAGTCGCCGATGGTCAAGGACTACGTGTATGGCAGGATGTATTTCAAACTATTAGTAGCCAGTCTGCCATGGATGGTAGTAAGATTGGCTACTTGCCCTCGACTTTTCTACAGATTTATGGAGCGGCATCTTCCATATCAACGATTGTGGCGACCAGCTATTCCACTCTTTCTACACAGATTGGCCTCGGGGGCATACCGGGTAGTATTACGGGTAACCAGCTTCAAAGCACGGTGAGTTGGATTCAGGGTCCTGCTAAATTTATTAGTACCGCTGATCTCACCAGTTCCATGACACCTTTTTTGAATGGCTCTCTATCTTTCATGTCAAACATACAGAGCACTGTAATCGGCCTCGGATCCTCCCGATACATTAGCTCTCCGACTCTACTAAGTTCTTGCGTGGGGTTGAATACACAGCAACGTTCCACGGTGGTCGGCCTCGGATCCTATGGGTATATTAGCAGTCTCTCATTACAAAGCACTATTCAAAACTTGGGAAGTGCTTCCTATGTAAGCTCCCTGTCACTTGCGAGCACTATGGCAGGAATTCTATATCCTGCGACAACATCTGGAGGGAATCTCGGAGTTGTTGTAACAGGTACATCGGATCCTCCGTATATTAACTTTAATAGTCTCAACCAACAATATCTTCTCAGCACGAAATATTTCAGTGAGAGTAATGCATCATATTACGGTATTGTATATGGTTCCAATCTCCCCAGCACTACCTGTGGACTTATTTCATCCCTCGGGACATATGGATATGTCAGCACGCAGACTCTTCTCAGCACGAGTCAAGGGATCCAGGCCGCAAAGCAGAATATTTATATTGACAGGGCGGGGGCTATGAGTATTTACGGATCACAGGTCTATATATCCTCCGTGGAAGCCATTACATTCCTCAGTAGCTTTGTGAATTCAACACTGACCTATAAGGGAGAGAACGGGGCCCAGACGGGACTCACAACCGCCAACTCAAATCTCTCTTTTTCTACCATGAATCTTCAGCTCGACAGATTCTCTAGTCTCATTACTAGCGCAAGTCGGATTACGGTGGAAGCCTATCCCACGTTCCAATTTGATACTATTACCAATGGTTCTGTAACATCCAAGGCAATTCCTATGAATACATATCTTCAATATGGGACTACATATCTCAGTAGTTGTTTTCAGACAATGGTTGCAGGTGTACAATCAGGGAATGGATATTCCAACTTTTACCAACAACCTATCAAAATATCTATCCCTGGTTCGCAGATTGTGGGCTCCTACCAGAATCCGTATATTCTTACGCATATGCTACCGGGTGCTATTTCATATCAGACGAATGTAGGATTTCGTTCGCCGAATATGTATACATTTTACGCTTCTACGAATTCGTATTTCCTAACGATTCAGAATCTGTCATTCTAAGACAGAGGTAGATGGCGGCTAGTATCAAAACGCTTGATTCGGATGTTATCACACTCCGACAGATTTATGCTCGCACTCCAACAAATGGATACATTCCAGCGTCGCATGTTCTTATATCAAATGGGGGTGGGAATGCATATTGGAACTCTGTTAGCTCTATCACGCCCCCGTATTTTGACGCCCTTGTTGATTCACTTGGATCCACTTTATCGGCATCAACCGTGGGCCATGCCGCGACATTTAGCACAGTTGGTATCCAGGGATTATTTAATGCTTATGTAGATCCTCTCACGAGCACATTTACATTTAGTAATGCGGCACCCAATCTTCTGGTTGCTCAAAATACAGTACCATTTGTATCACGTCTCGCTGCAGTATCCGTCCCAAATGCTGAAAATATCACAATGTCCACGTCGCAATCAACACTCAAATTCATTGGCGTGGGTGATATTCAGCTATCTACAATCACGGATCTTCGCAGCGTTTTCTTTTCTATCAGTTCTTTTACAGCGAGGGGATATGCGGATCTTTCGGCGGTTGCGCGTGCGTGGCCTGGTTATTCGTATAGCACTCTTTCAACCAATGCCGGCTATGCGAGTTTTATAAGCAGTATTCCGTTCTCCACGTTTTACGCGATTGACGAATACAATGGATACGGATGGGATTGGAGTAGAAATACGGGGTCCAATCTCCCAATGTCTACTATAGAGCAATATCCCAGTTTTTATTCCACCGGCGATGTATATTTCAGCACAGTGAGCTTTACGGCGGCCCCATTTCTTCGCTACATTCATCCGAATTCTACGACGCGTATGTTTTTAGAGGTGAATCCGAATTATCTATTCCAGCGTATGTATTTGGGAACAAGCACGCCGTATAATCTCGTGAAGGAGTTTTCTACGTTTGTGCAGTATGAATCTTCTAGAGGTGTGCAAATTCTGGAAAAGGCGTCGCAAGGTGCGTATATGCTTTCGCAGAATTCAAATGCATACAGTTCCAATTATTTTAATTCCCAGATAAAACTTGAACTAGATCCGGCTGTCCTATCCAGCAATGCTCTTATGGATGGGGCATATGGCGCGTATTATACATTGTATCATAGGATCCCAGGAGCTATGGCGAATTTATTGCCCGATGATTATTGTGCCTACTTCATTGGCCCCAGAAGTGGGTTCAGTAATGGTTATTTAGTGACCATGGATAATTATACACCCCTCAGTAATGCGGTGTTTCTACATGTGTATAACCAGAATGGTAATGCCCCTCCGATGCCTGGACCCTAGGTATTTTCTGATATTTATGTATAGAATGGAGCGCGGATTAGTTATGGTATTTCACGCAATTATTCTTGGATTTGTATTGTATCTATCTATGGTATATGGATTAGGGCAGAGTCCGGTGGTAGCAGAAGACAGGAGTATCGTAGTATCCGCCGTCGTATTAATTTATATGATTCTTTTTGGTCATGGATATCCTACAAAACTAAATAGACATTTTGTTTAGACCATAGAGTGTAATTAAAATAATAAGCGGTAGTAGAATGGATAGCTTTACTAACTTATTCTGGCTGTGTTCATTGGTTTTTGTTAGTTTATCCGCGTATTTACTCTGCTGTACCAAGAAAAGTAATATATTTTATCTTCAAGTTGCCGCTGGATGTGGTATGTTTATAACGAGTAAGATTGGCCGCAAGTTTTTACGATTGGAGTGAATCAAGACTGAACCCTTCTCGTTTGGCCATTTCGGCAGCCCATGGTTCCAGCTTTCCCTGCACAATGGCCGTAGGTCGGTAGGGCCATGGTGACAAAAATACGGCATTCGACCAAGAACCAAGTCGTCGCCAACCTACATGTAAGCCCTTGGATATTTCCCGGAAGAATTGCTGACCTTCAGCATTCTCTGCGAAGTTTGCCCGTATTTCCACACGTAGTCGTGTTTCCAGCGATGTAGTGGCTCGCGGCCATTCAGTCTCTAATTTGTTACAGAGCGCGGTATACCAATGGCAGCAATCGGCGGTTTTCCAAAGCGTAGCTTGAAATGTGAATGCATATGTATCGGATGATAAGACATGTGCCCACCGAGGCGCATATTCAAGTGGTAAACCACCCGGGCCAGGACATGGCATTAGTCTCACACTCGTCGCATCTTTCAAAAGAGAGAGGCCTTCTTCTATGGCTGTGACATCCGGAGCACGATCCAGTAGAAAGTCTTCCTGGACGGGCAGCACATACTCGTATCGGTCCTTGAGAACTTCTAATGCGGCGCGGCGAGAATCTAAGAATCCCGCGTCGGCCTTGGCGAGTGGAATGAGCTCTACGCCCATCGTGGCAACTATTTTACAGATGGGGTGATTCGGTTCTTCCGTGGCCAAGAAAAGGGGCATGTTCAGTTTAGGCGCGTAACGTTTTAAAAGAGTAAAATGGATTGGCAAGAGATAGTAATATTTGGGAGTAGAATTGACTAGATATGCGCAGTGTTCCATCTAAATACGTGTTATTCTGGGATGTTTATATGGCCTAAGGTCTAGGGCCTTATTTCTGTATAGAGATGTTGGCGAAAAATCCAAAAACGGGGAAAGATTTACGTATTATTAGTCTTGATACGTCGGTATGGCGCGATCAGAAAACTCTTGTATGGTTTGACTCGCTGCCGAGTGAAACGGCTTGTTGGAATCGGTGGGATGTGGGTGTGACGGATACGACTGTGGCGGATGCGCTATGCGAAGCTGGACTTGTCCCAGATATTGTCGTGTGTCTAAATGATCCTGATGTAGTGAAAGAATGGTTGGAAGCGGGGAAGTGGTCCAAGGCGCGCATTGTAATTGTCCCGCGCACTCTTGTGACTCGTATGGGGATGGATACATTGTTAGAATTGGAAATGACGAATCTATTATGTCTAGATGAAATGCATGACTTGTATCCTTTTACAGGTGCTGTATGGGATGGGACGAAGGAAGATGCAAAGGCGCTTGTGGCCTTGTCATTTCATATTGGCAGAACATTTCCTGTGGAGGCGACGGCGGAGCGGGCGAGTGTTTGCGCGACAAGAGGGCTTACACTACTTTCCACCCGTGAGAAGCCGCAGGAGTTGTGGCTGGTTACACAATACTATGAGCCTATGAAGAATAAGAGGAAACAGGAGATTGACGCGTGTTTGAAGAAGAACACCGAGTGTTCTATAGTGGATCGCATTGTGTTATTGAATGAAAAGGCGATGGCGCAACCGGTCCATGGCAAAATACGGGAGAAGGTTATTGGAAAGCGCCTGACGTATGCGGATGTTCTTCGGTGGGTCTATGAGGAGGCTCCAGAGGACGTGCTGATTGTTTTTGCAAATGCGGATATTTTTTTGGACGATACGAGCTGGCGGATACTATGGTCCACGGACATGACGATCAAGCCGAAATTTCTTGCTCTTCTTCGCTGGGATGTGGCGGGAACGACGTCGGCAGATATAGAAGCCGCGAAACTGTTCGGACCTCGCCCTGATTCGCAGGACACGTGGGTGATTTCTGCAAAGGCAGTAAAGTCGCTGAAATGGGATTGGAGTGTGCTCAACTTTCCGTTTGGTCAGGGGGGGTGTGATAATGCGATTACGTTGGAAATGTTCAAACAACGGTTTCTTGTGGCGAATCCTGCGCTTACTTTACGCACGTATCACTATCATGCTAGCGATGTGCGAACGTATGATCCTCGCAATATTGTCGATAAACCCAGCTATTTATATATCCAGCCAACGGGTCTTCATGATATGCGCCCTGTGATGGACTGGGGAAAACCGGCGCAGGAATGGACACGGGCGTCGTTTTCGCGGCCCATACAGGGTCCTCTAAGCGTGGCGCAGGCCAGGACATATTGTTCGATGGTGAAGAGGAATAGTGAGGATACACTTGCTCTGGAAGCTGCGGAGTTGAATATGTGCACGCCCCCCCCTATACCCATTTACGAGATGACGGATGTATTTCAGACACGCGAGGGCCTGGTATATACATATGACTCTATTTTAGTGGGAAAGACGAAATCCTCTATAAAAGCGTGGTCGGAATCGCAATTGAGTTCTATGACGGCATCTTTATCTGTAGATGAGGCGCTTATTGCCCCATTGCCGAACGATGTGGCAGCGGATGCTGGGAAATTCATTCTGAGCTACATGTCAAAGATTTTTTTGATGCGCAATAGAATGCCTGGAGGAGAATTCTGGTGTGCGAAGAATCGTGCGTGTATGGAGGCAATTAAAATGTTTAAATGGCCCAATAAGGAAATTCCTGTGTTATCGCGGGATGAGAATCAGCAGATTTGGTGTAAAAAGGCGCTCGTATGGCCGTATGAGGACAAGTTGCCAGATCTTATTTCGAAGGAGGAGATTGATGTTTTGAGGGAGAATTTGGGGCTCGGTGGATGGAAGTCGGTGGTAGCTTCTAAAAAGCTTGTTCTGCTGGTGGATGATACGTGGATTAGGGAGGAGCAGGATGAGTTTTTTGAGCAAAAGCTGAGTGAATTCGGCATTTCTATAAAAGTGGTATGGCCTGGTAGAACGTCTCTTGATATTTGTATACAAGCACTTCAAGGGGCGTGGGGTGTTGTCATGTCCACTCGTGAGATGGCATCATGGGTATGGGTTCTTCCTCTGGGAGCCTATGTATGGGAAATACAATCCGAGATGGAGCCAAATACATCTTTATTACATATTTGTGCAGCGTCGGGTCTCCAATATCGCCTACAGATTGTGGCGAAAGGCGTTCCAAATACAAATGAACAGAATACGGTTCTTTCCAAATTGGCGGATGACATGCGACGTGTTATGACGCCTGTTCTGGAGAAAAAGGATCACATTCTAATTCTTCCTGTAAGGCGCAAGGGATTCTATGACCACGCGAATGATTCGTTTAGAGAAATGGCAAAGCTGTGGGGTGAGCGCGGATATGTGACGGTCGTGGAGAAATCTGTAGAACAAGTATGGCTTGGGGGTGTGGGTGAAACTCTTTTATATGATCGTCCTACATTGGAATGGTTACATCGCACGACAGATCCGCCATATACCATTGGGTTATTTGGAAATCCTGTTCCGCCTGTGGGAGGGAAAGCCTGGAGTTTTTGGCCGCGTAGGCCGGCGCTTGTAGAAGAGATTGTATCTCGCGGCCTCCCTACAAGATCGTATGAGGCGCGTGAGAAGAATCTGGTCTTTTATGGGCGTTCTGAAAATGCGATACAGCATGCGAGGCGGACGGGGCATACGTGGGAAGAAGCATGTGATGATTTTTATCACAATACGAATAGCTCTGATACATATATATATACGCAGCAAGAATATCTGGAACGTTTAACATCTGCGAAATATGGTCTCTGTCTCGCGGGATATGGCAGTAAATGCCACCGCGAGATTGAGTGTATGGCAATGGGGTGTGTGCCTGTCGTAGCACCCGAAGTCGATATGAGCTCGTATGCCGATCCGCCGGTAGAGGGGCTTCATTATTTCCGTGCACAGAACCCTGAAGAGGCAAAGGCGGTGACGAAGATGACGGCGGAGCGTTGGACAGTCATGTCCGCTGCATGTAGGGATTGGTGGCAAAGGAATGCGTCGGTGGAAGGGATGTGGTCTTTAACATTGCGTCTAGTCTAATATCTCCAACGGGAGGATTTGATGGGCGGGAGTATTTTTGTAATAGGAGGTAATGGCGCAGGTTTTTTCCATACGATAGGTTTCATGTGGTGAGGTATCGGCCTTATAGGGAGTGGGGGGTTACGGTATTGGCCGATAGAACGCCACGTCATTTCTACCCGTACCGCTTAATAATAAAAATCTTAAACTCCTGTAGAAAATGCCCAACCGCGACTATAGCCATGTAACTCGTGTCCAGCACAAGGCCGCACAGACACTTTTTGCGGCAAAAGTGGTTACGGCGGTGGCGCAAGCGAACAATTCGTCTTACATGACGAAGGGTGGTTCTCTTGATGCGAGTATTGGTGTAGCTACGCTTCAAGGTCAAGCGGCAGCGGGAGAAACTGTCGCCCCGTTTATACAAAATCCCATCGCCCAAGCGGATATTGCAGGGACAAATACATCCTATAATATCACAACGGCCATAGCGGCATTTCAGCGCTAAGAGGGCTCCGCATCTGAATCTGGATACTCCACGACAGCGCCATCTTTCAGGCGCCCCACGTATTTACATTTCATATCATAGAGTTTGTCATTCTTGGGATTCAGATAGAACATGCGCTCATCCACCTCCTGTTTCCGCACAGAAATATAAAGCACTTCGTGTTCGGATATATCTATTTCCCCATCTACTTGTGCAGCAGCACCCTGTGGTAATGTCTTTTTGACAGCCGGTTTTCTTTTTACAGGTACTTGGGTCTTAGTCTCGATCACAGGGAGTTTTTCCAATACTTTCTCGGCGGATACTGGTTTCTTCTCTTTCTTCGTTTTACTCGCAGGGAATGCCTCGGGAGCTACAGGTGTCACATCCACATAGGCTTTGTCGACCGCTTTTTTCACTTTTGCCATTGTCTCTTCACTAAGTGTGTATCCTTCTTCTATCTTTAAACGGAACCAGGCACTGTCATAGAGCCGCGACCAATACGGAATAGGATCTGTGACACGACCCATCAAATAAGAAGGTAGAGGCCCTCCAATTGTAATTCCTCGAATCCCGCCAAGTTTTTCTTTCGTTTTTATATCTTTTGCGACACAGCTATCGCATAAATCCCCGGACCGGGTGACCATTTCACAGCGCAATGGAATATGAAAGAGCCCTCCCTCTTCAAAAGAAAGCATATACACACCTCTCGGTCCATCTTTTACAAGACGACCCAGACATTGTGTCATCCTGAGTGGTACTTACACTACTACGCAGCCAGGATGATAAATTTTACGAGGCGAATCACCCTCGATGAATGTATAGCGCTGCGAATGGATGAATTATATCCTGTTCATATGTATAATCAATATCTGAATCACCAGGCCTCTTATTCTCTTAGTATATTGGGCCTGATGATGTTATTCCTAAGTGTGATGGCGTGTGTGTATACACCCATGTATGGAGATTTCATACTCTGGTTACAATGTTCTGTGCTATGTTTCATTCTATCTGCTGTCACGCATATAGTGATGATATATACTCCTCACGAGTTATAAACATGTAATGTTCGAGCGGAAGGATCTGTTGCCCCTGGTGACCAGCGTGGCATCCAGAAATAGGGAACATTCACCGAGGCGCTTCCATACATCTCTGTATAGAGTTTCTTATAGTAATACTTTTCGGGCGTATCGGCTTTTCCGACCCATTCATCCCCAACAATAGCTGCCGACATTTCCTGTGTGATTTCATACCAGGATTTTTCCGTCCCACTCACTCCGTCGGAAAAGGCCTCTTTTTTGCGCCAAAGAACATCGGGCGGAAGTATATGCATGGATTCAAATGCCCGACGAAGTAGCCATTTTTCAGGAAGTATACCTGGCCTTCGGAGATTGGTGGAAACACTTCGGGCCACCGCCACACATTGTTTATCCAAAAAGGGCGTGCGAGGCTCTAGACCGTGCGAGGAAATACAGCGATCTGAGCGGAGAACGTCAAACATGTGAATATCGGTGAGAAGACGTGTGACCTCCGCTTCAAACGCGTGATTCGACGGAGCATTCTTAAAATACAAATACGATCCCCAGACTTCATCGGATCCATCTCCATTCAAGACAATTTTACATGGCGAATGTTCCCGAATATATTTTGCCACTAGCCAATTTCCTACAGATGCGCGCACGGTGGTAGTATCAAACGATTCAATGTCGCGGATAACCTCCGGAATAGCTGCGAAGAACTCTTCAGGGGTTTTCACAATTTCCGTATGAATGGAGCCGATATGGCTGGCTACTTTTCGGGCATATGACAGATCCGTGCTACCGGCCATTCCAATACTAAATGTATAGATGGACCCTTTTCCGGCAGCGCGCCATTCCGCCGCTGCCACTGCCGCCACGAGACTACTGTCCAAACCGCCACTCAATGTTACGGCGAGTTCCTTTCGATCCGTCATGAGGCGTTTTGTCACGGCGATTCGAAAGCTCTCCCGAACCGCCTGTCGTGCATTCTCCTCCTCCATATATAACGGATGTTTCATCCACGGAATTTCATGATATGATTCATATATTGGATCGCACCCTTTTTCTAGTATTTGATAATGACCTGGCAGAAAGGCTTCGGGCACTCCCAAACCCATCAGGGATTTCATCTCCGATCCGAAATATCTGCGTCCATCTGTTTGACATGTATACAAGGGGCGCACCCCATATGGATCACGCCCAATAACGATCCTGTTTCTTACAGTATCAACTAGAACAAGAGCAAATACTCCATCCAGGGCTCGGAAAAATTCTCGCAGAGGAATCTCCAATTCACAACATCGTTCATAGAATGCCCCGAGAATTTCACAATCTGAGCCGGAGTAGGTCATACTATTATATTCGTGTGCGAGCTCCTTCCAATTATAAATCTCTCCGTTACAAATCCAGGCTACCCCCCCTTTTTGCATGGGTTGCATACCTGCATCTGTGAGGCCATTTAGACCGAGGCGTGTAAATCCGAGCGTCGCGTCACCCACTTCTAGAATACACGTTCCTTCAGGGCCCCGAGATTCCAATGTCGCCAGACATTTTTTCACAACGTATGTATCTACGGATCCTATGCAGCACCAAATGCCACACATTCTTTATAAGGAATCTATGGTATCTGTTTAGATGGATTCAAGTGATATTCTCCGCAGAACACAATCCCGGACGATTTATACATATTATAGAATAAATACACTTTCGACCCAAGCTACATGTAATTACAGCACATGTAGCTCTATTACGGGGTGTGTAGTGAAGTATCCATCCTATGAAGAACGACAAAAAGTCACGGTGGGTTCACAAATATGTAACGCGTGTTCTGCGACGGGATGTGGATGTAAATAAACGCCTACGTCGCTTTGTTCTATGGTTTCGTTTGCGCCGTTTTCCTCCTTTCAGAAGGGGCTTTTTCTGCTTATGCCAATAGGTATTTCCTGTGGGATGTAATAAAGAATGTTCACTTAGATTTTTAAAACTTAGGTGTCCATTATAATCGACTCCATATATACGATACGATATACCATTTTTATTGTATGTCTTATCAATCGCACTATCTATTTCGGGCGGTTTTTCTTGAAAAAGTTCCATATGAACTGCTTGAACGGCTTCCGCAAAGACAATAGGCCCAGTCATATTAAGAATATTATTCGGATATTTATTCGTTTTTATATTATCGACAATCATGTCAATTGTCTTTTTTAGAATGGGATGCCCCTTTTTAAAGATGAGAGCCCATTGTACATATGCGATAGGCACACCTGGCCTCATTTCATATGTTATAATAGCTTCATCTTCATCACGTATAAGTGTATTCAGTGGTTTTTCAATATTGGAATCAATGTCTACATATACCCCACCGTATGTATATAAAACAAGATATCTCCAGAAATCGGCCTTTGCCACGATAATATTGAGACGATTGTATGCGTCGGCAATCTCTCCAGGATAGTTTGTATTTACGAAACTATCTATATCTGCGTCGAGATAGAGCTTATATGTATATGTAGAATTTTCTTTTTTAAATTTGTCAATTCGGGCCTGTATTGTCGGATCAAGTTTGTCAGTATGCCATGTTTGAAATATATGTTTCTCGATCATCTATTTAGTATATTAGAACTTTTCCAACTCTTTTGAGTGTATATGAAGGTTTGCAAGATTCCATTCCCTACCGTCTTTATCCTGTAGAACTGGATAACGTCGGTCGAGCGAATCCATCCGCCACATATATTGAAATTGATCGGTTCGGAAATCTGTGTCGAGATTCACGAACCCTGGTCCCTCTGAGCCATTTCTCGGGTCTATACCACCCAGGTATTGTCCGTAAGCTGCCGCATCAAAGATCACAGGGAATTCCGGATTCTCATACCAGCTGCGATACGTTTCGGATATGAGTGTGACTCCAACGGGGGCAGTAGGAAGTAGGGAACAATCTTCAGGCGTCATATCCCAGTAGTCACCGCCTCGTTGCATTTCGTCTGTGCTGGATGGGTTGGAGAGAAACACGAGGAGGTTGGATAGAGCTTCCTGGCGGGCAACATAGAGCACTGCAAAACAAAGACGCACTTGATCGCGTTGTACGCCCTGTCCTTGGAAGGTGGTGGAAAGACCCTTGCCTTTTCGTAGAACAGGTAGCAGCTTGTTGAACTCCGTATAGAGCATAATATCATTTTCCATATGAATACATTCTTTGATTCCTTGATGTAGTATCCAATCTTCCAAGATAAAAAGGCGTTCTGTAGTTGAGCGCCAGAATCCACCCCGCCATGTAGAATTAAGGCGCGATGTTTCAAGAAACCGGATGTGCGCATCTGTTTTGGGAATACTATCTATAGAGATCCATTCTTCTCCTGCCCCGTAGCTTGCGGGAATGGCGGAACTTAGAAAGAATATAGGGGCATCTGGATTCCAGCGGCGTGCCTGGAGAACAGCGCGTTTGGCATAGTCTGGAGGTGCGTCTCCGATATGTATAAAAACGAGTGGAATATTATTAGAGTTCATTTTCTAAAGGATGTCAACAGACTATGTAGAACAATTTGACGCGATCATTCCCTATCATTCCAAGGACGCTATCATTCTTCCGTATTGTCTGGAAAGTCTTCGTAAGAATACTCGAGGTTTGCGTAACATGTATGTAATAAGCAAGGAGGATCCTGATGAAGAATGTATATGGATTCCCGAGGCGTCCTTCCCATTTTCTTTTGAAGATGTATCACGCCATATTCATTCTACAAATAATCGGCAGGGATGGTATTATCAGCAGCTATTGAAATATTATGCTTACAAGGTTGTTCCAGATCTTTTGCCGAATTTTTTGATAGCGGATAGTGATGTTGTTTTCTTGCGCCCTATAGAGTTTTTCAAGAATGGAAAACTCCTTTTTGATTATGGTGGAATGTATGTGCCAGAATATTTCACACATATGCGAAAGCTTCTCCCCAAAGAATTTGAGAATACATCCAAAGAGTCTGGAACAACAGACTGTATGATGTATAACCGAGAAATTCTAGATGATTTGTTTACACGAGTAGAGAAAGAACATGAATGTCCTATGTGGGAAGCTCTACTGAAATGTGTAGAACCTGATCGATATGATACATCTGGTATGTCAGAACAAGAAATCTACTTCCAGTTTGTTTTAGAGCATTACCCAGATGCATATGAGCTTCGTCTATTGGAAAAATCATATGGTGTAAATCTTGTAGAAATGCGTAGAACGGATCTTGATTTTCTTTCGTTTCATGCCTGGCTGAGAGAACATTTTGCGGATCTTAGAAGTAAGGCTCTCAAGTCTTAGGATATTTCAGTAGGATATATCTATCGCGTGTATTTCCGAAACGTTCCCAATAATCATATAGAAATTTGCCATCGCGGAATATTGGGACCTGTGAGAATTTGAAATAGAGATTGAGAATACCTTGCTCATTTGTTCTGGAAATCGGATACTTGTAGGCGAGTTTCATGATTTCTTGTATCATACTTTATTGAGATAAGTAGGAAGCAAAAAGAATATCCCAATAGGTCCGGAGTAGCATGGGGTGAAAGGGGCTTGGGGGCTCGGGTATTTGAATTGTTTCCAAATCGGCCGTATCCTCTATAGGTAACAGTGGGAGAGAGGGATATTCTTTTAAAAGACATTGTGTGTGTGCGTTATCGTGAACGATTGCCCACGCACCCATATAGAGGCTTTCCCAGCAGCGATGTGTATCGTAGCCATTTCCAGGAGGGCATACCACAGCCGTAGAAGATTCGAGAGCTTCCATGTAATCTTCTTTTGGGAGTCGTGGGAAGATCATCATATCCTTCCGCGTTGAGAGTTTTGCCGTTTCATACCATGTAGGTCGAATTGGATTTGTTAAAGAACACCATGGATAGACAATTGCGTATTCGCGCTCGGCGTTTCTAGATGTTTTTACGGACGGTTCACCGTTAGCTCTTCCACCTCTCCATATAGAATTTTGTTCTCCAATAGGAAGGCTTCTAATACGTGGGTGCGTCACAGTATTATTCTGTAACCAGACATACATGGTTGGATTTGCTTCTAGAAAGGGTAAGAGCACATCATACTTAGCTTGATTATCACTATTATGCATTACGAGAAGGCGGGGTTTCAGGCCACGTTCTACCACAGCTTCTAAGAGGCCTGATTCAGGATATACAAAGAGGGTCGTGGGATTCACCGCCCACTCATCTTCTACAAAGAGTTGTCGGCTACGTGGAACTGCCAGATCAATAGCGGGATGCGAGAGCTCTCTATTGATGACACTATAGTCACAGAGACTTTGTAAATATTCGCCCGTCACGGGAAGAAGTTCTTTCGGTATTGCCAGCTGTTCAATATCATAGGTGCCTTCGGCAGGTTCCAGCTCGGGGCCGTGATAGAAAGTTGGCTTGAATTCTTCAAACAGGAGCAAATAGGATCGTTCGGCATCGGTCGTAGGTGGTTCCGTTGCCAAAAGAACCTCTGGAGGTTTAGAAGCGCGAAGTTGGCGTATGACAGGAACGGGGTCGGTGGCATATCTTCCTAGTCGGAGTCGGATACGGACCATTTGTCCAGTAGAAGAAGTTTCTACTGGAAACTTAAACGTGCGAGTCTAGACCCTATAGATGGACAAGAGCAAGGCGGATCGACTCAAAGAGACGATTCGGCTTCTCAAAGAACTACAGCGTGTAGGAATCGGCGAGCGCCATGAAGGCTATTTTGAAATAAAGGCTCTGTTATCCAAATGGGTTCAAGATGGAGAGAAGGCCGCTGCGACGATTGAACTACGGAATCACGGTCGTGTGGCGGAGATTACGTTGCCGAAACGGGCGGACAAGGCAGCTTCTATTCATTTACGCGCGGTGAAGGATGCTGAGTAGATGGCGGGAGTTTTACGAACTACGTTTTCATTCTAGAAGCTCCATATTGGATCTGGCCATAGAATGAACCCTTAAAGCACTTATCCGAACACTCTACAGAATGGCTTCAAGTCGTGCAGGTCTCACAGCCGAGGGCGCTCTATATGAGGCCGTCGCCCGTGGGAATAAAGACGCATATTTCTTTCAGGATGACCCGGATAAGACACTGAATCCGTTTGAAAATCGGTATGATAGGATTCCTCCGTTCATCCATGAACTCCGAAGAATTCCTCCGCTGAATGGTGCCGAGTTTGGGCGCAGTTGTGAGTTTGAATTTGAGATAGCGGGGGACTTTTTTGTGAAACCCACAGTGTTGATAGATCTTCCCAGCTGGCTTCCTCCTGTAGAAGCCGAAGCCAATCTTACGCAGCCTGTCACGGATCTCTCAGGAAATACCTACGGCTACACGAATGGAATTGCCTATTTTCTTTTTAAGAAAATCCAAGTGTATCAAGACAAACTCCTCCTACAAGAATACAGTGGCGATGCCCTATTTGCCTCGCGTGCCTCGCGTGGAACGTTGAACTCGGCCTATTTGGAGAATAGACTTACCGGCTGGCATGATGGCTCTGTGGCGAGTATTGGATATAATGCAACTCCTGGGCGCCTTCGTCTAGAGCTCCCCTTTTTAGGAGGTCGCAACGGATTTCCCAGCATTGCTATGCGCCGACAACCATTCAAGTTGCGTCTCGAGTTGCGCCCATTAGAAGAGATTGTAGAGACATCGGATATGACTGTGACAAGAGCCCCGACACCTTGGGGTTCTATAATGAAGCTGGGTGCTAAAACATTCAAGGCGTTAGTCCGAACTGAGATTGCGTCACCCACTCTTCAATTGGAAACGCGACATGTGTATGTGGATGGAGAGACACAAGTCGCACTTCGTGTGGATCCAATAGAAATTCCCTATAGTCATTTATATGAAAATACATATACATTTGGTCCTGCCGACTATGCCCCGCTTGTAAAAGGAGTCCCATCGCTGGTCACACGGCGCGTAGAAGCCCAGCACCCCGCCAGTCGCCTTCTCTGGTTTTTACGCACGCAGAATGATTTGAGAACAGGTCGGCGCTGGCGCTTTTCACCATCTCCTGACACGGAATATTATCTCGGCCAATCTCTTGTTATAGCTGGACGTGATCGCGAAACGTTTTTTAATTCCTTCATCTGGAATTCTCTCACACATCATGCGAAAGAGGATAGGGATTGTGGCGCAGGTATCGGCGAAATGTCGTGGGATCTCGGAGATATTCGTGGACGCCCCCCTTTTTACGAGCGCCAACCAGAGGGTTCTATTAATTTCACAACTGCGGATCGGCCTACACTGTATACAAGCTTGGCCACCGCGCCGAATGATACTTTTTTGGGTTCTCCAAGCACAGAGATGACGGCCCTTGTAGATACATGGAGCCTATACCGAATAGAACATGATCGTGGGTTTCTGAAATATGGAAACTAGAGTGGGTGACTTAAAGCTAAGGCTCCACTAATATATAGAACCCCATGCAAACACTTCGTATGAGCGGATGGCTTTCTGCCAAAGTAGATGATTTGAAGACGGCGACGGCGGCGGATATCAATTCAGAAGATGCCGGTAACATTGGCCACTACTATAAATTGATGGCATCCAAGGGTATTGAGTCCCCACCCATAGCTACACTTGTATATGTGGCAAAGGTTGACATGTTCGAGGGAAATCAAGTGATGCACTTTTTAAAGGCGACCAATATGCCTCATACGTATGAGATTTACAATAATAAGCTAACTCCCTATTGTGTAAAGGAGGTAGAATCACACGGACCGGCCCAGATTGATGCACGAGGGTATGGGGCGATTTTACCGTTCATGTATAATGGCGGTGTCAACTATATTCAATGGGAGAATGATGATGGATCTTACTCGCAGATTTTGACGAATGTGGATGCCCAGATTACCGCTGCAAAGGGGGGTATGGACGACGTGAATTTACCGAAGCCGAATTATACTCCTGATATGGCGACGTTGGGGCGCGGAGCTCAGCGTTTTTATAAGGATGTTGACCTTTGGGGGCAGGAGACGATTGATATGTTTAAAGAGCTCGGTATGAAGACATGGGAAGTTGCCATGAATCCCATGTTTAATGGGCGTGAGAATCTCGTAGGGGACAAAAGGCAGTTTCGGCATTTTTTGGAATGCCTACAGACGCAATTTGAAGAGGCGATTCATGACAATAAGCTCAGGATTATTGGTATTTTTATGGAGGGGAACACTCCCACGCGCTATGAGACTCCTTACCAGTTTCAGAATGAGAATTCGGAGCATTTTGATGATTTGGAGGAAGTAATTACCACATCGGGGCGCTATAATTTGGTGGATGAGTTTAAAATAGAATGTAAAACAATGGAGGCCGCAACCGCCGATACGAATCCCTTTTTAATTGCCAGATTCAAAAAGTCATCCGGTGAGTATTTATATTATAAGTGGACTATGGCAGGAGGGAATGGGAACTACAAGTCGAATTTGTTACAAGAACCGGTGGAGAACTTTGAACCCGATTTTGAGATAGTCTATGGGAGATCGCCAGATGCGATGCGATATGCCGATGTAATAAAGTCACTGGATCCTATGGAGAAACATGCGGCTCAATATGAATCGATAGAGACATATGCAAATGGCGTGTATGTTTCGTTGAGTGGTATGCGGGTGTCTTTAAGGCCCATTCCAGATGGAGGGAAAAAGGTGGCGAATACATTGGACAAGTCGGTTCAACGCATATTCCTGAATATTCTGACGAAGCGCATCAAAGATAAGAAATATATTCACTTACAGGATTGGAAGGAGACGTCGCGGTTTACTAATATCAATAATCCCTGTGAGAATCCTCTGATTTTCGCACTTCACGCTATGCAATGTTTCCAGAGTAGAGCTTTCAAGAATAAGACTGTGAGGACAGAAGAGATGTTTATTGAGGCGCTTGGGTCGAGTGCAGTATTTGGCGGTGATCCTGGCGCGAGTCAAAAGGGGCGAAATCAGGAGGCGCAATTTGGTCGCTTGATGGAGCGGGAATTTCCTGAGATGGAACATGTGATTGGTGATAAGGATATTAAGCGCGATGTGTTGGGGCTGGATTTGAGCTCGCAGGGAAATCAGGCAATTGATACTCTTCATCGTATAGAGAATGAGGGACTTTGGATTGCAACCCAGGTGAAAACTGGGGAACGCGATAAGGATGCGGATTTCCATAATTTCGTGAATACATTCCGTCTATTGCGCGAGAAAGCCTTAACGGAACATTCCCGTTGTTTCGGAATCCTCATTCACTATAATGGGCTCAAGAGTCCAGCTGCCTATGAAATTCTTTCAAAGGAAATTGGAATTTCCGTGCTTTCAAAGTCGAAGGATGAAACGCGCGAGATATTCGAGCAGCGCTGCGTGGATCACATTCGGAGCATACAGAGATTCTATCAGACCCTATAATTCGTAAAAATGGGTTCATATCCTGTATCACTCAATGAGGCGCGTTGATAGCCAATACGCTTTGTGAATGCGAACCATCTCGCGGAAGGTTGTAGACTTTTCCAGGCCTGGTCATTTGCATAGAGCCAATGATGCCCTGTCTTTTCTAGAAGAGCTGCGGATCTTTCATATAACTGAATAAGTGTATCATAGAAACGTGCATTCACAATATATGCGGATGCGGCCTGGGCATCTATGACTTTTATGAGGTGATCCGTATATGCTTCCTCTTTATTCATGGCATACGCTAGCATACATACGTCAAAGTCGGGTTCATTCTCAAACAAATGGCGAATCTCGTCCCAGAACTCCGATTTGCTCACGATTGGACTAAAATCATCCTCAAAGACGAGAACATTTTTTAGACCCAGCGTTCGGGCCTCTGTTAGAACGGCAAGATGAGATAAGCAACACCCTATAGCTCCTGGTTTTCGTTCAAACGCAGAAAAGCGCTTGAACGGTAGCTCGATATCCGCCATTCCTTTTGTGAAATCTTCCAACCGATCCGTTCGCCGATCCAGATTTATTACATAGACGCCCCCGAAATATTCTGGCGCGTTCATATATTATCTATATGCGGATGATTCTAAGCCCTTATGGAAGCGC
>RGCF01000240.1 GCA_009919265.1 Bacteroidota bacterium | reverse complement strand
ACTTATTTATATTTTTATATATATTCGGATCGTAAATTGTTCCTCCGACAATATGGTTTACTATTGGAAGATCCATGGGTGGTTTTCTGTGAGGAGCAGGGTAGTTTGACTGCTGTATCTTACCTTTCCAGAGAATATGTTCATTGAAGGGTCTTGGCATTCTATTCTATGATATACCTAAGTTGCCACTGGAGTTCAATTTTTTAACCTCCGCATAATTTAGAATGAGTACAAGTGTATTGAATCCATTGGCTGGGGCTCTTGGTAACAACGGAAGGTCTAAACTTGCTAGAAATACTAGGAGAATCCTTACAAAGGCAAATAATAACTTTCTTCGCAATACTGGCCATAATGCCAGTACACTAAACCCGGCTTTTAATCTTAAGAGAACTCCTAGTCCTCTAACCATAAGGACACCGCCTAATAGCCCTAGTACAACACCTGCTAATAGCCCTAGGACGCCTGTTTCCACAACTGCCAATATGGGCCGTTTCAGTAACATTATTCCTAAATCTCCTGAACCCGCCCCTGCTGCAAATACTAGTAGTACAAATACTCGTCGTAATAATAATAGGGTCGCATTTCCACCACAACAGGTAAGAGGACGAGGAGGTAGAAAGTCTCGTAAACATAAGAATAAACGTAGGAGAAACTAAGTATGACACTTACAATACCGTTGATTATTTAATTTAATTGCTATTACATTGCGATTAAATTAAATATTAAGCGCTACTGCGTAATACACTAGATACGACGCCTAGAATATTTCTTATTTTTACGTATATTCTTACGACGACCTTTAAGAGTTTTACGTCTACCACCCGTCGTTGTTACATATTCAAACTTAACACCATCATTTCCAAGTGCAAAATATGCAGTACCGGTGTTCTTATTCGCAGGGTTTTTCATTCCTGGTGAACGAAATCCACCCAAAAAGAACATACCTAAATACTCGGCGTGGGCAAAACCGAATGCGTAGTTAGAGCCCGAAACACTAATAAAATTAGGGAGGTGTTCCATAGTTTGTTTATCATATATACGCTTGGCTTCTGTAAATCCTAAACCACCTTTTTGTAGACTAGGATCTTCCATCGTCACCCCGTTTTGTACTTGAGTAGGCTGTACGGGATTTTCTTGATCCCCTTCTATGGGTACCGCCAAATCCTTTGGCATGACCACATCCCCTTCTTCCTGTATATCTTTGATTGGGATGTTTAAGGTATTCGCTACGATTGTAGCCAATTCTGCTTTCATTTTCCTATCACCGAGCCCCATATCCTCAAGGAATGGCCATGTAGTAGGTTCACGATATCTAGTTTTAGAGGGCGCGCCGTAAAAAGTGCGGATATTTTCAATAGAATAAGGACGACCGCCTGCCTCAGGGCGAATATCAGTGGCTAGAGGCCTAAATCCAGGGTGAGAAAATCCTGCGGGAATTGTGGGAATCACGTTATTTGGTCCTACGGGCCCTCCTACAAGAAATTGTGTTGACGCTGAACGTGCTGGGACTTTTTGTGATACGACGCGATCTACAGTGACAAGCCCGGTATCAAGATGGCGATTAAATGTATTACGTGCAGTATCTCGTAAGATTGTGGGTGCACCAAACGATACGATATGAATAGATTTGATATTCTTCATATATTCGGCACCATTTACTTTCGCCTCGGCCAAAATAAATCCAAATAGAGAGCAATATGCGCCGCCAAGGGAGTGGCCAGTCAGAAATAGGCGTGACTCAGGCGTAGTACAATGTTCATTTAAAGCACGAGTCAGAGCATTCCACGCATGAACAAGCGGGTAAACAAATGCACCGGTTACAAGATTATTACTAGAACCATCACCTACCTTGATATTCAGACCACCCTTGTTCAAAATATTCCCGATATCCTCAGCAGTAAATTGAGACATAAGATCGTGCTTCAAATTGGCAGTAGTACTTGAACCTTTGAAAGAAACAATGACATCCGTAGATTGTAAGATACTATTTGGATTTGTCCTTTTGTTTAGTTTGCTCGCATTTATAAAAAGACATGTCACGTCTTCATGTGTTGAAATATATGTGGCGTACTTGTTTTGCCCTGAACCGGGTTTTAGGGAATACGATTCCATGGTAGTAGATGGACCCTGTTGTGATGTAACCGGTTTCCTTCTTTCATTTACAAACAACCAATCATATTGAGTTATACTTTTATTTACAATATCATTGGACATACCTAGCGATTTTTCAATCACATACCACATGATGCCCGTATCACAATATACAATTCTGGAAAGTTGTGCCATGATGTACAAGATATGTTCATACCTCTTAAACTTCTCGGGTCCCACGGATCCAGCTATTGTTTTCGTCACAGCCTTATCTATTCCAAAACAAATCGGCCGTAGCGTCGTATCCAACCTAGAACTTCCATTCCCAAATAATGACATTCTAATTATAACGCATAATTTTATACCCTCCATCCCGTTGGATGCGATGAGAGAAGCCTATTAGACTCTATTGCATTCTGAGTCCAATGTGACCCGTCATGGACAGTATGCACATAAGATAAGGCAGGCTCCACAGATAATGTGTATCCCGCCTGAATGGCCAGACGCATGGCCAAAATACTGTCCGTTCCTACAACAGTTTCTTCTTCAAGCTCGGGTAGGTGTTTGACAACCGATGTAGGCCACACGGCATTACCATCATTCAATAGGAAATTCCACGCAGGTGTTTCCAAGACACGATTCCAATTGGAGCGATCAATGAGGAGTCCACTAAAATGCTTGATACGGTTCTCGACTTGACCCGTATTCATTATTAGACGCTCATTCCCCGCTGCGCAGTATATAGTTGTGTAATTATTTTCCAGATTATCTCTGTGTATACAGCCCATAACGGTATCAATATAGGCCTCATCAAAGAAATTGTCGCTATCAAACACGGCAACATATTCCGTCGGCGCCTTCATGAGGCACTGCCGTTTATTCCCATAGACACCTAGTACTTCATCATTCTGATATAGACGCAACTTCGGATTTAAATCCAGGCCGGCCGCACAGATTTCATCAATGTCGTGGCCGTTCTCATCACAGAGCACAACACAGGAAACCATGGGATGATCTAGATAGACGGGTAATTGTTTACTCAGGAATTCCCAACGGTCCATTGTAGGAATTGCCACTGTCAGTCGGGAACTCATCACTATATGTTTTTATACCACCGGGTTTTATACCCGCCTAGATTAAGATGAGCGCCGCCGGGACAACCCAAATGGGAAATGATAATCGGCCAAATGTCCTACCGATAAAACCGGCTTCCGGTCCTGGTTTTCTCGGTCCTTCTTACAATCCCGCAGATGAGATGTTACCACCCGCTTCTATTGGAGTACATCGCGGTGATAATTTGAGTGATGTAGTGGGTGCAGTGAAAGGTGTTATATACTATGGTGACATGATTGGTTTCGGAGGACCCTCCTCTGGTTTCACACGAGGTATGCCAGGTCTCAAGCCTCTTGGTGTCAATTATTTCATTAACAGTGGTTTGACATGTAGTAATGGGGCCACCATGTGGGAATATGTGCGAACAATCCCAGATGGCACCGCACTCGGTGAAAAAGTAAGAAACGCTATTCGCGGGGTAGGTCTTCCTGAAATGCGTGGTATGGCTCCAGGCATGGTAGAAGATGTCAAATTCGCTTTGGACCCTTTTCCAGTCATTAACGCTGTAGTGGGTAGTGGATATCCTCAATGTCGCCTTGTGAGAAAACAGGTGGGGGATATTGATGGACAGATTCAAAATGTAGATGGAGTTTTACTTGTAGACCCCAGCGGCCTCATTTTATCGGGTGGTAGATACTACCAGGAGCACTGGGTTCAAGATAGATATCCAGTGAAAACACGGCCTGGAGAACAGGCGGATGAAGCCTTTGAACGAGGTGATCCTATTCAACTTGACTACGCGGACTGGGAAGCAACACCCAAGATTTACAGAGAAGATGGGTGTCGTGCGGACCCCGCCGGTACAGAGCCTCAACCTAAATTCTGTGGGGCGAAAGGGTCACAGCAAATAAAGTTGGGCGATGGGACCTTCGTCACAGCCTATAGCGACGGCTTTCACGACTATTCCAGGTACAAAGGACAAGTAATAAAAATAAAAAACCCGAATGCTCTTGTGAGCCTAAGTGTGGCCGTTATTTCCATCATGTGTCTCATCTCATTTTGGGGGTTTCAATCTAAAAGAAGATAACCTATTGACCCGATTGAACTCACGGATTTCATCGGCGTATGTCACATTCTCGTACCATGTGCGCTGCGAAATACGGTCTTCCCTGTTTGTATGTGTATAATTCCCGATAATCTGTTTGTGCCGAGGATAGTCATTTTGCCTCAGAGTGGCATATGCTTTTGTCAACGTTGGAATATCAA
>RGCF01000239.1 GCA_009919265.1 Bacteroidota bacterium | reverse complement strand
ATATAATTTTTGAGCAGGAAGAAAATGTTACGCTAGTGATTATTTTCCCAAGAAATGCAAATCCATCAGGTGAGTCAGTAAATGTTTCTTCAAATAACAGTTTGATTCAGGTTCCAAATCCTGTTTACTTCCCAAGTGGGCAGCTATCACAAGTAATCAGTTTGGGTATAGGCTCTACTACCACTGCTACTTCAGTTTCTATTTCAGTGACAGACGGATTGAACACATCCCAAGTGTCTTCAACAATCATACCTATTGGAATAAGCAGTTTGGGCTTAAGTACATCTACTTTTGTTGCATATTCTGACGACCAAGTAGTTGCAAATGTTCAATTAAGCTCAATACCTCAGTATCCAGTAACAGTTACTTTGAATAGTACAGATTCCACATTATTAAAATCATCTTTAGGGATAATCACAGTTCCTGCAGGTTCAATTGGTGTGGCTTCTTTGTTAACTGTAGGTGTAACTACCACTAGACCAAAGAATATTTCTATTCTTGCATCTTACAGAACTTCATCAGGAATTGCCACAATTTCTGCACAACCATTTGTGCTAAGTTTTGATGTAAATAACAAATACTTTGTTGGAAATCAAGGCGTTACAACTATCGGCGCAACAGCTTCTGTAAATAGGTCACCGATTGGAATTCTTACTGTAAATCTTAATTCTTCAGGCCAAGCTATCTTAGGCGCTCCTTCTAGCGCTTACATTTTGCCTACTACTTTTAGCACATCCCAAGTTCTTGCAGTGGGTAGTGCTGTAAGCCAAAATACAAATATTTTTATCACAGCTTTGATTCCTGGGTCTGCAGCTACCAGTTTGTCCACAGCATCTCCTTTCACAATTGTGTCAGCAGTATCAAATTTGAATAATCCAGTCTTTGGTTTGCAAACTGCAACAATAACATTTACAATTAATTCCACTCCTCTTTCTAATGTTTTAATCAGAAATATAGCATCAAGCATTGCGATAAGCAATTTAATATTTCCTAGTTTTTCTACAGTACAGGCTGGCTCTATCACTACATCTTTTGGAATATCTACCAACATTCAATATGGCCAAGGATTAGCAGTGACAGTTCAGGGGGCTCCTTTTGGATTCAACACTTCTCCTTCATCTGCGCTTACACTTTTGAATGAAAGATGGCGAGTTACAAACTTAATAGTTTCACCAAATAGTATTGTGGGTCAATCCGCATATGCTGACGGCTCTACCCAGCAATTTGCCGTAACAGCAACATTGAATGTTGGCTTTGCCACCACAGTTTATATTTCAGCCAGCATTCCCCAAATTGACACAAGAAATATATCTTTTGCAACTTCTAGCACTGGAGCAGCCTCATCTGTTGGTTATTCCACAGGGCTTTCAACATCTGCTATAACAGGTTTTGCAATTACAGCTAGAGGACCATTTGGGCTTACTACTACAGTAACTGGGCTTACATTGAATCCATTTTTAATTTCAAGTTTTTCAACATCATATGTTTGGAATGGTGTTTCCACGTCGAGCCCTGCTTACTTGGTTGGGGGTATTGCGGCTACTGCCGTGGCTACAGTTACGTTGAATGCGTATGTTTTGACAGGTTTACAAACAGTGGTTTTCTCAACCATTGGGACATTTATAACAAGACCAGGCTTTGCATCATTAGGTGTGGGAACAATTTCTGTTGGGTCAAATTCTACTTCAATTCTTCTTACATCTTTACAAGTTCCATCAAGTTTCACTACAAGTATCACTGCGCAACTTGTAAATGATGGAATCTCCACCACATTTATTAATATTCAGCCAATACCAAGTTATTTTGCAGTATTTGACCCAATAGTATCAGGCGCGCCAGGTGGCAGTAGGGTTTATATTTTCCCTTCCAGCCCATTACCTGTAAGTCTTGGAGTTTCAGTAACATATTCAAATGGCGTGGTTGGTAATTTAAGTTTGAATGCAAACGTTACAGGAATTTCAAGCGTAATTCAATTTGTTAATTTTGGTTTAAGCACTGTATTCAAAGCCGAAGTGCAAGCGTTAGGCGTGGTTCAAACATATTTTGCTACAGGGTATAGCTCTTCTGGATATGTTTATGGAGTGGGATATAATTATTATGGTGAACTATCTAAGAATTATCCAGTAATTGGACCATTAAACGGCTCTTCACAAAAAGTTTACATGGGAATTTCAAGTGTTGTTAAAACTGCTTCAGGATATCACCACAATCTTGCTTTAGATGAGCTTGGAAGAGTATTTAGTATTGGCTTGAATACTTATAGGCAACTAGGGTACAATGGTGTGTCAACAAATATTTTCTATCAAGTGGGATTACCTACAACATTTAAAGCTCGTGATATATATGCTCAAAGAAATAGCTCATACATAATTACCGCAGATAACTCTCTTTATTCATGGGGAAGCAATAACTTGAATGCATTAGGCACAGCTACAATAAGCATTTCCACTTCTGTTCCATATTTAATAAGCACAAGCGTACAATTGTTCTCAGCTTATGAAGACAATGCAACATACATTACTTATAACAATAAAACAAGCACACAATCTGTGAATCAGTTTGGAGCTGGAAGAACTATTGTTACTGGTATTGCTATCACCCAGCTTGCTGTATTTGGCTCAGCAAG
Organism: Bacteroidota bacterium; assembly: GCA_009919265.1. Taxonomy (GTDB): domain Bacteria; phylum Bacteroidota; class Ignavibacteria; order Kapaibacteriales; family UBA961; genus UBA961. The sequence goes on along the minus strand of RGCF01000239.1, from coordinate 1,785 downwards.
ACCAATCAGCAATTTATTCATTAGCAGTTTGGACCAAGGTCCATCACATACTCTTGCAGCTGGAACCTGGACTGATACAGCTACAGGGCTTAACTCAAATGGAGTTTTTGCATGGGGTTTCAATAATTACTATCAAACTGGATTTACAAGTACACTTGGAATTTCCACAGTACCCAACGTTCTAATTGGCTTCAACACATTTAACCAAAAAACACTTATTCCTTACAATGAGCACATAGTAGCAGATTACAATTTCTCATTAGTTGAAGGAGATTACACTCCTGCAAATCAAAGCTATGTTGCGCAAGTTCAAATGCAAACTTTAGGAATTGGTTATACAGCTGCTCCTATCATTACCTTCTCGTCTCCTCCAAATTCAATTGCTGCTGTAACAGCAATTGGAACTGCATCCTTAAATAATCTTGGAAAGGTTTCTGGCGTGATTGTTATTAATCAAGGCAGCGGATACTTAAGTGGAGCTGGTGTAACATTTTCTGCTCCAACAGGGAATACAGATAGCCCTATTACTGCTTTAGGCACAGCAATTGTTAGTGGAAACCAAGTAGTTAATGTGCACATCACAGACCCTGGTTTTGGGTATACTTCACCACCTACAATGATTATTTCACCAGTTTCAGGTGGCGGAGGAGCGATTGGCGTGGCTTCAATTATCCAAGGCCAGGTCACTGGAATCATTATAACAAATCCTGGATTTGGATATACTCAATCTGCTGTAGTTCAAATTGGCACTTCTGCTGGAACATCAATTGGCTCTGGCGCTACAGCACTGGTGAATCTTGCTTCATCAGCTAAAGTGGTTACTAATTTTACTTTAGTGGGGGCAGCTGTTTCTTCAAATAGCGCAGGGTATGGAGTGGGTCTTGCCGCAACTAATGTTGGAAACACGCTTACAGCAAACACCGCAAGTATTCAACTTCAAAAAATAATTAAAAATCCTTTGCACTATTTTTGGCTTAACTCAAATGGTTATGCGATTGTGTCAGGTGGAACAACGCAGTTTTCTTTAGGGCCTGCTCAAGTTATAAGCGAAAATATTCAGCTTTTGCCTGCTCAAAATACAGGATTAGAAAATTCTGAAATTTATTCATATGTTTACAAATCTTCTAGTTCATCAGGCGGACTTCCAGTAGAAGTATATAACTATGTTCTTTTTGGCTCTGAATTTGCAGGCGATTTAGCGATACCTCAAGCTTTTTCTTTGCAGCCATTACAATTCTTAGGAGCATATACGATTTCTAATTTTGGTGGATTTGCTGCATCATTTGATTCCTCAAACTTCTTAAAAGTATTCTACAACGACACAGTATTAAATATTCAACAAAGTTGGTCTCCAATAAATTTAAGTGACTTTAAAGATTTAACTCTCACTCAAGCTGATATAATTCAGACAGAGCCAAGAGCAAAAAGAATTTATATAATTACGCTTCAAAGCAACTCTTCTGGAAGTACCATGAGTATTTATATATGCAATGCTGGTACAGAAACTACAAATCCAAGTTTTGATTCAAATCCTGTGCAAATATTTATCTCAAAGGCAAATGCTACTAAAATAGCATCTGCCTACATAAATCATTACCGAGGATTGTATTTTACTAAAAATGGAGTGACTTATGATTGGATAAAGTCTGATACTAATTTTGTTGTTGGCTTCCAAGACGGAACTGTTCAGCTTTATGGAAATGCTTTGAACTACAACACAGATGGTGGAATTGTTTTAATATCTTCATGGGTTCCTAATGGTTATTCTATTACGGCCGCAGACAC
>RGCF01000238.1 GCA_009919265.1 Bacteroidota bacterium | reverse complement strand
GATACAACCAAGTATTTCTGTAACAATTGTAACCGCACAAATCACGTGTATAATAATTGCCGAGCCCCGATTACAAGTATCGGCGTCATCGCGTTTCGTTGTGGTGATTCCGGCCCCGAGTTTCTAATGATACGCCGCCGCGACTCATTCGGTTTCGTTGATTTCGTCCGTGGCAAATATTCTCTCAACGACGAAGCGTATATCCAACGAATTATCGACGAAATGACGATGACCGAAAAAGCGAACCTGTTGCGTCTCACTTTTGAGCAATTATGGCGGTTGTTATGGGGGGAATACACGAGAGGCAGCCAATATAAAAACGAAGAGCATATTTCGTTTGAGAAATACCGCCAGGTTCTCGGTGGAATACGCACCAAGGATGGACGCATAAAGACACTTCATCAGTTCATTGAAGACTCGACAACCCGGTGGACGGAAACAGAGTGGGGATTTCCGAAAGGGCGTCGTAATTATAACGAAAAAGACTTGCCGTGTGCTTTGAGAGAATGCCTCGAAGAGACTGGGTATGATATAGGGATTGATAATGTGATACAAAATATCGCGCCGTTTGAAGAGATATTTATGGGGTCGGATATGAAGTGTTATAAACAGAAGTATTTTCTGGCGATGGTGGATTTAGATAAGAAGCCGAAAAAGGCACACGACATTATGGAGGTAGGTCTATTGAAATGGATGTCGTTTGACGAGTGTATCGAGACGATACGCCCCTACAATTTAGAAAAAATCGGGATTGTTCGTAAAGTCAATAACATATTGTCCCGCTATAGAATATATTAAGTCCTTTTTATTTCGTGTAGATATATAAAGGACTGTTGTTTCATTGATATAATAATAATAATAATAATAATAATAATAAAATGGCCGAAGAACAAGAAAATGTCCCAATCGATATATCTGTAGCGTCGGTTGCTGCTGCAAATCTCGCTGCTATGCCCGATAATCCGGCGGCGGCGATTGCTTCGGGAACGGGAGTCGCTGCCAGCGGTAAGCCCCCCCGCACCATTAAACCGAAACCGAAACCGAAACCTATCGACCCAAAAAGCCGTATCGCGGCAATGAACCGCGACTTGGAAGAAGGACGAAAACGCCTGAAACCCGAAGAGCTTAATAATCCATTTAGTAAGGAGTTCAATAAACTCCTCTTGAAGAAAGAATTGCTTGAACGAGAGATGATATTCCACGATATTGGATTATCGCGTGGCGTGGGCGTGGGCGTGGGCGTGGGCGTGGGCGAGGACGACGCCGCCAAAGCTATGGATGGCCTCTACCCTACACTTAACGACACAAATTTCAATACCAAAATCGCCCTTCGAAAGGAATTCTTCGATACAAAGATGGATGTCGATAATACGAAAAATGTAGAAGAAGAAGCGGAGATTTTGTGTAATGCTCAAATCGAACTCGCTCCGAACCAGCAATTTGTCCGTAACTTTCTCTCGGTAGAGACGCCATATAACAGTTTGCTTTTATATCACGGTCTCGGTACTGGAAAGACGTGTTCGGCAATCAGCGTGGCGGAGGAAATGCGAGATTATATGAAACAGATGGGGATTACGCAACAAATCATCGTCATTGCTTCGCCGAATGTTCAAGAGAATTTCCGCCTTCAGTTATTCGATGAACGCGAACTTCGAGAGATTGAGCCGGGTGTATGGAATATTCGTGCGTGCACTGGTAACAAATTCATCAAGGAAATCAACCCGATGAATATGAAGGGGCTGACCCGAGACAAAATCGTTAAACAAATACAGCGGCTTATTTCATCGCATTACTTATTTTTCGGGTATAACGAATTCGCGAATTATGCACGAACACAAGCGTCGAGTATCGGAATTTCGCAAGATGATGCTGTCATAGAAGAATCTCGCCGCAGGAAGGCCAACTCGGCGGCGGCGGGAGCGGCGGCAGGGGCGGCCGCGGCCAAAAAAGGCCGTAAATCTGCCGCGGATGTCGTCAAAGCTGCGGAAATGGAGACTCTCGCCATCGAGTCACTATCCGTCGCGAAGTTGCGTAAATTATTTGCGAATACACTTATTATTATCGACGAGGTTCACAATATTCGCATTACTGACGATAACCGCGATAAACGCGTTGCCAAGATATTATATCAAATCGTTCAAAAGGTAAACAATGTGCGGCTGTTACTGTTATCAGGCACACCGATGTATAACAGTTATAAGGAGATTGTATGGCTGATTAACTTAATGAACTTGAATGACCGGCGTGCCACGATAGATATCGCGGATGTATTCGATGACCGCGGTAATTTTCGTGTGGATTCGGATGGTCGAGAGATTGGAAAGGATTTGCTGGTTCGTAAGGCGACGGGATATGTTTCATTTGTGCGTGGTGAGAACCCGTATACATTTCCTTACCGGATATATCCGAGAGAACACTCGTCTGAATTCTCGCTTTTAGAGCGTTTACGCGGTGGCGGGTATCCACGCACTCAATTAAACGGTCGCCATATTGACCAGCCGATTGAACACATTGATGTATATATTACGCGTGTTGGCGATATTCAAGAGGCGGCGTATCGTTTTACTATCAATGATATGAAAGCAATGTATCTTTACAAGAAGAGAGCAATGGTTCGGCGGAAGAAAGCGGCGGTGGCGGAAGCAGCGGAGGCGGCGGAAGCAGAAGGCAAGGGCAAGGGCAAGGGCAAGGGCAAGGGCAAAAAGGCCGCCGCCGCCGTCGTCCCCGCCGAAATCAACGAATCTACAGTAGTCGAAACCGAAGATTTCCCGTCATTTGAAAATATGGATACAATTGGATATGCTGCTGTCCAAAAGCCGCTTGAAGCACTGAATATTGTATATCCACATCCATCACTCATCGAGTATATCAACAATCCAAACGACGAGTTCGATATTACAGCGTGTATCGGGAAAGAAGGTTTGCGATATATTATGTCCTATGAAGAGGTTGGCAACCCATCTATGCGTTTGAATTTCGAATACCGCCCCGAATTCACACGCGCGTTTAAATTACCTAGCGGCGAAACAACGACAAAAGCGTCGTCGCGGATATTCGCGCCAGAAAATATCGGGCGTTATTCCGCGAAAATCAAGAATATCACGGATAAGATTATGACGAGTGACGGGATAATCCTCGTGTATAGTCAGTATATTGACGGCGGGGTTGTGCCTATCGCTCTTGCATTAGAAGAACTCGGGTTTACACGCTATAGCGTGGCTGGCGGAAATTCGTCGCTTTTTCGTAACAAACCCACGCAGAACATCGATTCAATTACGATGCTCTCTTATCGCCAACACCAACTTCAATTCCCGAACCAACCCTTTCGCCCAGCCCGATATTCGGTTATCACAGGCGACCCGACCATCTCTCCGGACAATTTATATGAACTGAAGGCACTCACGAACGAAAATAATACATACGGCGAAAATGTGAAGGTCGTTATTATCTCTGTTGCGGGAAGTGAAGGCCTCGACTTTAAAAATATTCGCCAGGTTCATATCCTTGAACCGTGGTATAATATGAATCTACTCGAGCAAATTATTGGCCGAGCTATCCGTAATTGTAGTCATAAACGTCTTCCATTCTCTCAACGAAATGTGGAATTGTATTTATACGGGTCAATTCTCTCGAACCCGGATATCGAAGCTATCGACCTTTATTTATACCGACTCTCCGAATTCAAGGCGGTAAAGATTGGGGCCGTCTCTCGTGTGCTCCGCACATCGGCGGTTGACTGCCTTCTTAATGTTCAACACAATACACAAACCGCGGCACAACTCAATCAGGTCGTCCAGCAGAATCTCTCGTCACGCAAGCAAATCAGCTATCAAGTGGGCGCACGACCTTATTCGGCATTATGCGATTATATGGAACGCTGTGAATACGTATGCCGCCCGACATTTTCAAATGGGCGACCGATACAAGAACAGAATGATTTGTATGGCGTAGATAGCGACAGTGACAGTGACGGTGACGGCGGCAACGGCAACGGCAACGGCAACGGCAACGGCGAGAGCGATGTTCGTGTTGATACATTCAACGAGAAATTTATGTCGATGAATTTAGATAAAATCATACATAAAATACGCGATTTATACAAGGATGCTTTTTTCTATAAAAAGACCGGCCCGAATGGTATCATCGCACATGTAAACGCGGTTCGCCATTATCCAATCGCACAGATTAATCTAGCACTCACACAGATGGTCACCGACACAAACGAATATGTAAATGACAAATATGGTCGTCTCGGGCGACTTGTCAATGTCGGGGACTATTATTTATTTCAGCCGATTGAATTGACGGACAAGCGTATCAGTATCTACGAGCGAAGTGTTCCTGTTCCTTATAAGCACGCAGCGATAGAATATCCTCTTCCAGAAAATATAACGGAGGATTATTTGGGTATTCTGCCAGTGGCGTCCGCGTCCGCGTCCGCTGCCGTCCCGAATAAGAAGGTGGTTGAAAA
>RGCF01000237.1 GCA_009919265.1 Bacteroidota bacterium | reverse complement strand
AGTTTTACCATCAAAACACTCAGACAAGGCAGAAACAAATTTAATTTGATGCAGGAGTTCGAACAGATTATCTTGAGATAACTTGCCGTGGAATGTTACTTTGCCTTGGTAGTTTGCTTCGGCAATGATTTCCAAAAGTCTGTCAGATCCAGCTAAATGTAAATGGAAGCCCTTCTGTTCTCTGAGTGCGAGAAGTAGTTGCGTTAGCCCTTTACCATTATCACGCCCTGCGAAAAGTATTGACCTTGATTCGCGAGTGGCATATGAATTGCATACACACCTATCGACGCCATTCGGTACTACGGCTTTAATTCGATAACCAAAGTTGACATAAATCCGCTCTTGAAGATTGCTTATAAGAAAATGCATATCCGCTAAGTTATAAATTTCTCGAAGAATGCTCATTCGAGTTTTGATTACCAAATTTCTAAGGATTCCCCCTCGGAGATTCAGATTAAATGGCTCTTGATTCTTTTGCAATGTCATTTGGTTCGAAGGCATAAGGTCTTGGGGAAAGAGTTTGCGAGGCAGGATCCCCCCAAAATCATGGCTTGTAACGACAACTTTTATTCTCATGATTTTGAAAAGCAAGATAACCGTTTTAGGAAACCTGTTTCCGACTTGGTGAACCCAAACTACATCGGGCCGGAATCGTCTAATTTCCGTATAAATCCAGAAGAGTGATTTAAAATCGAAAAATTCCTTATAAACCTTTGTAATGAATCTATCTCGCTTTTTGGCATCCGACTCATCGAAATTCATAAATTTAGTATTCGGATCCACTCGATTCGGTTTGATATTTATCCAAGAGCACCAAAATTCAACCTGGTGCCTTTGTCGAGCTACTTCAGTTAAACGCATTGCAATGCTCGCTGCCCCAGCTGCCTCTTCCGGGTGCAAGTCATTAAGTACAACAAGCTTCATAGATTAACTCCAAGGTGCCTCGCGCTACTTTTGACCTAGGCTATAAGGTTCTCACATGCTTCCAGTATTGCATTTAATCACGACAATAAATCGCGGAGGAGCTGAAAATCAACTTCTGATACTTGTGGGTCAACAAATAAGCATGGGACGAGAAGTCAAAGTTTGCTATCTAAAAGGGGAGCCTGAATTAAATGATAAATTCTTGAAAATTGGAGCCGAGGTCATCACGGAACTTGCGTCAAAGCCTACCTGGCGACAAGTGTTATATCTCCGAAAAATCTTGAATTCTAGACGATATATTCTCCATGCGCATTTACCTCGAGCACAACTGGTCGCTGCGTTCGCAAATAAGAATTCATATTTGGTGACGTCACGTCATGATGCGGAGAGATTCAATCCAAACGGAAATAAATTTCTTTCGATTTTACTTTCTCGTATTGTCGCGAAAAGGACGGATGTAGCGATTGCGATCTCTCATGCAGTGAGAAAAGCGATGATGAGCTACAAAGAATTTCCAAAGGAATTTAAAATTGAAGTTGTGCATTATGGAATTGAATTGGAAACGAAGAAAGTTATTTCTGAAACAGGGTCATTTAAAAAAGAATTTTACTTAGAATCTAGAAAAGGTATCTTGTTTGGCACTCTAGCTAGAATAGTGGATCAAAAAGATTTTCCCACCCTGTTACTAGGATTTAAAGAGTACTGTTCCAAATTTGGGGATTCTCATTTGATTATTGCAGGAGAGGGAAACCTTCGGCAAAGCATGACTGAATATTCTCGACAACTTGGAATTGACAAGAAAGTGACATGGCTTGGAAATATCTCCGAAACAGATGATTTTCTATCAATCCTGGACGTATTTGTGCTCGCGAGCAAGATCGAAGGTTTCGGACTAGTTCTGTTAGAAGCAATGAGATGCGGTGTTCCCATTATTGGTTCAAACGCTTCGGCTATTCCAGAAGTTATCGGATCAGGAAATGGTTTGATTTTCAATTCTGGAAATCCACAAGAGTTATCGTTCGCTATGGAGGAATGCCGAAACCCAAGCCTGAGAAAACATCTTGGAGAGCGAAGCAACACGCGCATTAAACACTTTGATTCACGTAAAATGGCACTCAAACTGGACAATATTTATAAGTCGCTAGAGATGGAAGATAAATGAAAATTCTTGTTACGGGAGCAGCCGGTTTCATTGGATCCTACGTCGCCCAACTACTAGCAAATAAGGGTGCAGAAGTAACCGCAATTGACAATTTGAACGATTATTACAGCCCTTCCTTGAAAGAACTTAGAATTGAAAATTTCTTAAGAGAAACAAATTTCATAAATATTGATATTGCTAATCGTGAAGATGTCGAAAGAATTTTCAAAAATTCAAATTTCGACGTGGTGTTAAACTTAGCCGCTCAAGCAGGAGTCAGGCTTGAACCACAAGACTTTCACAAGTACACAGATTCTAATCTTGTAGGATTTCAAAATATCATTTCGCACTCAGTAGCCAATGGAGTAAAAAATTTTATTTATGCATCTTCTTCGAGTGTGTATGGAAACTCATCAAAAACTCCGTATAGCGAACTAGATAAAGAACTTTCACCCATAAGTTATTATGGTGCAACTAAACTAAGTAACGAGCAGTCTGCCCACGCCATAACAAGAAATACGAATACTAAGTCACGTGGCCTGAGACTTTTTACAGTTTATGGTCCATGGGGGCGGCCAGATATGGCCTATTTTAGAATAGCTAAGAGTCTTATATTGGATCAAAATTTCAAATTGTACGGCGATGGAACTTTAAGGAGAGATTTCACTTATGTTGATGACGCATCTCAAAGCATTTTATTACTGATCGAAAATTTGACGGAGACAAACGATCGAATTTCTGATGTAGTTAATGTGGGAGGTGGAAACGTCTACGCTATAAATCAACTGATTGATGTGCTAAATGAAATTTCTAAGAAAAAACTTAGTGTGACAAGACGTCCTCAAGTTAATACCGACGTCCTGCAAACTTCTGCCGATGGCAGTTATTTAGAGCAACTAACAGGTAAAATACCAAGCACTAAACTTGAAAAAGGATTACTTTCTACCTACAAGTGGATGTCCGAAGAGGTTGATCCCGAGAAGCTAAGACTTTGGACTTAAATCTTGAATTTCTTACTTATTACCGGAATCTTCCCTCCAGATATTGGAGGTCCGGCAGTTTATGTCCCCAAATTAGCCGACACCCTCGCGCGAAAAGGCCATGAAGTTCAAGTAATTACTTTGGGCCAGGGAAATTCTGAAGAAAACTTTCAAAATTTTAAGGTGCATAAAATAGATCGAAGTTTGTTCAAACCACTGCGAATATTTCTGACAATCTGGAAAATAAGAAAAGAAATTTCAAATAGCGACTTAATATTTGCAAACGGACTATTTATTGAAACGAGCATTGCGAATCTATTTTCTAGAAAACGCTCAGTCTATAAAATCGTTGGTGACCCGATATGGGAAAAGTATCGCAACAGGACAAAATCCAAAATAACACTCGATGAATATCAGTCTACAACAAAACATTGGAAAAGTTTTTTTCAGCGAATCATATTTAATTGGGCATTTAGTCGAGCAAGCTTAATAACAACACCAAGCATTTCTCTAGCGAAAGTAGTTAGTTCTTGGAAACCATTCAATGGAGTAGAGGTCATCGAGAATGGAACTTCGTGCCACTCAATCTACGATGAAGAAAAAGAATTTGATTTGATTGTAGTTTCTAGGTTGGTAAGCTGGAAAAATATAGACAAGATCATCCAAATCTCGGCTAGACAAAGTCTACGTCTGTTGGTCTGTGGAGATGGGCCGGAATACGAAAATTTACAATCACTATCTAAAAAATTAGAAGCTAAAGTTACTTTTGTAGGTCAGGTTCAACAATCAGAAGTTACTCGCCTTCTTCCTCTCGCACACATATATGTCCAAATTTCAGATTATGAAGGGCTATCTTTTGCACTTTTGGAAGCCATGATGAGTGGACTCGGGATTGTTGTATCTTCTGTTCCGGGAAATTCGGACGTCATCGGTCACCTACATGAAGGTTTGGTTGTTAATCAAAGAAACATAGGAGAGGTTGAGGATGCAATTCGATTGCTGCTTTCAGACTCGAAACTGCGGCATAAATTATCAGAAAATGCTCACAAGCTAGTCAAGCGGCGTTATTGCGAAACGACGCAGATTGAAAAAATGATTTTGTTAATCGAGGGCAATTTTGAAAATTACTGAGAATTGCATAGTTTTATTTGATTTCAGAGGCCGCGTGGGCAAGGAAGGCAGTGACAGTTTCTCTCGGCATCTTGAGTACGCGAACAAACTTTTTGAAATCTCCGATGGAGAGATAACTCGGCTAGTGATTCTTCAATTTTCAAACGACCAGATTATGAATGAAATGAGTCGAGACCATTTAAGTGTCATAACCTCTAGAGGCTTATCGAGATTCAAGATTCCTAGCCCTGGCGTTTTGCTGAAAATATCAAAATTGCGAGGTCTGTCAATCAAAATGCTAGTCATTGGTGACGGA
>RGCF01000236.1 GCA_009919265.1 Bacteroidota bacterium | reverse complement strand
ATACACTTGCTTACCATATAAGGTCGCAGGAATTCGTCGTTCAGTTGAAATATCTTGATAAGCCCGGTTTCATCGATGAAGTCGGAATTATGCTCGCTTAGATACTTCATTTCGGTGTCTTTTCGAAGAACCTCGTGGGCTATCTTAAATGTGACCGGAATATATAATACTTGCTCGTGTTCTGTACCTTTTTGTAGATGTTTGGTTTCTTCGTCTTTGCCTGGATGGTTTGATGGTTGGGGTTTCGCGACATCGCGAATATGGATGTCAAAAGCACGATAATTGGTATGTATTGATTGATAGGAAACTTGCGTAAGTAGCTGGTCATTATAAAATTCGAATGTTGTCGGTTGTCGTATATCACACACTTCTTCTAAACGCTGTTTGGATGGTTGTTCGATTTCATACACTTCTAAATCATTACTTCGCTTGAGATGAAAGTGGATATGTAAATACAGGAATAATTTTTATACGCGTTACAATTCGCGAATGATAAGATTGATTTGTTCGGGGAAATGGGGAGTATCGGAGCATTCTTCTTCGGTAAGACTGACGCTGTGATAGTCGATTTCTTGCTCTGGCTCTGGCTCGGCCTCGGCTTCTTGCTCTTGCTCTGCCGGTGCGTCTTGCTCGGCCTCTGGCTCGGCCTCTGGCTCGGCCTCGGCCTCTGGCTCTGCCGGTGCGTCGGCCTGTGCGTCTTGCTCCACTGATGCCTCCGGCTCGATAGACACTTCTTCTACAGCGGAATTATTTTCATCGACAGCGGCCGGTTCATCGTCACCATTTTGAACTGATAATATAATCTCGGTCACTTCTTCATTTCCATATAATCCGTCACTATCCAAACCTTCATCGCGGTATTCACCCTCTTGTTGTTCTTGAGTAGGTTCGTCGTGGTATTCGTGCTCGTGCTCGTGCTCTTGCTGCTCTTGCTGCCCTTGATGCCCGTTTAACAGTCGAAGCAACATTGTATTCATTTCATTCATCATAAGTTGCTGTGAATGAAGTAACGACCGAAGTTCTTGGTTCTCTTTAATAATCGGTTCAATCTTCATAATCACTTCCGAGAGATTGGTTTCATTCACGATTTTACTCACAACACCTTCGATAAATTCGCGACTGTTTGTTAAATCATTCATTACAACATCCATTAACAGCTCACTCTCTTCTTCATTGTCATTGTCATTGTCATTGTCATTGTCATTGCCATTGTCATTGCCATTGCCATAAGCGGTGGCAACTGACGAATCACGATGTATTGTTTTTTGTTGAGTTGGTTCTATTACTGATGCTGGTGCTCCATTCTGTTGGTGGTGGTGATGAATCGCAGATTGTAGCTCTTCAATCTCAGCAAATAATTCTTGTATGCTATGATGATGAGTTTCGAGTGTAGCGTCGTGTGATTTTAGAATTACGATAGGAGGTGGAATAACACCGGTGTCTGTAATCATACTTATAAATGGCGACGAAATTGGATGTCTTGAATTCTGGTGAAGGGGGAGAACGGGTGCGACCTGTTTCGCCGGTGCAGGTGCCTGTGCTTGTGCCGGTGCCTGTGCCGGTGTCTGTGCCTGTGCCGGTGTTACTTCCTCCGGCTTTCTATATTTCGGGTTCTTGCGCGGTATTCCCTTTTCGTAAATAAACTCCGGCTCAGCTGCAGGATTCAATGAAAACCTGCTTACAGTTGGTTGACGCTGTTGTGCTTCCTGTTGCTTTTGTTGTTCCGCGAGTTCCATTTGCTGGGCAATCATCATTTTCTGGCGAAGGATTTGCGTTTGTATTTCATTTTGTTTCTGAAGCACACGAAGTTTATCGGGTGGAATCGACGACCCTTGCGTTTGTATAAGCTTACTTCTCTCGGCCAATTGCTGCTTAATGAGCTCGATATTTTCATAAATATTAATAGGGACATTGGGCGCTGTCTCCTTCGGAAGTGTGAATGCCGCTGCCGCCGCTGCTGCTGCTGCCGCCGGATTGATTTGAGCGGGGCTCTGGTTCATAATACCTTGTAGTGATTGTTTCGAATAGTAAGAGCCGGCTTGGGGGGTATTACTGCCTACTCCTCCTCCTCCCGACGACGGCGTCATTTGTGTCGACGCACGACGCTTCCTAGCTGCTGACAATGCTGCACTTCCACTCATTCGCGTATTGATTATAACATCTAATAACACATTAATTCTATATTATTTTCGCATTTTCATCGGTATTGCGTCATAACTTTGATAATTCAAAACGCGGAAATCATCGACCGTATAATCATTGATGTCATCTCTCAGCACCGAGATTTCAACCCGCGGAAATGGGAATGGCTGGCGTAATAATTGCGTCTTCATCACATCGAGATGGTCGTCATAGATATGTGCGTTTCCTAAATAATAGACAAACTCGTGGGTTACTAATCCGCAATGTTTCGCGAGTAAGTGTGTCAAAAAACTATACGACGCAATATTGAACGGAACGCCTAAACCGACATCACCGCTGCGTTGGTATAAAGCGCAAGAAAGCCGATTCATCGAATCTACATTAAACTGACACAGAATATGACACGGTGGAAGTGCCATTTCGTCGAGTTGGCACGGGTTCCAGGCGGTCATTATCAGTCGCCGTGAAAATCTCTCGGTGGGGTGTTTGAGACACCGAATAATCTCGGCGAGTTGGTCGACACCTTTCCCGGTATAATCGGTCGTATGTCCTGTATATTCAGCATTAAAGTGCCGCCATTGAAATCCGTAGATGGGGCCGAGGTCGCCTTCGGCGTAGTGCGACAGACCACGCGACTCCATAAAATCGGGTGACGCATTATCATCCCATATGTGGACATTTTGGTCTTGTAAAATCCGGTTGTCGGTTTTCCCCTGTATGAACCAAAGGAGTTCTTTGAGGCAGGTTTTCCACGCCATCTTTTTCGTGGTAAGGATAGGAATCCACCCCTGTTCCAATGAGAAGACCATTCCTGCTCCAAATACCGACAATGTGTTTCCATTGCGGCCGATATATTCTTGCCGTTCTTGAAGAATATCGTGAATAAGATTTAGGTATTGGTATTCGGCGTGTGGCTTAATAAATGTGGGTGGTCTTGGGATGGTGGTGGGTATTTCTTCTGTGGCAAGTGTTATCAGGTCGAACCTCCCTGTTTCGCTGTGGAGGTCAATACGATAATGGGGGGTGCTATTTGCACGAGCAAAACGGCGAAGCATATGATTCGGTGTTTGTGTTATGTTATTACATTTTGTTATGTTTAATTCGTTATTGTCAAAGCATTTATTCCCCAGTATAAATAATATTTCACTATGTATATACATCGATGGAAGCATTCGAAGAAACCGTGAAAGAAGGGTCAAAGCGAGGGAGTTCATTTATCGACCATGTGTTTCGTTTGGATGAGCAACAACAGGGCGTTTTATTGAATATCGTCCAATACACGCTGATTGGCTTTGTGCCGATTTTAGTGATGTTGTATTTGGTTCGCACTTATGTGCCCGAACCCGACGACCACAAGGCGACATTGATGATTTTAGTCGAAATTATCGGGCAGATATTATTTATGTTTGTGTTCATCTACTTCATCCATCGTCTCATTACATTTGTCCCGACTTATTCGGGATATAGATACAGCGAATTCAACTTTACAACCACAATTTTAGGCATTTTGATGATTTTATTGAGCATTAAGACGAAATTGGGCGAGAAGGTTCAAATTGTCGTCGAACGCACGATTGAGCTTCTTGGCGGTGAGACGAGCTATAGCGGCAGTGTGGGAGCACCGGGCGGCGGTGGTGGTGCTGGTGCTGGTGGTGGTGGCGGCGGGGCTGTGCGTATCACGCAGCCTCTTTCCCAGCCTTACGCGGGTGGCGTTCCCGGTGGAATGGTTGGCGGCGGAATGGCCCCGCCGAACCCAGTATTGACCGCCAACCGAAATACTGGCACGGCGGATTACGGACTTTCACAGGCGAGCCAACAACAGCAGCATTTTAATAGCACATACTCACAAAATGTTGGCGGCGGAATGCCTGGCGGGATGATGTCATTTGAGCCTATGGCGGCGAACGAAGTTATTGGGTCAAAGTTTTAGGGGAATAAAATCTAGATATATATTATAACAGCAATGGTGAAACAATCGCGTCGTGAGGTGAAGAAGCGTTCGATGAGGAGGCGGACGGCGAAGAAGAGGGTTATGAAGAGGCGGACTATGAAGGGAGGGTTGTATACTGAACCTACCACGGAGGGTGTTCCAGCTATTTTTATGAGAAGAGCATTAGGGTCGAACTTGTATAAACTAACTAGTATAAAACAAGGTGATACAATAAGACACGAACTCGATTTTAGTGCTTATAACGGTGGCCGATTCACGGATTTATTTATTTCAGCAGGCAAATATATTGCCATTCTTATAGAAGGATTAGCGGTTTCACAAGATGTCGATAAAGAAAATATAATCCGCGCCCTTCTCTATCGCCAATCCCCTGATATTCTCCCTGCTCCAATATATCGACTTCATCT
>RGCF01000235.1 GCA_009919265.1 Bacteroidota bacterium | reverse complement strand
TTTTAAATTTAATAAATATATTCTCCTACCCATTGAGTAAAACCTTGTGAGTTGGTTGTTGTTTTTAATTTCTTTGTATTAGTATTTAAAAAACCTTTTCCTTGTTCTCTTATTTCATCAATATTCATTACATCATTACTTATTTGTGCGTTTCTTCTTGTGAAATTTGCGAAGTTCATCAAACGATGATACATTATTGATTCCATACACTTCTGTCGCGATAACGTTTGCTTGTTTTTCGGGGGTTTCATCTACTAATCCATACAGAGGTGAAGATGTTAATGAACAATTGCCAGATGAAAGTGATTTCATTATATCTTCATCACTCGGGGATGATTCTATAAATACGAAGTCTTCTTTCATCATGATTTCGATGATACGTTTTTTTTGTATGTCTTCGCGGTTTAATATGACAAGTTGCTTATAGCTTTGATTGCTACTAACATTCGAAGATATATCGAACATCGATTCATTCGTCAAGTATGTAATCGCACTAGTAATAATACTACCCGACACATCGGTTGCTCGTTGTTGTGTTTGTTTTTTCTTGATATTCGCGTTTTGTTCAATATACCAATCATAAAATCCGCCACCACAGTCATCATATTTGCGCTTATCTTTTGAAGACAACAATTTAAACGTTGTGATTTTTTTGAACACCGTTTCTGGTGAAACAAACCCCAGAGTATTATTCATAACCACACCGTCGCCTTCCGTTTTAGATATAACCGACGACTGTTGAGAATAATCTGTTCCACAAACCACACACATCATTTTGAACTCTTGTTGTGTCAATGATAATGTTTTCAAAATTTCACAAGTATTGTAACGCATTACTGAATGGTTCAATAAACTTATATTCCGCAATACAACTGGACAACCATAAACAAACATATCGGTGTCATCACTCATACACGCATCCACGCGTTTGCGAACCGATAGTTTTGCGCATAATGCGTCGGCTTCGCCTTCTGCGTCAATCGTTGCGAATCCAAAACTCACCAGAAGTTCTTTTACAGTGCTTACATCACAATCGCGCAATCGAACGAATTGTTTTTTTAACTCGCGCATCGTGTCTTCAATATCATCCAATTCAGTCGTCGTAATTTCACATCCTGATGCGTCTTTTTTTTCTTTCGCGATTTTCATTAGAGTATCATATTGTCGCTTGGCTTCTTCTTTCTTTTTTTTCCGTATTTCTATGATATCCGTTTTTTGTGGAGGAGGAGGGCCATCAAACACAAAAACCGCGTGAATATTGTAATGTCGAAATACCGATGCCATCAAATACATATTTTCTAATAATGCACCTTCGCCTGAATATCGATACATGTAAATGCTTGTATCCACCGCAATTCGTTTTCCATATAAGTCCCTTAAATGAATGCGTGATGACGCACTGGGACATCTATGTTGTATAAATCGATTCAAATTTCGAACTCCCATTATCTTTATGTAAAGTCTACTACGCACTTAACATAAAAAAATATTTTACATTCAATTTTATGGATGGGTCTATCTACCCTATCCTACCCTACACCAATGACACGATATGATGATGTACACTTATTACTACACCTGTGGTGCTACCATTTTCTTTCGGTTGTCATTGTCGTCGTGATCGCCATCAATTCGAAATGTATTCTCGTCGATAATGATTAAATGCTCGTCATCTTCAAGGGCGGGTTCCTGTGCGACCTGTGCTGTTGCCTGCGTCTCGACCTGTTCCGCATATTCATCTACGATAAGTTGAACTGCGTCGTCTTGTTGAATCGTCCCCTTTTCGGTAACTTGGCAAGGGTGATGATAATTATGGTTGTGTCGTCTCATCAGTCGCTTCACATAATCCTTCAAATCATAATAATCGCGGTCTAGTTCATTATAGGTCGTTTCTTTCAATTCGGCTAGATCTTCATTCACATAAAATACATTACGCTTGTTCTTGCGAACATCTTCCGTTACTTCTTCCAACTGCTCTTTAACAAGTGACAGTTCCGCATCTACCATTCCAATACTCCTTTTAAGCGTTTCACTGTTCTCTAAATATTTCTTCATTTCTTCAACCATACCGAAATATCGATAAGAATGATATTCATTTGAACTCGTAATCAGTTGCGTCAATTCATCGGTCGTTTGTTGTAAGTTTTTTGCGTTATTATTACTCTCAACCTCGAGTTCCTTCGAGATCGTACGAGCAAATTCCTGACGCATATCACCGATCAACCTGAAATCTCGTTGAGACATTCTTTCCAACATCTCGTTACGCATCGTATGTATGGACTGATTTTGGTTGTTAAATTGTCGCATCATCGTATCTTCAAGATACTGGAGTCGTTTTGTCAAGGTCTCGTTCATTTTTACAGCATTTTCCAATTTCGCCATCAATTCATCCTCTCTCTTAACAAACATTTCGTAATCACGATAATATATATCATTCAATTCAACGATTTCGTCCTTGCGTGTCGCATTTTCATCCTGAATACTCTTCATTTGTGTAACAACTTCATTCTTAAATGTTTCAATGTAATCAAATATTTCATGATCAGCCGACGAGGAACCATAACTAATGTCCTCTTTCAACTTTTCACATTTCTTATTCACATATTTCCTTATCTTTCGAACATGCTTTGAAAGCATATTATTCTCAACTACATTTGTATGTAACTCTTCAAGTTGGGATTGGAGTTCTTTCATTTCTTGATATAATTCATTTGTGATTCGGGTTGAAGTTTCGTTGTTTTCACGGACAGCAACTTCAATATTTTCGTATTTCGAAAACAAGTTCGCGATATTTCGCCAAAGCATCGTCTTTTCTTCCGCATCAGACGAAGAAGAAGTATTGGTTTCATTTGTAGAATTCGCATACGAAATCGGGACAAGATGTGGAGGCGAGGATGAGACCCCCGTCTCCGCGGTAGATGAAGTATGCGTATAATAACGTGGATTATCTACAGTAAGAGATACTAAACGTCCAACAGAAGTTTGAGGAGCAGGGCGAGACATCACGAATAATAGATGGTGGTGTGATAATGTATATATTGTATTGAATAAATCGATTTATATTCAATTTTATATCATTAAATACTATTTTTATTCTAATGTCATTCGCATCGTTTTTTTTAAAATGGGATGAACGTCCGCGTTGGACGACGATGACCGTTCAATATACTCAATCATACTCAATACATTTGAATCTCTCGACGCATCACAAATCAAATCTGTAAATTCGCGAAGATTCTTGTCCGTCTGTTTAAAACGGATCACCGACGCATTGTTATGCTCGCAACACCAACTTATAAATGATAAGGCATTGGCTGAGAGAATCCCGCCGAAGATGTAATACGCATAAACATTCGTATCCTCGGCATATCGTTTTTGGCATATATTCTTATTTTCTGGTGTTAAAACGGTAATATGCGAATATTTCAAGTCCATAACATCCAAGACCTTTACCAACTGATACAAATGAAAAAACGAGTTTCTTATGAGTTTCTCTCGAACAATACGCATAAAATTCGCACGGTCATTCTCAAAATAGGTGTTAAACATTATATTTATAATACGCGCCCACGTTTCCGTGTATGCTTCAAATAATAAAACGTCGCCGTGTGGAATACAAAACGATTCACGCAAACGCGAATTTGCTTCAAACAAATCAGAGTCAATAAAATCGATATTAAAATTGTGTATCGTCTCGTGAATAAATACCTTAAACCATTCCTCTGCTCGATATACTACGACTTCACCATGTCTCTCGCAGTTTCTAGTCAAACCGGTATTTACATGGATTGCTGAGAGAATATCCGCGTGATTATCGTGGTCCAGCGATGTCGATGGTTTCAACTTCTTGAATGGTGTCATATAAAAATAAATGTCCAGTTTTTCAGAACATGTATTATCGGACATTTGCGACACAATTGACAGCCACAAGAATACCTTATATGCGTATAATTGATATACTGCGATTTCGGATTTACATAAAAACGATACGGCAGATAGCTTATTACATAATGAAACGTGTGACTCAGGGAATGTAATAAAATATAGTGTGAATAACCGCCCTCGTATCGTTTGTTGAAATCGAATACAATATTCAGATTTCTCTCGGATATAGCAATATATCTTATAAGGTATGAAACGGTGTTTCACGGCGTCATCTTTGCCCTCTTTGTGGTTGCTGCTGCGATGATGACCAACATCTCTCGCATACTCTTGATACAAATCCGAAAGTATTCGTGGATGCGGGAGATCGTTCAACGAATTTCGAACTTCATTCATATCGTAGGTTAATTCCTCATTGCCATTTCGTTTTCCTTCATTTAACGCCGCGAATCGTTTGTATATATCGTATTCGGCTTTCCGTATCAACTCATAAAAATGTGTAAAAAATCGCATTGTGTTTTCTTTCACGCGAGAACGAATAGAACTCTGAACTAGTTTAGAATGACAACTGTTGGATAGAGCGTTTATCGAGTATTGGATATGTTCTACGTCTTTTTTCAATTCATTTTC
>RGCF01000234.1 GCA_009919265.1 Bacteroidota bacterium | reverse complement strand
AGGGGGTTCCGCCCCCCAACGACGGGAACTTCGTTTTATTGGTTGTGCCGGGGTTGTGCCGGGGTTGTGCCGGGGTTGTGCCGGGGGTTTCGCCCCCCAACGACGGTAGCTCCGCTATATTGGCTGTGCCGGGGTTGTGGACCTAACGACAGCGGTGGCTGCTTTTATTTTATCATAACACCATATCGAGTTATTATAAATTATTCACCTGGATATAGAGCGGTCTCGGCGCGAAGTTGTGTAGATACAGAAGGGCGGCTTGCCGCCGTGGAGTATCGGAACAACTGAGTTTAGTATTCGAATTCCCCATTCGGCGAAAAAATTGATTTAAACAATCATCTATGATACATATATCATCGTTCAACACATCGTATCGCAATCACAATGGCATCTGATATGGTTATTCCCGGCGCTTCTTTCAATCCCGCTTCTGATATGAAATATACCAAACCCAAAGTGAATTCTGTTGGTGGCCGCAGCGTGGGCATCGTGAATTCAAAAACGAGCAGTGTTCTCAATCTATCATCCCCTCTGATGCTCACTTGGGGCGTTCAATCATTTACCGACGACAAGAGCGGTAAGGTAAGTTATGACCTCGCGCTCCAGTTTCCAAATGAAGGCTTCGAGACGCCTGCTACGAAGAAGTTTCTCGATAATATGACGGCTTTCGAGAAGAAAATCAAGGAGGACGCAATCACCAATTCGAAGGAGTGGTTCAGCAAGCCCAAGATGACCAGTGATGCCGTTGACGCACTCTGGACGCCCATCCTCAAGTATCCTAAGAACAAGGACACACTTGAGGCGGATACTTCGCGTGCGCCTACCATCAAAGTCAAGCTGCCTTTCTGGGATGGTGCTTGGAAGGATTTGGAGCTCTATGACACCGATATGCAGCCTGTCTTCCCCGACCCAATGAACCCCGCTTTGTCTCCACAAGATCTCATCGCAAAGGGCAGTCACATCGCGGTGTCAATTCAGTGCGGTGGTATCTGGTTCGCCAATGGTAAGTTCGGCGTGACTTGGAAGTTGTTCCAGGCAATCGTGAAACCCAAGATGTCGCTCAAAGGCAAGTGTCACATCAAGTTGGATGATGAGGACAAGACGAAGATTGTATCGCAGGTTGTTCCTACTGATGTCGATGGAGATGCCGATGGTGACGACACTCATCACGACAATGTGTCTGCTGTCATCGCGGATGATGACGACGACGAAGAGGTCGATAATGCTCCACCCGCCAGAACCGCGTCGGCAGCTGCTCCTGCTGTTGCCAAGCCAACCCCGATTGCCGCCGCGGCGGGTGGTGGTGATGCCGCTTCCAAGAAGAAGATTGTTCGCAAGGTCTAATGTCTAATATCCAGTAAGGCAGTGTAATTTCAATCGAGGAAATAAACAATTATACAGGTAAGCGTGGGTTGCGTGTGTGTGTGTGTCATACAAAAAATAAACTAACTCGTGACAATACAGGTGATTTCATTTTTTTTGCGTATATACAGAAAAATTGAAATACTAATACATCATACAACAAGGCGAATATTTGCATACACATTTGCTCTTTTATCTACATTATAAATGTCGGCATTATGATTCATCATTGCAATCCCTCCACGGCAACCGCGAAGGAGAACAGATTGCTCGGTGTCTGTTCGCAGGGTCACATCGCACGCGTGTAAATAATAAACAAACCCGTGCGATTTTATTTCGTCATTGATGTAAACGGGAACTACCTGGTCGCGGAATAGTTCCTGAATGTTTACATCGAGAGAAATGTATAGATTATTATTGTCGTCGAGAGATACATTCTCCGGAAGTTCCGGGTCGCATAATACAATGACTTCACCGTCGGTGGCGGTGGCGGTCGCGGATGCCGTTCCTGACGCCGACGCAGCGCCCGACGCAGCGCCCGACGCGTTGATTTTATAATGAAGCTCGCTGTGCCATAGCGGAATATAATATTGACGCCCACATTCGTGAAGTATAAATACACGGTCAAGTAACATATCCAATAACGATGGATTTAACCGAATGACAATATCGTCTCTCGTCTTCTCGTCCATAATCGCGGTAAGTTCTTCCATAATCTCTCGAGAGATTCCAAATAACTCTTGGTTTTTCGAGAGAATATCGTATATCGCGAGTATCGCGGGTTTGTCCATTGTGCGGAATACCTTGATAGCAGAGTGAATCCCCTTTGTGATGATTTGATGAATGAGAGATTGTATTGTTTCATTCGCCGACGCTGCCGACGCCGACGCCGACGCCGACGATGCCGAGACCTTCGAGAGAATACCGCGAATAAAGAGCTGAAGTATGCTATCATAACCAGTATCATCCGTATTGTATGTTCCACCAGTATCATTGTGAGAAGAAGAAGACGACGACGGGAAAAAATACGCGAGAAGACATTTATGCGCTTGATTGATTTCTTTGAACTTTTCGGTAGCAGCGGCGTGAGCGTCGGGGTCAGCACGAGCATCGGCGTGAGCAGCAGCCTTATCCGGATGATGCTGTAAAGCAAGTAGATGATATCGTTTATTTAATTCTTTGATGGATGATGGAGCGGTTTGTAATCCAAGAATGGAAAGCGACGACTGAATGGATACACTAAGCATGATGTAGTTTATGCTCGTATCCGTGTATCTTACATACTAGTAATAAGACAAAATTCTCTAAATGATATATCGGGCGGTAATTGTTATTGAAATACTGTAAAAATACATAGACCTGTAATAATATATCATTCATCATTGTCGGTAGTAGTAATCCCTCTGTGAGTAACTGTTGTAAAATATACCATACACATTCTTGAATATTGATGTCATATGTGAGAAGGTCATAAAGACATTCTCTCAGTTCGTCATATTTCAATTCAAGTCCAGGTGAACGAATAATACTAATGAGATGATTACATATATTCTCGTGAGGGTTCGTAAGTTCGGTGATATTCGATTTCAAGGCCTTTATGTTTGTAATCGTCTCTAAGCGAAATTTACTACTAAGTTTTATGGGGTCGATTTTGATAATATCGCTGGGCCCCGCTGCCGCCGACATTTTTAAACACTTGTTGTAACCTATATGCGTGGGTCGCCGGAAGGGAATACGCTTACATCGTTGAAGGATATTATCCGGAATAAAGCTGATATGGTCGGAGATGATAATAAAATGTAGCGAAACCTGCTCAGAAGAGAGCATATAACTGTAAAATGTTTCTAGTAATTCGCTGTGTATTTTATGGAAATTTTTACACATTACGAATGCGTGGGTCATCGGTCTCGCGCTTACAATGTCCTGAATTTGGTTGTATATTTCATTCCATAGATGCTTCGAATTACACCCGAGAAGCGACATATCCACTTCAAAATGACAGTCGCTTATTTTCATAAAGAATGTGTCCTTGTTATACGCTACAGCAATGCGTTTCTCGTATTTCAAGCAGGATGGACTATACTGTGAAATGAGGTAGAGAGCGTGGCTATATTTTCCGACGCCACTTGGGCCGTGGATAATGATGTTGGGGAGAGATTGGATGTTACGCGGGAATGTGGCAAATGTTTTTTTCACGGTAGGATGTAATGAGTATTCGTCGACTTTCTGAACATAGTCAGTGAAATGAGACTCGAAGAATTTCATATAATAATTTGCGATTTCGATATATGTATATGACGACATGATTTATACCATTTACACGCTACCATAGCAACTTATCCGCCAGCCAGCCATTACTCCATTTCAGGTGACGGTCGCGTTCGTGACGCATTTTGTAGAGACGGCGGCGTGTCTTGGCGTAGGCCATTCCGCGTGTGCGGATATATGTCGGGAAATCATTCATTCCTGCTGCTCCCACACTCGCGATTTTACGCGAATTACGATACACATCGATTTTTTTCTGTGGGTCACTTGACGGTTTCACGACCACGCCAATCTTGTTCGCCATCTTACGCGTATAATTCGTAATACGATATTTCATTCTCCCTGCGGTCGCTGTATACATACTTTCGGAGAGAATAATATCGCTTAAACCGATAATATCGCTTAAACCGATAATTCGAATGGATACAACTGAACGAGACGACGACGCCCCGACGATGAATGTCGTGATTACACCAACCGAATATAAATTGTCCCGGGTTTATTTTACCGAAAAGAAACCGAATACACATATTCCAAATAGCACTTTTAACCGTATTACCTATTCGACCAATGATTTCATAATGAATGGAGTCTATATTCACTTCGAATTGTTTATTCGACAAATCGAGCAAAATTTCAATAGTAATATTTATAATTCATCGTTCGATTGTGGACACGAATATAATAAACAACAGATTGAACTGTTACAAAAAATAGAAGCCGACATATTGGATAAATGGGTGCGGCTCGAGCATTCGGGCGGCAGGGGCGAGAATATGAAACATTCTACAGATATTATACAACAATTACGAAGTGGTGTAATTAGTGTATGGAAAAATGATTTACAGTATTGCGACAAACCCCAATTCCAACATTTTATCATTAAGATATCTGGAATATGGGAAAATGGCGGGATATGTGGGCTCACAT
>RGCF01000233.1 GCA_009919265.1 Bacteroidota bacterium | reverse complement strand
AATGAAAGAGGAATCCATAATTCATGGCACCACCATTTCCAACCAGATTTAAGCCTATATTCTGAAAGGCAGCTGTAACAGTGGCTGTGAATGAAATAGATGCAAAATTATAGGATTCTTTTGAAAAGATGAAATCGTTGGTTCCATCGGCCGCTGTCTTTGTTATCGAGTTATAGGCATTAAGAGTGTCATTTGCAGTTGGTAGAAGAGTGAAGGGAGGGCCAGCAGCCCCAGTCATACCAGTCATACCAGTCGGGCCTGTGACAGTAGATGTAGCCCCTGTAGCTCCTGTAGCTCCTGTATCTCCTGTAGCTCCTGTTTGGCCTGTGGGGCCTGTAGGACCTGCCCCTGTAGCTCCTGTTTGGCCTGTGGGGCCTGTAGGGCCAGTAACTGTGGAAGTAGCTCCTGTAGGACCTGTTTGGCCTGTAACCCCAGTAGGACCTGCCCCTGTAGCTCCTGTAGCTCCTGTAGCTCCTGTAGGACCTGTTTGGCCTGTAGACCCCGTGGCACCTGCCCCTGTATAACCAGTATAGCCAGTATAGCCAGTGGGTCCTGTGACAGTAGAAGCTGGACCTGTAGGTCCTGTTCCAACCCCAGCAGTAGGACCCGTAGAACCCAGACGGCCAGCCCCAGAAAATGTCATAATAAGTTGCTCGCCATTATAGGCAACATTATCATAATCACTATATGTAACAGTAAGTGTATAATAACCTGTCGAATTAACAACATTTGTTACTTGTCCTAACCAGCGACGACTGGCATCTGACCTTACCTGTAAATTAATTGTTCCATAATAGCCTGTTGAGCCATAGGTGAGCATTGAATTAAACCATCCACTTGATTCACGACCATCAGCATCATTTACATCGGCATAAATATATACTGTTCCAGCTGTTTGGTCATTCCATGCACGAGATAAACGAAGATTTCCAGAACCTGGATCGCCTGCCGTGGTTGTTGTGTCATAGTTATATGCTTTCGCAAATCCTGTATAAGGTCCATTAGGCCCTGTGACACCTTGTGAGCCTTGAGAACCAGTAGCACCAGTAGAACCAGTAGCACCTGTTTGGCCTGTGGGGCCTGTGGGGCCTGTAGCTCCAAAGCCTGTAGCTCCAGTAGGGCCGGTAGCTCCCGTGTTTGTTGCCGTGCCAACTGGACCAGTAGGACCTGTTTGGCCCGTAGGACCATCAATACCATCCAAATTCACATTGTAGGTGGCACTTCCAAAGGTTCCTCGAATGTTAGTAATATCCTGTACATTCATTACCCCAGAAACAGCATTATAACTTGTCACCGTTGCTTCAAACTTATTTGTAGAGTTGGCAGCATTTACAATAATAACTGAATTACCTGTAATATAGGCGAGGTCAGTTCCAACAGTGAAAGAAGCTGATCCGCCCTGTGTAGGGTTCAAGGTTGCAATGGTGCTAGTGAGGAATTTGTCACCCGCAGGGCCGGTAGCACCAAGACCCGTTGGGCCTGTAGAACCCGTGTAGCCAGTGGGTCCTGTGACAGTGGAAGCTGCGCCAGTAGCGCCAGTAGCACCCGTTGTGCCTGTAACACCAGTAGGACCTGTTGCTCCTGTAGAGCCCACAGATCCTGTATTACCGGTGGGTCCAGTAACAGTAGAAGCTGCGCCTGTAGCTCCAGTAGGACCTGTAGCACCTGTCGAAGCTGCGCCTGTAACACCAGTAGGGCCTGTTTCTCCTGTAAGACCAGTTGGACCAGTCACACCAGTTGGACCAGTCACACCAGAAGCACCTGTAGCACCTGTAAGACCAGTTGGACCAGTCACACCAGAAGCACCTGTAACACCAGTAGGACCTAATGCTCCTGTAAGACCAGTAGGGCCTGTGTTACCTGTGGGTCCAGTAACAGTAGAAGCTTCGCCAGTAGCGCCAGTAGCGCCAGTAGCACCAGTAACACCAGTAGGGCCAGTATATCCCGTATAGCCAGTAGGACCAGCAACAGTAGACGGTGCGCCTACAGGTCCTGTATAACCTGTGACACCGGTAGGACCAGTATATCCCGTATAGCCAGTGTAGCCAGTGGGTCCTGTAACAGTGGAAGAAGCACCAGTAGCTCCTGTCGGACCAGTAGCACCTGTTGGGCCTGTTTCTCCAGTAGGACCAGTAGCACCTGTAGGACCAGTATCCCCCTGTGGAATTCCAAAATCAAAAATGGCATCTTGTGAAGTTCCTATATTTGTAACTGTTGCGGATGAACCAGGTGCCAAAGTAGTTGTTGTACCAGCATTCACGCTTGCATTTAGCCCAGCTGGTCCAGGATCTCCTTGGTTTCCAGGTATACCTTGGTTACCAGTAGCTCCAGTAGGACCAGTAAGTCCAGTAGCTCCTGTAACACCCGTAGGTCCAGTAGCTCCTTGACCAGTAGCGCCAGTAGCTCCTGTCGGACCTGTAGCTCCAGTATTTGTTGCCGTGCCAGCAGGTCCAGTGTAACCTGTCCAGCCAGTAGGACCATCAATACCATCAAGATTCACATTATAAGTAGCACTTCCAAAGGTTCCTCGAATGTTAGTAATATCTTGAACATTCATGGCCCCAGAAACAGCATTATAGCTTGTTATAGTTGCTTCAAACTTATTTGCAGAGTTAGCAGCATTTACAACAATAACTGAATTACCTGTAATATAGGCGAGGCCAGTTGCAACAGTGAAATTGGCAGTTCCACCTTCTGTAGGGTTGAGAGTTGCAATGGTACTAGTTAGAAATTTATCACCAGAAATACCTGTTGGGCCAGTATTACCTGTGGCACCTGTAGCACCTGTATTACCAGTAGGACCTGTAAACCCTGTAGAGCCAGTATTACCTGTAGTTCCCGTTGGACCAGTATTACCAGTGGGACCGGTCACATTGGATGCTGATCCAGTAGATCCAGTAGGACCAGTTGCAAGTGGTCCAGTATATCCTGTAGGACCAGCTATACCTCCATATGGAAGTAGCCTCCATGTAGTTGTTCCATCGCCAAGTTTGAAAAGGCCTGTGACCAGTTCAATCCCCATTTCACCACTGGCGAGAACTGGATTCACAGAAGTCCAATTCGCAGCAGTGTCCCTCCGAAACTGTAGCTGTATAAATGGCATATCTACATACATAATGATAATTTATACGGAAGTTCCACAATCAAATGCCGGGCCAAGAGGATATGTGCTGCTTGCAGAACCTCCGTCGAATACAGTGGCACTATATACCACTTCACCTGTCGGGCCTGTAGCACCCGTTGATCCTTGACCTGTAGGACCTGTAGGACCAGTTGTTCCTGCGGTTCCATAGCCTGTTGGGCCTGTAGCACCAGTAGCACCTTGACCTGTAGGGCCTGTAGCACCAGCGGTTCCATATCCTGTAGGTCCAGTAGCACCAGTAGCACCAGTAGCACCAGTAGCACCTTGACCTGTAGGGCCTGTAGGGCCTGTAGGACCTGTAACTGTAGAAGAAGCACCAGTAGCACCTGTATCGCCTGTTGTACCAGTAGGGCCAGTAGCTCCTTGACCTGTAGCACCCGTAGCACCAGTAACACCTGTAGGACCTGTAACTGTAGAAGAAGCTCCAGTAGCACCCGTTGATCCTTGACCTGTAGGACCAGTAGCACCAGTAACACCTGTAGGACCTGTAGGACCTGTAACTGTAGAAGAAGCTCCTGTAGCACCCGTAGCACCCGTTGTACCTGTAGGACCAGTAGCACCAGTAACACCTGTAGGACCTGTAACTGTAGAAGAAGCTCCTGTAGCACCCGTTGATCCTTGACCTGTAGGACCAGTAGCACCAGTAACACCTGTAGGACCAGTAGCACCTGTAACACCTGTAGGACCTGTAACTGTAGAAGAAGCTCCTGTAGCACCTGTTGTACCTGTAGGACCAGTAACACCAGTAACACCTGTAGGACCTGTAACTGTAGAAGAAGCTCCAGTAGCACCCGTTGATCCTTGACCTGTAGGACCAGTAGCACCAGTAGCACCCGTCGATCCCTGACCTGTGGGGCCAGTAGGACCCGTCACTGTAGAAGAAGCACCAGTAGCACCAGTAGCGCCAGTAGCTCCTGTCGGACCTGTAGCTCCCGTGTTTGTTGCCGTGCCAGCGGGCCCAGTATTACCTGTAGCTCCAGTAGGACCATCAATACCGTCCAAATTCACATTGTATGTGGCACTTCCAAAGGTTCCTCGAATGTTAGTAATATCCTGTAGATTCATAGCCCCAGAAATAGCATTATAGCTTGTTACAGTTGCTTCAAACTTATTTGCAGAATTGGCAGCATTTACAACAATAACTGAGTTACCAGTAATGTATGATAGGCCAGTTGCAACAGTGAAATTGGTAGTTCCACCTTGGGTAGGACTAAGAGTTGCAATAGTACTAGTGAGGAATTTATCACCAGCAACACCTGTTGGGCCAGTATTACCTGTAGCACCTGTAGGACCTGTATTACCAGTAGGTCCCGTAACTGTGGATGCAGCTCCTGTAACTCCTGTAGCTCCTGTATTACCTGTAGGTCCCGTAACTGTGGAAGAAGCTCCAGTAGCACCTGTATTACCTGTAGGTCCCGTAAC
>RGCF01000232.1 GCA_009919265.1 Bacteroidota bacterium | reverse complement strand
GATTGGGAAATATGATATTAGAAACATGAATGGGTGAATTATGAAAAGGGTTAAAGGGAAATCTTTAACAAAAATAGTTTTTCTTCTTGCAATGACATTCATTGCATGTATCAATTTCGGATGTCCGCAGGGTTCAAATAAGCCGGCAGACAATGCAATTGCTGAGAATATTTCAAATCCGGTACAGATTTGTACATATTCAGGTATGCAGAGTGAGTCCAAAATTTCATTAAAGGAAGCGGAATCATCTGCGAGAGAGACTATTGAATCGATTATCAACACAACCGGATTGCCAATGAATTTCACATTGCATGCAGGTGATGTTGAAAGTGCATGTGCGATTGTACACAATGGGAAGCGTGTAATTGTGTATAATCCTTTTTTTATGAAAGGTGCGCGTGGAGGAAGAAATGGAAAGTGGGTTGAGGCTGCAATTTTTGCTCACATGATTGCGCATCATTTATCGGGACATGAATTAAAGATAGAAGCAGGTAGAGAATTAAGTGAATTGGAAGCAGATAAATTTGCAGGATTGACATTGCAAAAGATGGGTGCCACAATGGAACAATCGACAGAGGCATTATATGCTATTAGCAATGAAATGTCTCTTTCACATTATCCTGAGGCAAGTTCGCGAATATCGGCGCTTGAGAGTGGTTGGAATCAGGCGCGTGGATTATCGCAAAACAATGTGCAATATTCTACAAGAACATATGATGCCGATAGAATTCCAACTCGTACATCTTCGCTTTCAAATGGAGAGATTGCAGGTTTTTTAACACGCTGGTCACAATCTCAGAGTTATTATGATTTTGCAGATTATGCAGATTGTTATTCCTATGGATTTCAGGGTTTGAAATTAAATAAGCGTGGTCGTAGAGTATACTTCGATTATGGTGGTTGGTTAAATGATCGACAGGTCATGTACAGTCGTGCAGTGAATCTCAATGTGAGCACATCAAATATACGAGTGATCTCTCGTGATGATTGGGGTACGACCATACAATTCACGCAATATTATTATAGTGATTCATATCAGGACACCGGAGAAAAACTCATGAAATTGAGGAAGGACAATGATGGTGCAATTCGAATTGTCTATGAAGAAATGTTGAGTAGTTATTGATATCTGATGTTACAGGGAGTTGGGAATGAAAAGTTTGTTCATTGTTCTTTGCTTGCTTTTATCGGGCGAGTTATATGCGCAGTCTGATATCTATATCCATGGGACATATGATGATATAGATTGGGAGACATTGGAATTCGTTGGTCCCAGAGCTGCAGCCATGGAGCGGATTTACTATCATTATCCGGAAGCTAAGCATGGGAAAATTACATTGCGCAAACAATCAGCTTATCGATCTAAAGGAGTGTTTTATTATACGGTGACATTTCCAAATATGTCAGCTATATACTATATCACACTTGACCCATCAGAACAAAAATGCACAATGAGGGATGATCGAGGAACATATTACAAAGAGTTTTTTCATTCCAGCTATCGAGGACAAAAACATATAGAAGTTTATGAACCAAATCAATCTCTTATTCAAAAAGTGAACATGTTCATAAAAGATAATGGAAAATATTGTCCTAATGCAGAATGTGACAGACTCTTGCAATATGGTGGTACCATGCCGGCTGGGATGATTAAGTACTCCATTTATGAAAAAGACATGAAATTTATATTTGGAGATATAAATGCAGATGGTATGGCAGACGCAATCATGTATGCTCCAATAAAACAATGCAATGGAAATACTGAGTGTTGTATGTGTAGGGAGTATATCATTGCACTTTCGCAAAAATCAGGAAAGCATCTGATCAAGATATTGGAATTTCCAAATCAACAGCAACAAACAGTCTATGCACCAGTAAGAATTGAAAAAGATGGAAGAATTGTTACAAAGGAATCATTTAAAGTCAATGATGCAAGCGAATGCCCTTGCTGTGCAAATGGAGAAAGATATAATACATATAGATTTTTGGGTAATCAGTTATATAAAGAATGAGAAATAAGTAAATAATGAGTAATGACTGTAAGTCATAGATACGATAGATTGAATACAATACATACAACACCCTGTTTTTCATATAAAAGGATTCAAATAATGAGATTACTTCTACTCATTGGGGTATTTCTATACTCCACCATTGCCTATTCCCAAGGCATTTCACTGTTTAATATCGATGCATCCAATTTCCCTACAATTAAAGCAAAGTTTTATGCTTATGATAAGGATGGAAAGCCATTAAGGCCGACAATGAATGATGTGAAATTGAAAGAGGATGGGCAATACAAATCAATTACAAAATTTGATTGTCCTCCAATTGGAAAACCCAGGCCCATATCTCCTGTACTTGTAATGGATGTAAGCGGTTCAATGGGTGGGGGAAATTTAGAACTTGCAAAAAGAGCAGCCAATGCATGGGTGGAAGGTTTACCAATGTCTGAAAGTGAATGTGCTTTAACAACCTTTGACCACTCGAATTATTTGATACAGGATTACACCCAAGACAAACAAAAATTATTCAATGGAATTGCGCGATTACAAGCAATGGGTGGTACAGATTATGATCAAGCATTGATAAGTCCCATGTCAAGTGGACTCCAAATTAGCAAGCATGGTAAATATCAAAAGGTTATAATTTTTCTTACAGATGGTCAGGCCCCGGCACCAAGAATAGAAGACATCGTAAATGAATCAGCAAGACAAGGCTGTATGATATATTCGGTGGTACTGGGCATGCCAGCGCCTGAATCCGTAAAAGAGATTTCATTTAGAACAGGTGGTCTTGTTTTTGACAATGTGACAACTGTCAAAGAAGCAGAAGATGTGTATAGAAAAATTATGCAATATGCAACCGGAGTTTTTCCTTGTGAGGTCACATGGCAATCAGATTATAGATGTAATAAAAGCAATGTTCAGATTTCATTTGAATATGGGAAATTACTTTCTGAAACATCGTATGAACCCAATGAGAACAGTATTATTAAACTCACAACTGATCCAAAGTTTCTGTATTTCGGTCCGGTAGCTGCGAATTCTATATCAAAGAAAAAGATTACTGTGACTGCAATCAATCAAGACTTCACAATTAGCACTGCAAAATTCTTTGGATCGAATGCATTTACTATCGAGGGAGTTACATATCCATTTACAATTCCTAGAAATACAAGTAAGGAATTAACAGTAGTCTATTCACCGAAAGATAAAAACAGACATTATGGATTTATTCAACCAGAAACAGGAAAATGTACAAGCGGCTTCAGTGTATATGGCGGTTTTCCGGGTGGCGATTTGATAGGTCAAACATTGAAATTGACTAGTCATAATTGTGGTAAAGCATTTACAGCTGGTATGGATACACTGATCACTTGGGAAGGAATTCCGGAAGATGATAGAGTGATGATTGAATATAGCGCAGACAGTGGCATGACATGGAGTTTAGTAACAGACAATGCCACAGGGTATAAACATTTGTGGAAATATCCTCCTTTGCCTGCAACAAAAAATGGAATGTTGAGAATACAACAATTGGCCCTCAATGGAATTGATCCAAGAGTTTGGTCCAGCGGTTTTGAACTTGATGCAGTAAAAGATGTCTTTAGTCCGGATAATAACAGAATAGCATATATCCTGAATAATAATAGTGTCACAGTAAGAGATGCATTAACGGGGGACTTAATCAATACACTATTGCCCTTTAGTAGAGGCGGTAATCCTCCTGTTATTGCTTGGAGCGGAAATAGTAATCATTTGGCGATATCCAAAGACAATGTCATTGAGTTGAAAGATGTATTTACCGGTGTTGTAAAAAGAACAATCAAAACTTCTTCTGTAGTAAAGGTAATGGGCATCAATACCGATGGCCAAAGACTTGCCTATGGAACAGATGATGGGACGGTTGTTCTAATTGATTTGTCATCTGGAAGAGAATTACAAAGAAAGAATGGCTTTAACTTCATTATTGGTGGATTTGTTTGGGGAGCAGATGGTTCATTTACTGTGACAGGAAACTGTACAGAAAATTATGTGATGAAGGAAGTTGTTGGAATTCCTCTTCAAGAGGATTATTCTGATTGTACATGGATGATGAAAGCTCCCAGCATTAAATTTAAGTATCCAGTTATCGACATGGGTAAAGCAATCGTTGGCTCACAAACGGATACAGTATTGAAAAACTCACTGTGCAATGATGGAAATGTTCCTATTCACATTTTGGGTGCAACAATCACTTCGGGAGATTATTCGCAATTTATAGCAACAAATGGATTGAGAGATATTGTGCTAAATCCAGGTGATTGCTTCAATCATGAGTTTTCATTCCAACCAAAGGCCGAAGGCATATATCAAGCTTATGTGACCATCAATACTACTATTGGTGATTTTCATGATAAGTTTCTGTTAAAGGGCATCGGTATCCCGCCATTCATAAAAACAATTGCTGACTATATTGACTTTGGTCAGGTTGAACTAACAAAACCAAAAGATAGCACCGTTGTGTTGCTGAAGAATATCGGAAGTGAAGTAGTTGAGTTTGATTCAATAGTACAAGGTGGACCAAATGTTCGCGACTTTACAACCACAGAAAAAATCAGAAAATTTTCACTAGCTCCGGGTGAGTCCAAAACAGT
>RGCF01000231.1 GCA_009919265.1 Bacteroidota bacterium | reverse complement strand
TGATGTAGGTGCTTTTCTTGATACAGGAAAAATGGAAGTTCGTGACGAATCAGCGCGAAGTCAGCCAGTTTCTTGATTGTTGTGCGCGAATTATGGCGCGCATGCCGGATTTTAAGGGGCGTGTTATACGCATCTGGGTAACCCGAACACAGCCCACGGCAAATGGAGAGAAATCCTTGAGCGAAGGAGGTGCGTATGTGGTTCAAACCAGCACAAGCATGTCTTTTTTAGCTCAGATGACGGGACAGTTTATATGCGAACTGTTGGGGGATAGAAGTATATGCGCCGATATGATTGCGACGATGCCGAATCTTCTCTCGGGGGATACTCCATTGGAGCCTCTCACGCGAGATCATCAGGAAAAAGCTGTGGGAAGTATACATTCTGCAAAGATCAAGGTGTGTGTTGTAAAAGCTTAGCGTCTGCGGCGTGTTGCGTTGCGGTTAGGCTTATTTCCGAAGAGTCGTCCAAAATTAGAAGGGCGCAACAAGTATCTTCCACCTTGAGCAGGTGGTGCATTGGGAGGCTTTGCATTGGGAGGTGGCGCATTGGGAGGCTTTGCATTGGGAGGTGGCGCATTAGGCTTTGGTGCATTGGGAGGTGGCGCATTGGGAGGCTTTGCATTGGGAGGCTTTGGTGCATTGGGAGGCTTTGGTGCATTGGGAGGCTTTGGTGCATTAGGCTTTGGCGCATTAGGCTTTTTATTTTTCCTAGTACTTTTATTTGTATTTTTATTCATTCCCAAAATCTTAGTTACACCTGTCATACCCGACTTTGCAGTATTTGTTACAGCTTTCGCGATACTCTTAAAAAATCCACCAACAGCCATTCTGTTTATATCTCATATTTTTCATTGGCGCGCAAAATAATCCTCTAGCGCTTTATCAAACGCATCCATTTTTGTTTCTGCTTGTTTGGCTTTTGGCACAACAGGCGGTTTTCCGCGGGTTTTAAAGGCTTTCATAAGAGCCGGAATGTGGTTGGGAGGATCATATGCCATAACTTCTCTAAAAAACTTGGGAACTTGCCGGACAGCTTGTGACATGGCGACTGGATCTCGGATAAGAGGGGGCGCCGCGGGAATTTTCCATTTCGGAACTTCGCATAAAATCTGGGTGAGAATGGTCAAAATCTGTTTGCGTGCTCCAGCCTGTGTGAAGAGTTCCAATAAACACATAAACTCTTCATTCATCCGAACAAGTTGTTTTCCCACAAGTTCTCGGTATATTTCTTTATAAAGCGCAAGAATGAAGAGACCCACTCCCCCCTTATGTTTACAGCCTGGCGGAGCTCTATCATATGTGCTAAGACTCGCTCCTTTGACTTCTTTTTTGATCTTTACTTCCTCTTCAAACAGCCACCGAATCCAAAAGAGTGCCTTTTCAAGAGAACCGTCTGCAATAGCCTTACAAAGTTCTGCTCCCGCGGATCTCAACACCGGGGAATCTCCTTCGGGTCGCCAAACCTTATTAAGGGCAGCTGTCTGCGGCGATGCAATTACAGCGCGTATCCAGCCATCCAGATGTGTTTCTGTCCCCACTTTCGGCCATGAAACGACTGTTCGTGTAGGGGCATCTCGGACCACAAGAACAAGTTCCCCTATGCGAACTTGAAATTCTTCGGACTTATAGGCTTCTTCATCCGGAAGGCGTTTCAATATTTCTTGGATTTCCTGAATGCGCTTTTTCAGATAGACAAATATACGGGGCGAGGCAATACCAATATGTGAAAAGCTATAGTCCCATATGGATTTCACAAGAGTATCTATTCCTCCACTTGTGGCAATATCTGCAGCAAAATGAAGAGCACGCCCGGTGCTGACTAAATCGGACTGACCAAGGGCTCGTTCAAAGGCGCGCACGGATTCGTGTGGCTCATATCCACACCGTGTACGTGGTTTTTCTTCCTCTTGTTTAACTGCGAGGTTGAACATCTATCGGTATTTAGGACCCACAATCTTTTTCCCCCGATTTCTACGACTTGTCCGTGGAATGAGGCCCTTTGCCTTTAAAGATGCCACCCCAGTGAATCCGATGGATTCGCCGCGTTTCCAACGGGACAGCATTGCGCGATTCTTAGCTGTTGCACGATACCCTCCAAGTGCCCTACGTTTCCTCGTTTGATACATTCTACTATAGTAGGATGGTTTCAAGAAGACATAGAAGAGAAAGATTCAAAGGGGAACATGTGGAAACATTAAAACCAGTATCTGTAATAGATGAGAAAGGGCACATTGAAACCGGAGAAATATTACCGCGGGCTTTCCAAGCGCCAGGCCACCCGGAGACGGCGGGAAATCGCCCATGGCCGCGACACGAATTGGCGGGATCCGGGGGCATATAAACCGTTTGCAACGGATAAGGGGGTGAAAACGCGGCAGTCAGGATATACGGCAGAATGGAAACGAAAGTATCCTGCGGCGACATCTTTAGAGAAGAAAGCTGCGGTGACGGGCGTGCCGTTGAAGTATATTCGCGAATCGTATAATCGCGGGATGGCTGCCTGGCGCACGGGTCATCGACCAGGCGCCACACAGCAACAATGGGGATATGCGCGTGTTCATTCATTTCTTCTGTGCGGGAAGACGTATCACACCACGGATTCCGATATTGTGCGGGAGGCTAAGAAAGCGAGTTCATCGGCGAGGGCCTGGTGGTCTTGTTAGACATATCGGTATATGAAATGCAGATCGGTTTTCAAAAGATCTGAATGTTTGACCTCTACAATCTTACCTGTAGAGACCATGCTATCAAGAAATGAATGTATCGCAGGGAGGTCATAGTCGTCAAACACGACGATTCCGTTCCCGAGGAGCTTTTTCACATTGGCATAGTCATGTGTAAAAATGTCGGGCGTGTGTCCGCCGTCCAAATGACAGAGATCGTAGGTGCCTTGTTTTTCCGGATGTTCTCGTATGTATTTTGCGACTGTCTCGACGGAATTTCCGTATATGATCTCAATGCGTGTAGAAGGGAACTTGGATTGGATATACTCCACGCAGGGTCTCGTATATCCGTGATTGCCGAGATCAAAGAGAGTATATTCGGCATTCGGATTCGCGAACAACATGAGCAGGAGACTGTGGGCGGCATTCACTCCTATTTCACATATTCTCCTTTTTCCATTACAGAGGGTTTGTAGATTCCTAATTTTTTCAATGTTACGATGTATCGTATAATTGTTAGGCTCTATATCGCATATGAGATTCCCTTCGACTCGTTCTCCCACATTACGTAATATAGTCTCAATATTTTGGATGTGTATATTGGTGAGGAGCTCCATATACTCGTTCGCGCGAATATACATATTACGATTAGGACGCGATTAAAACCGGAATATAGGGAGTTCTTGGAAGCGCTCTTTAGGAACGGGATAGTTGTGATTTGTTTGGTTTCGTAGAGTTACCCAATAGACTCCATTATCGGAACCTTCTAGCTTCCATTGAACTGGGTCGCCATCTATACCCTTCTCGGGACTCGCGGTGATCCATGTAAATCCATTTATGAGAACGGAATACGGAAAAGAAAATACGAGCGCCTTTTTGTGCGCGTCAGACCAGCCGTTTGTATATCCGCGCCCTATCACATCTTCTATATCGCCCACCCATGTCCCCATGGGATTCGACACTTTCGCATTTCCCATATCTATTTCGTTGGGGCCTAAAAAGAAGCGAAATTTGCCGACATGTACTTCGTTAGTATCGGGATTGCGCGTTTTGATTGGGCGAAACCGAATATAACGATAGCTATTGGCTCTTTCGGGTTTTAGGGTATCATCTGCGTTGACGTATTTTGGTCCGGGTGCCGTATCAAGAGTGATTTTCTGGCGCAGAGGTTCCACATACAGGGAGTGGAGGGGGGGAGTGTCTGAATTTCTGATGCGATCGTTGCCAAATCCCATCTTATTGAGTGGAAAGGTGGATTCTCGTATTTGAATGGGAGCTTCATATGTCGCGAATCCCTCTTTTGCGGGGTTCACATAATTCACAGTAGTGTTTGTACACGTGTCAGGTTGATTCCATGTGTTAGAGTTGAATGATTTTACAGATGAAATAATACAAGATGTGCCTGATTGTGTATAATTGGGAGGACAAGGGGTAATGGCTGTTTTGGTAGTCAAATCATTTTTATTAATTAGTAAAACTTCTTTTTGACTTAGTAAACATCCACCGCCATTTTCGGTAAAGGACTTCCATCCTAATGGGCATTTCTGTATGCATTGCGTAGGTGTAGCTGTATAGGGGACGTTGATGGTGGGTTGGGGGTTTTTCGTGAAGAATCCGCCCATATATGTCGTTTGTAGAGTGGCGGGGGCGGGACATATATTTTTAGGAATTGTTATCATATCTTGGCCTAGAATAAATACTACATCCTTTGCTCCTTGACCGACAGATTTCCAACATCCTTTTAGGCCTGTTTTATAGGTATTCCAACCTGTAGGGCATGTTCTAACACATTCAGATCCCGTAAACGTATATTGTATTTTGGCGGTGGGGATTGGATTATTCGGCCCATCATAGTAAGTGTCAACTGTTTCGGCTGGCGGGCATACATTTGGAGGAAGTGTTATCATATCTTCGCCAAGAATAAATACTACATCCGTTGCTCTTTGACCGACAGATTTCCAACAGCCTTTTACGCCTGTTTTATAGGTATTCCAACCTGTAGGGCATGTTCTA
>RGCF01000024.1 GCA_009919265.1 Bacteroidota bacterium | reverse complement strand
GGTAATGGCCAGACAGTATGAGCTGCCTGATCCAATAATCTATATTCATCCAATGGATGTATCAAGACTTCCCAACCCTGTTCGAGTGCCAATTCAGCATCAGCAGTATGATCCCAATGTGAATGTGTGAGCCATAATGCAGTGATTCCCAATTTCTTTTCTTCGGCATGAGCCATAAAGAGTTTCACACTTTCATGAGGGGCATCTATAATAACGGCACAACCTTGAATTTGGTCCATGAGCATATACCCATTGGTAGCCACAGGCCCGGATTCAATTGCCAAGATGTGCAAATGCTCAAAACCGGGTAATGAATATACTGCAATCCCACCCATCACACTTGTTCCGGTAAGCGTAGCGTGAATTCAGTAATCATTTCTCTACGAGCACCTTTTGCCATATCGCCATATCGTTCATCATGCTTTCGACGAAGATCAGGAGAGAGATCTGTTCGATATTGCTGTATGGAAGACAGATTCTTTGCTTCATAGGTTATTCTGAATGAATCATGCTCATCAATGGCGGGTTCTATCACTCGCAGAAATTGACATGATACAAATACTCCCGTTTGCATGACCTCCGGAATATGCTCAGTACGCATCCATTCCACCCATTCTTCGGCGATGGATGAATCTACCTGCATGAAAACTTCATAATAAGCTGACATTCATTGCTCCTGCTAAGATGATTCGTCCTCAAACTTCTAAAGAAAATCAGACGCAATCTAAAGAAATGGCATAATCATGAATGAAGAGGCGTGATTTCATCGTAATTTTGCCAATGATTGCACAAAAATGAGAATTCCTTGTGGAATCTCAGACAAAAAGGTGGATTCCCCACTTGATTGCAATTATGCATAATCATAGAATCGAAATGAAATCAGAAGAACCAAAGAAAATACCTCGTGGCGAAGCAGGCACACAATTGAGATTCTTATTGCAGTTTTATAAGCCTCATGCAGTAAAAGGTGTGTTTGCCTTAGTCACCATGTTGCTCACCGCATCAATTGGACTCATCTTCCCTGCAATGATTGGTACGATGCTCGATGGATTTATTCATCCTGAGTCTTCGCACTCATTATTTGGTTTTGCTCCTTCGCCAGGTTTACTTGCAATCGGACTTCTTATTCTCATAGCAGTACAAAGTACGATTCGATTTTTTGCATCAATGACCATTGCTCGAATTACTGAAACATCGCTTGCTGAACTGAGAACGAAAGCATTCAATCATATCATTCGTCTACCTATGCACTTTTTTGCTGAACGCAGAGTGGGCGAATTGTCATCAAGATTGAGTTCGGATCTTTCACAAATTCAGGAAACATTTGCTTTTACCATTCTAGAATTGTTGAGACAGACTATTTTTCTCATTGGAGGAATTGGATTCATTCTCACAGCTGGCTTGAGTTTGGCATTACCTGTGTTGCTTGCACTACCAATATTGGTATTGATTGCCGTATTATTTGGTCGATTCATTAGAAAACAGAGCGTAAAAACCCAAGATGCACTGGCAACATCTGCCACAATCATTGAGGAAACATTACAGGCAATTGCAAGCGTGAAGTCATTTACTAATGAAGCCTATGAAAAAGAACGCTATCAAGGTGCATTGAAACATGTGATTGGTCTTGCCATTCGCACGGCTCGTTTGCGCTCAGCTTTTGTATCATTTATTCTCTTCACATTCTTTGGTGGTATCGCAGGTGTTATTTGGTATGGTGGATCACTTGTTCAACAAGGAAATATCACCATCGGCGATTTTGCAACATTTCTGATTTATGCAATGTTCGTTGGCGGTGCTATGGGTAGCTTCGCCGAATTATTGGGACAAATTCAAAAAGCGCTGGGTGCATCTGTTCGCTTAAAAGAAATTCTTGATACGACTACTGAAGACATGTTAGAAGTTCATGATCGAGCAATGTTCAGACCATTGCAGTCCGTACAACTTCGTAATGTGTCATTTTCCTATCCATCAAGAACTGACATTCCGGCTTTGCAAACAATAAACCTTGACATTTCAGCAGGACAAAGAATTGCATTCGTCGGCGAGAGTGGCGCAGGCAAAAGTACAACGGCATCATTGATTCAACAGTTTTATCAGCCAATTGAAGGCATGATACTGTATGATGATATTCCGGCAAGTGAACTTGGTTTGGCTTGCATTCGATCATCGATTGGGATAGTACCTCAAGATATCGTACTGTTTGGAGGTACAATAGCAGAAAATATCCGTTATGGAAATATCAATGCAACAATGCAAGAAATTGAACATGCCGCTGAACTCGCCAATGCAAAAGAATTTATTGAACGATTTCCCGAGCGATATGAAACGATCGTTGGCGAAAGAGGAATCACACTATCGGGCGGACAAAGACAAAGAATTGCAATTGCACGAGCCATTTTAAAAAATCCACCTATTTTGATTTTGGATGAAGCGACAAGTTCACTGGATTCATCATCTGAATTTTTGATCAGTGAGGCTTTGGAACGGCTGATGGCATCCAGAACAACAATCATCATCGCTCATCGGCTGTCAACGATCAAGGATTGCGATGCAATTGCGGTATTTTCAAAAGGTACGATCATCGAATATGGAACACATGATGAATTGCTTTCCAAACAAGGAGTCTATGCTCATCTTTGTGCTTTACAATTACGTTGATTGACATCATCTATCGGAATCATACTATGACACAGGTCACTCTCAGAAATATCGTCAAAGAATATGAAGCAGGATTGAATATCATACCTGACTTATCTCTCACAGTTGAACCAGGTGAATTACTTGTGCTCGTGGGTCCTTCTGGTTGCGGTAAAAGTACGGTATTACGCATGATTGCAGGACTTGAAGAAATCACATCGGGAAATTTACTTTTTGATGATCAAATCGTCAATGACATGCCTGCAAAATCTCGTGATATAGGAATGGTGTTTCAGAATTATGCGCTGTATCCTCATCTTTCTGTTGCTGAGAACTTGGCTTTTCCTTTAATGCTAAGAAAAGTCAATAAACAAGAAATACAACAGAAAGTTAAAGAAGTTGCATTACTCGTTGGTTTGGATACATTACTTGATAGAAAACCAAAGCAATTGTCAGGTGGACAAAGACAACGCGTTGCATTGGGCAGAGCAATCATTCGTACACCAAGAGTATTTTTATTCGATGAACCTTTGTCGAATCTCGATGCACAATTGCGTGTTCACATGCGTGCTGAAATTGTCAATCTTCAAAAAAGACTTGGCATTACTGGAATCTATGTCACTCATGATCAAGCAGAAGCAATGACGATGGGTGATAGAATTGCCGTATTGAATAAAGGTGCATTGATGCAGATTGGAAATCCGAAAGAAATTTATGAATCACCTGCCAATATCTTTGTCGCAGGATTCTTGGGAAGTCCGACAATGAATTTCTTCAAAGGTGAAATCACAATGCAACAAGACCAATTATATTTCATTGAAGAACAGGGTGGCGCTCAATTTACCTTACCGACATCAGTCTTGTCTTCTGGTAAGACTCTTCCAAAAAACATAACAATTGGTATTAGACCCGAACATTGCTCACCAAATGCGATGCACGAACAAGATCCAATTTGGAATGCAAACATTGAACAAAAGGAATATCATGGTCATGAAATGATCTTGCACATGATGTCAGGCGGAACAAGAAAATCAATGAGAATACCTGTAAGTGATATATACAAATCATCTATGCCAATCAATGTACATCTCAATCTTCAACATATTTGTCTCTTTGATTCAGATTCTGGATTGCGTTTATGAATGTTGCTCCTCATGAATTTGACAGAGAGTGGAATTATCGAGATCCCATTGCTACTGAACAGATATTTCTTGAATATCAAGACATTCTTACTGATCATGAAGATCCTACGCTTCTACCTCAATTATTCACCCAATTGGCACGTTGCAGAAGTCTCATGAGAGATAAAGAGGGATGCGAATCATATTTATCATCTGCTTTGTCTAGTATCGAGGCACTTGATAAGCCTCAACAAATTGTTCCACGTATTCGCTATCATTTGGAAAGGGGTCGACTCTTAAATGTATTACTCCTCGATGACAGAGGAAGTGCAGATTTTTTGATTGCTTGGAATGAAGCTGTCAATAATGCTTGTGATTTCTATGCAGTTGATGCAGCACACATGTTGGGAATCATAACAGTTGGAGATGAATCACTTGATTGGAATTATAAAGCAATGAGATTTGCCGAGCAATCTCAGGACATGAAAGCGAAAAGTTGGCTTGGTGCTCTGTATAATAATATTGGCTGGACATTACATGGCATGGAGCGTTACGAGGATGCTTTGGAATGTTTTTTGAAAGATGAAGTATGGTATCGCGAAAGACATCGTCATGAAGAAGCATTGATTGCTCATTGGTCAATGTCAAAAATGCTTCGTCTACTCGATAGACCTGATGAAGCATTACGAGAATTGTATGTCATTGCAGAAGAGAGGAAAGAACGAAAACTTCCAAATGATGGATATCTTTCCGAAGAGATTGGGGAATGTTTATTGGCAAAAGGCCAAGTGGATCATTCGGCTCCATTCTTTGCATCAGCATATTCCATACTTAACCAAGATGAATGGTTAATGCAACATGAATCACAAAGAATGGAAAGAATGAAAATGTTGGGGAATGTCAAGGGGTCTTGATTTCACATGTCCATGACACAGCACAACCCGCCTGTTGAAACATAGCAGATGCACTGCAATATGATTGCTGTGATAATTCTACTGAACGCTCCAAATCTTTCAATTCAGCATCAGGGCTAATGAGTGTATACTGCAGTCGTACAGCGGTGAATACTTTGGGATGTTGCTCGGCTCTATCTGAATCCACCTCGACATTCAATGCGATGATTGTCTTACGCTTTTTCTCCAAAATGCTGATCACATCCATCATGGAACAAGATGCCATAGCTTGAAGCATGATCTCCATTGGCGTTCCATATTGTTGATCAGGATGATGCGAATCAAACATTGTTGTGATGCCCTCGGCATTTTTCCCTTCGAGAAGCATATTACCTTTCCATTCAACATGTGCTTTCATCATTTCCTCAACGAACTTCTGAACCAATGATATCTATCTCAGGAATGACAAGTCCGAGCGATCCATCCTCTGCATTAGCGGCAAGCAACATTCCTTGCGATTCCATGCCCATGAGTTTTGCGGGCTTCAGATT
The DNA here is from genome assembly GCA_009919265.1 of Bacteroidota bacterium. Classification (GTDB taxonomy): domain Bacteria; phylum Bacteroidota; class Ignavibacteria; order Kapaibacteriales; family UBA961; genus UBA961. Next base: position 26,115 of record RGCF01000024.1, on the reverse strand, counting down.
TGCCACGATGACAATTGTCTTTCCGATCAATGATTCGGGTGTATAATGTTTTGCGATACCTGCCAGAATTTGTCTTTGCTCAGAACCCAAATCGACTTTTAATTTGACAAGTTTTTCACTTTTGGGTACAGCTTCTGCTTCTATGATTTTTGCAGTGCGCAATTTCACTTTTTTAAAATCTTCAATTGAAATCAACTCTTCTGCAGGTTGATGTTGTTGTTCCATGGATGCTATTTTTTCTTCGATGACTGAATCCTCCAATTTTGAAAAGAGAATTGGTGGTTGTTGAATGATAGTTCCTTGAGCAAGAACCGGTTGTGATATCCAATACCATGCATTTAAACCAATCGAATTATGATCTCCCGTACATGCCTCCGCACCACAAGCATCTGCAATCATTTTCGCAGAATGTGGAATGATTGGTGCAAATGCAATTGACAATGCATATACAACTTGTGAGCAGATAAACATTGTTTTTGCACAATCTTCGGGATTTGACTTAATGGATTTCCAGGGCTCTGCATCATTGAAATATTTATTTGCAGAACGAGCGATATTCATGGTTTCCATCACGGCATCGCGAAGTCTGAATGCTCTATAATGCTGCGCGGTGGACTGCATACCCCAATGTAAAGAAGCCAATAGTAAACAATCATGTTCATTCAATATATCTTTGAATGAATCCGGGATTGCTCCAATCATCTCTTCTTTTGTTGACCATAATTGTTGATCAAAGAATTTCATAAGTGCTTTCCAATGCTCAGGAAGTTTAGCAAATGCACCTTCCAGATTGGGAACTTTCGACTCAAAATTCTTTGTCAGAAATTGTGTGACACGATTGATGAAGTTTCCGGGAATTGCAGCAAGTTCATTATTGGTTTTTGCTTGAAAATCTTTCCAGGTAAAATCACTGTCCTTGGTTTCTGGTAAATTTGTTGCAAGTGCATAGCGAAGAATATCAGCATTGCTCTCGCCGGGGAAATCATGTTGATAATCTCTCAAAAATATTCCCCAATTATTCGATTTTGAAAATTTCTTTCCTTCAAAATTCAAGAATTCATTTGCGGGAACATATTGCGGAAGAATCATGTCGCCTTTGGACATGAGTAACATTGGAAAAATCAAAGTATGAAAGACGATATTGTCTTTTCCAAGAAATGCGACATAATTTCTGTCTTCGCCTTTGGGTTCGGACCACCAATCTTTCCATGCATGTTCATCAAGTCCATTATTCTGCGCCCAGTGTTTGGTGGCAGATATATATCCCAATACTGCTTCAAACCAAACATATATCACTTTGCCTTTCGCATCGTCGATTGGCACTTTGATTCCCCAATCCATATCGCGTGTGGCGGCTCTGTCATTCAAACCTTGTTTTAGCCATGAACGACTTTGCTGCAATACATTTTCTTTCCAATCTTTAGCGTGTGATTCGATATACTCTTCCAATTGATGTTGGAATTCTCCCATTTTGAAATACCAATGTTTGGTTGATTTCACAATTGGAGTTTTTCCAGAGATCACACTTTTGGGGGATAGAAGCGCGGTTTGTTCATAAGTGGCTCCGCAACTATCGCATTGATCACCGCGAGCTCCATCTTTTTTACAATTCGGACATATTCCTTCCACATATCTGTCGGGAAGAAACATATTTGCAGATTCATCAAAGAACTGTGGTTCTTCTTTTTCTATGAGAAGTCCTTTTTGAAGCCAATCAAGGAAAAATTCTCTTGCGGTTTCATGATGAGTTGGAAGTGAAGTGCGAGAATACACATCGAAACTCATACCAAATCCAGCAAATGATTGCTCATTCATGGGATGATATTTATCGATGATTGCTTGTGGGGTTGTTTGTTCTTTTTCAGCACTGATGGTGATTGCAACGCCATGCTCATCGGATCCATATAGCTATTGACATACGGCAATGCCGCAGTGATGAGTGTTTTTGCCATGAAGAATCTCAATATATCTATGGCAATTTACTCAATTTTCAAGTGTGATTCAATGAACAATCATTGAAGCTGATTAGGGCTCTTCTTCCCATCTATAATCGTCTTCAAAAACATCTTTTGAACATGAAAAGAATATGTATTGTACTCTTCGATTCCTTCTTCTTCCTTCCGGTGTGGAATTTGTGTCTATTGGTTCAGACTCTCCTTTTCCAATTGGAATAATTCTATCTCCATCGATACCTGCATTTTCCAATAATTGTTTCATTGCTTCAGCACGGCATTGTGAAAGTTTTAAATTATCAGCATCAGTGCCAATACTATCAGTGTGAGCAGTCATAATAATGCAAGTATCAGGATGACTCAACATAAACTGAATCAAATCCTGAATCTTTGGCATACACTCATCATAAGGATAACATTCATTATATGGAAATTCACAACCTTCAATGATTATTGACGGAGGTAGTATTGGTGGTTTTTGAATACAAGTATCTTTTACTATCGTTTTGGTAATGTATACTGTGTCTTTTTTGCATGGCGTAGGTGGACAATCCGGACATGGCGGACATTTATGTGTACATTTTGAACAATCATGCGGGCATGTTGAACAATCATGATGGCATTTACTGCAATCTTGTACATATTCAATCACTTTTTCAATCACTTTCACTGTATCATGAATCGTGATATACTCAATCTGATTCTTGATTACGGTCACTGTATCGTGAATCGTGATATACTTTATGGGATTGAAAATATAATAGTAGTAATGACTATAATGAGTACATGAACAGAATATGCATGTATTTTTGATGTTGATATTGACATTCCAATTGAAGATGATTGGATGGAAGCAAATGAGGCATCGTGGTTGACAGTTTATATTGATTGTGATATGAAGACTACAATCACCATCGGTACAGGCATTGCAAGGAATACCTGGACAGTTTTCTCTGATGCAACGATAGGAGTATTGACCTGCTCTTGTACATTTTCTACCGGGGCATCTATTTCCACCGGTAAATCTTCCGCCGGGTGAATTCAATGTTGATGCATCATTGAGCAGTCCAAGAGAAATACCACCGAAAGCCATCTCAATTCCGAATCGTGCTTCGCGAAGAACTGGATTGACCATGAAGGATGTAACCAAACTTCGATTCAAAGTGCTTGCGCTCACACCAATCTGAGCTGACCTTTGTTCCCCACCATATAAGAGTGTATCTGAAGTTAATGTATATGTACCCAATAATTGCAACCATTGAGTTATGGAATAAGCCAATGAAAAATTATAAGTAAGATTGTCTGCATTCAAAGAATGCATATTGGAAATACCACCAGAAATCAATAGTGGATTGATTGGCTTATGTATAAAAGAACCATTAAAACGAATAGAACTTGTACCAAATTCAGAATAGCGAAATGATCCACCAAGCCAGGTATTGTCTTCAATTACATTAAAACCCAATCCCCAATAGAAACTAAATGGAATATAAGGGGAGGTAAGTTGCGCACTTCTATCTGAAATCAAACCGAATCCAACTCCATCTTGCGAATAAAATCCACCAACTTGATTATCATAGGCAAAATTTCTTGTATATGGGAGTGCAAGGACAAGATCTGTGTGTGTTCCAATCCCCAATAATGCCGGATTCCATCCAACGGATGTTGCATCATTGAACAAAGTGAGAGGCCGATTGGTAAATCGTTCTGGCGAGAAATTACCTTGTGCCCATAGTGTTTGCAAAAACCCAAAAAAAACAAATGCAAGCAGTAATGTTTTCTTCATACACCTTCCCAAAAATCAACAACAACTCTTCAAGCCCAGCAAGAAAAACGGTTGATCAGAATATTCATTCAGTCAACCGTGATGTTTTAAACTTCTATCGTATAAACTATCAGCACCCGGTTTGAGTAAATTCAACTCTTCTATTTTGCTCTCTTCCCTCAGGTGTATCATTACTTGATACGGGTAATTCTTCGCCATATCCATGAGCAGATAAACGAATTGGATCAATCCCTTTTGCAACAAGAAAATCCATCACGGATTGTGCTCTTTTTTGTGATAAATTCAGATTGTACTCATTTGGACCATCACTATCAGTATGAGCATTAAGTCGAACACATAAGTCCGTATTCTTTTCTAAGTAGGAATAGAGCACATTCAATTCTTCTCTGCTTTCATCTTTGATTGCATAATTGTCATAATCAAAAAATACTTTTCGAAGTTTATATGTTTTCCCAATTGATTTCCCCGTTGATGGAACTGGGGATGGAGAGATTTGTTCTGAGAGTGGCTCTTCAGCTTCTTCAAATGGAGGGTCTTCCACTTCCTCTTCAACCTCTACTTCTTCTTGTTTTTTTTGTTTTGGGGATTCTTCTTCATCATCTAACCATGAATCTTCATCAGTATCATCAACTTCTTTTGTTGATTGTACTTTTGGAGCTTGTTGATTTGGTGCTTGTACTGAATTAACTTCTATTCTTTTTTCGGAATTTCCTTCCATTGTTGTGGAATTTTGAGAATTACCACCATTCATAGACCCATGATTATCATGTCCTTGAATTCCGCAACCACAGTATTGACATCCAACAGGATGTGTATGACCTTCCTGATTGCCACCATTATACACAGGAGGTTGTATTTCATTATGCTCATCTTGATGACCAACATGATGTTCATTGTTTACATCTCCATGTATATGCTGTTGTTCTGTGGTATGTCCAGGTGAAATATACCCGTGCATTACTTCTCCTGAATGCGAATTCCCCCCGGAACGCATATATGGACATACCAAACCTTTACATGTTCTTCGAGTGCATGGTCTGCCGGTGCAATCTACATTGATGCATCGATAAGCGGGACACTTTGCATCACCACAGCGTTCACCTGCGCATCCGCGAACAGCACATCGTTGTGTTCTGCAAATCGGTTTTGGATATCTATAATGATCATATGAAAAGAAATTATCATGATTTACTCTAAGCAAGATATTACCACCGGTCAATCTTCCACCAGAATTATTCAATGTAGAACCATCATTCAAAAATCCCAATGAAAATACATCGAATGCAACTTCAAGTCCAAAGCGGGCTTGACGAGCGACAGGATTGACAGAAAAAGAAGTAATAATTCTTCTGCGATTGACAGCAGCACTAATTCCAAATTCAGTAGAGTGATTTTCCTCATAATGTAGTGGCGCATCAGCGCAATAGCGTAATCTGCCATACATTGAAAGCCAATCCCAAGGAGTATATGTTGTAGACAATTCATATACCACATCTTTCGTGTTCACAGAATTCAGATTTGAAATTCCTGCTGAAAGGTAAAGTCGAGGTTGAGGATTATAAATAACTGATCCACTATAGCGAAGTGTTCTTCCACCAAATTCTGAATATCTAAAAGAAGCACCTGTCCATACATTATATCCGGGAACTTTGATACCCAGTCCACCATAAAAACTCCAAGGCACAAAAGTGAAATCGGGCATTCTTTCATTGCGCATGGAAGTATATCCCAAACCAATTCCTTGTGAAGAATAGAATGCACCAATCAATCTGTTTGATTGCCATGTGCGATCATAAGGAATAACCAATACGGCATCTGTCTCACCATTCATGCCTAATAATGCCGGATTCCAACCAACAGATGTGGCATCATTCATCAATGTGAGAGGACGATTCGTAAACCTATCGGGAGTAAATTGTCCACGCAATTCACTGCCAAACCCCAGTACGATAAGCAAAAAAGTAAGAGTGTAGATTAAATTTTTCATTGTGCATACCAGATTTGAACATCGTTTTTTCATAATAAAGCAATCGCCTTGCCAAACTAAGTAAATGTCTATAACTTTTCTCCTTTCATGTACAAATTGACTGCTATCATCTGGGTGATAACAATGATTTGTATTGCTTACCACTTAAAATCATGGCAGTTTTTTGTACTAAATAGTCATTACCAAAAAGTAATGGGATCATTTCTTTTGAGCTACGATATCTGGCTTGTATAAGCAGGGTCAGTTTTTTCAATACTTGCGGTTTTACTGCATTCAATCCTTTCAAGATGTCCTTTTTTGATGCATTTCTTAAATCACGCAATTGCTTGACAAATGCGGATGAATATCCATTTTTTTGGGCAATAATGTCAGATTTCTCCAAAAGTGAGAATGGTTCGGGCAATGGCAAATCTGTTTGTTTGCCAAGCCATTGTTGTAGTTTTTTGATTTCTTTATCTGTAGCTTTCCAATCTTTTCCTAGTGTGTCGATATTTGCACAGTATTCACTGACAAATCTGAAGAGCAATTGCTCTTCATTGAACATTGTCAATAGTTCGGAATATGCTCCGGACTCCAATATTGTATCCGGTGCAATTCCATGTCTTGAAGTGACTGGTCTGCCATGTGCAGTTTTGAATTGCACTTCTTTTCCTTCCACTTCTTTTGTTTCGGTATATGTGGGAAGCTTTTGTATGCAGCGTCCAGAGGGAGTATAATATCGTGCTGTTGTCAATTTCAGCGATTTGTTTCCTGGAAGTGACATCACAGTTTGAACAAGTCCTTTTCCGAATGATCTGGAACCAAGAATAATTCCTCTGTCCAAATCTTGAATAGCGCCTGCAACAACTTCGCTTGCACTTGCACTTTCTCCATCAATGAGAATTGCAAGAGGAAGATTGGGTTCTTGTGGTTGATATTGGGATACATATTCACGCTCTTCTTCAACATTTCTACCCTTTGTCACAACAATTGTAGATTTCATAGGCACAAATAGATCACATACATCAACTGCTGATTCAAGTAATCCACCGGGATTACCACGCAAGTCAAGAATCAATCCAGAAAATGACGGATTCTCTCTTCGAAATGCTGCGAGTGCTCTTTTCACTTCATCTTTTGTTCCGGCAGAAAATCTCTCGATGGCAATATATCCAATGCTATCATTGACCATTCCTGTAATACCTATCGACTTCACTCTTATGATTTCGCGTGTCAATGTTGCATGTATGGTATCTGTTTTTCCAGGTCTAATAATAGATACATTAACGCTACCACCTACACTTCCTCTGCTAAATGAACGAATGATATTTGTTGTATCATAAAGCACGAATACAGAATCCACATGAGAAATTCGATCACCAGGTTTCAATCCATTTTTGTCAGCAGAATAACCCGGATATACTTCCATGATTGTAAGCATATCATCAATAACACCGATAACCATGCCGAATCCGGTATATGTATTTGATGACAATAATTCCATGTCATCTTCCCCACTATCATCTAATATTTCTGAATATGGATCGAGTGATGATAACATTGATTTTGTTCCATCATTCACAAATGTCATGGGATCTACCGGATCAACATAATGCAATGTCACTTCACGAAAAACAGAACCAAACAATTCCAAAGCATTCGTTATTCGAAGGAATAATTCCTGATCAGAAAATTTGAATGCAATGGCACCTGCTGTAATGCTCAATATTGCACATGTTATAAAGAAGAATTTTTTCATTAAAACAACTGAAATTGTAAAGTGATGAATGAACACATTGTGGTCAATGCAATCAAATGTGAAAGTATTCGAGAATCAAGTCCATACATATCAATTAATGCCATAGTCAAGACCATGGTAGGCATGCCGGATTCCATTACTAATGCATTACCTATGCTAGCATTCATTGAAAACAACAAGATGCAAGCTGAAGCCAATAATGGAGCGAATAGCAATCGAATCATTATTGCAGGTATTAGCAATATGATTGATTTCCATTGAGGCACTGTCAATGCCATGCCAACTGAAATCATCATGATTGGTGGCACTGCCTTTCCAGCTATGTCAGAAATATGTAATATGAATGATGGCAATTCCACATGCATATATTTCAATGTCAAACCAATGATCACCGCATAGATCGGTGGCAAAGTCACAATCTTTTTTGCTGCCAGTCGAACTCTTTCAATTGGTGCATTTGAATCGCCTCTTGCATATCCTGCAATCACAACTCCAAGCGTCCATAATAAGGGGGTTAATGCAAGCACATCGTACATTACCGGCAAAAAAGCCAATTCATCTCCAAAGACTCCAGTGATGATTGGCAGTCCGAGATATGTCGCATTACACCAAGCAGCACCAATAATGATACTACCCATTGTGCGATCATTCATGTCCTTAAAAACTGTTGCTTGAGCTATGCGATAGATCAGCCATGCAGACAGCAAACAACCAAAGGTGACAATCAATCCCGTCAATGGAATTTGCCATAACACATCATCAAATGGAGCTCTCGCAATGACCGAAATCGTTAGTAATGGCAACAGAATATGAATCACCAATGCACTGATGGCAGTACGCATTGTTGATGCATCAGGAAGATTTGGAATGAATCTCCACAATATACCGAGTGAAATTAATGAGAGATATGAAAGAAATACAATCTGCATTACAAATCACTCAATAAACAAGCAATATCTTCTGCTATTTTTGATGCCAGAGCGACTCCCATACCATTACAACCAAATGCACAATACACATGTTCTGAAAGTGATGTCACTCTTGGTTTTTTGTCAGATGTAAATCCCATCAAGCCGGACCAAGAATATTCAATGTCGAATGTTCTTCCCGGAAGAATTATTTCACGAAGCATGGACTCAAGTGCATTCATAATAATTTCTGAATGACCAAACTCTACAGTTTCTTCACCATCGAAATCCAAATTTCTTCCGCCACCAAGTAATACCCGATTACCTAATGACCTGAAATAGTAAAATCCTTCATCAATGTGAAATGCACCTTTAAATGGTAATCCATCTATTGGTGTCGTTACAATAACTTGTCCTCTACCCGGTTTTATGTCAAGCTTCGGCGCCAATGAAGGTAACATGGCATTGGTGCATAGTATAATGCGTTTTGCATGAAGTACATACTCACCAAGTTGCGTGACAACTTGCAATGATGCATGACTTGATGTTTCATGCACTGATTGCACATCACTTCCATGTTCAATTCGAATATGTGCTTCGCTTGCCAATCTTTCCAATGTTGCATGCAAATGACCACTATGCAATTGCCCTTCATAGGCATTCATGATTATCGCATGTACAGCATCTGAATATCCAAGTGCCTGTTGTTCAGTTTTAGAAAGAACGCGAAAAGTTTCGGAATCACCTGTGATGTGTTTTGCAAATGCATTCACTTCATCTATGCGATCCAATACAGCAAGCTCATGCTCTCTGATCAATTCTCCACCACCGAGTTGCTCATATCGTATTGCAGCAGGATCACATCGTTTCAATAAAGATGCAAGTCCTTCATATCGTGCTTTTGCAATGCCCAGAGCATGATCATTCCCAAATGCATCAATGTCATGCAACAATTCAGTTGCACTCCCAAAACATGCAAATCCTGCATTTCTTGTCGTTGCGCCATGTCCATGAGGAGCCTTTTCCAAAACGGTTATACTCGCTTCAGGGAAACGCTTACGACACTCCAATGCCGTGGAAAGACCGATAATTCCAGCACCTACAATGCATATATCCACATGCCCAAAAGCGGAATACTCCCAATAACTCCGCATAGGAGCATCAGCCAGGGCAATACATTCATTGATATTCATGGCCCAAAGCGTGCAAATTTCATTCCACTTTGTCATTTTAGAGCCACTTCACATGGAGAAAATTGACTCGAAAGCCTATATTTGCCTTATAATTTGATAGTGAGACCATGAATACAGAGAATCAGTCAAAGAAAATCATCTTAAGTGGCATACAAGCCAGTGGAGATTTAACCATCGGACATTATGCCGGTGCCATGAAAAATTGGGTGCAATTACAAGATGATTATGAATGCTTCTTTATGGTTGCGGACATGCATGCCATCACAACAAAACAAATCCCCGCTGATTTGAGGAGACGCTCCATAGATGTTGTAGCAATGTATGCGGCTTGTGGGATTAATACAGAACAATCTACATTGTTCATACAATCACATGTTCAGGAACATGCGCAATTGGCATGGGTGCTAAATTGCTTCACCGGATTTGGAGAAGCACAACGAATGACCCAATTCAAGGATAAATCTCAACAGCATAGTGAAAATGTGAATGTCGGTTTATTTTCATACCCTGTTCTCATGGCTGCAGATATTTTACTCTATCAAGCAGATTTGGTTCCTGTTGGAGATGATCAAAAACAACACATTGAATTAACTAGAAATTTGGCAGAGCGTTTCAATCATTTGTATTCTCCTACTTTTACAATTCCCGAACCATTCATTGCAAAAGAAGGAGCTCGCATCATGAGCTTGCAAGAGCCAAAAAAGAAAATGTCTAAGTCTGACCCAAATCAAAATTCTTGCATTTTTTTGCATGACAGCGATGCAGTGATTCGCAATAAAATTAAAAGAGCCGTAACTGATTCAGGAACTGATATCATCTACGATACTGAGACTCGACCTGGAATTTCAAATTTAATGTCACTACATCATATTGCTACAGGCAAAAGTATGCAAGCCATTTCCGATGAATTCAATGGGAGAGGCTATGCACCGTTTAAGGAAGCTGTCGCAGAATCTGTTGCTGAACTTATATCCCCCATACGCAGTCGATTTGAAGAACTGCGAAGTCAACCAGACGAACTTTCGGCATTGCTAAAAACAGGTGCAGACAAAGCAAAAAGACAAGCATTCAAAACTTTGAGGAAAGTCTATAAGAAAATAGGTTTTGTTGAGCCCTCATGATTGGCCATACAAATGACGATAATGTTCGGCAATTTCTCGATAATGTTCTGCACTATCAATAAATCCCTGTCGCTCTTCCGGCCTTACATCTCGAATAATTTTTGCAGGTATTCCTGCAACCATAACACCTGAGGGAATATTCATTCCTTGTTTTACAACAGAGCCGGCAGCAATAATAGATTCATCCCCAACCACAGCATCATCAAGTACGATAGCACCCATTCCAATCAAACAACGATTTCCAATCGTAGCCCCATGTAGAATTGCATTATGTCCAACAGTGACATCATTGCCAATTGTCAATGCATACTTATCTGTTGTCACATGTAATATGGAACCATCTTGAATATTTGTTCGAGAACCAATTGAAATTGGAAATACATCACCTCTTAACACTGCATTGAACCAAAGTCCGGAATCATCACCAATGCGGACATCACCAATGACGCGCACTCCATCACATATCAAGACATTATTGCCAATTGTAGGTATAATACCCTCATATGGTAGAATTGTCGCTTGGGCCTTACCCAGTGAAAATTGCATGGAAACTCCATAATTATGATGAAGTGAACAAAGAAGTCAATACATGTGTTATAAAAGCTTCATGCAAGCATGAATTTCAGTCTCTGAAGTCATCAAACAACCGTATTTTTGTACAATGCTTTTAGCCATGCAAACTTAGCATATCTCTTTATGAAATCTACTTCACTGTTTTCAGATTCCATCAGAAGTCTATATGAACCTCAAAGGAATCGTCTCAAAAGGCTTACTTCTCTGCTATTTGCTTGTGCAGGGTGCCTTTGGTTCATATTGTATTTACCGGAATCAATAATGCCCTTTCAGGGACAAGAGATTTTCAAGTTAAAGCAATATCAAATTTATGTCGTGTTATTGACTTGTTGGGGACTGGATTTTCGAAGAGAATTCAAGCGACTCGACTGTATTGTGAGAAAAGCAAAAGAACTTAAGAAAGATATCTCTGAGATAACATCAAATGATATTTCTGATTCATTGCACTTGTTTGAAATTTTTACATTCATACCGGGAGCAAAAGGTTATCACATAGCACTTTTCATCAATTGGATTTGTTGTCTTGCCGGTTTGGGATTATTGGCATATCAAATCAATTTACTCTTGCAAACCATTCTTTAATTCATTGTTACTCTAAATATTTATGAAAGAATTCTCAAATGAGGTATTCCTCAATTTTGGCAGTCAGAAAATTGCCAAAAAACAGAAGAAAGCCATTGAAGCAGTGAGAGCACAATTCGGAAAGGAATATCCGAATTTCATTAATGGCAAAGCTGTGTATACAGATGCAAAAACCATTTCCATCAATCCATCAAATATTGATGAAAAGATTGGAGTTTTTCAAAAGTCCGGAAAAGATGATGCAGAAAAAGCCATGCAAGCAGCATTGAAAGCTTTTGAAACATGGAAATTTGTCCCTGCAAAAGAAAGAGCCGGATTTTTGTTCAAAGCTGCCAATGTCATTCGCAAACGCAGATTAGAAATCAATGCATGGATGATTTCCGAAGTTGGCAAAAACTATCTGGAAGCAGACGCAGATACATGTGAAGCAATTGACTTTTTGGAATTTTATGGTCGCGAAGCTTTACGCTATGACGGAAAACAACCAATTACTTCGATCAAAGGCGAAAAAAATCAATTGTCATATATTCCCCTTGGCGTTGGCGTTGTTATTCCACCTTGGAATTTCCCATTCGCAATTTTGGTGGGTACTGCTAGTGCAGCAATTGCCACAGGAAACACGGTGGTGTTAAAACCTTCTTCTGAATCTCCGATGATGGGTTGGTTATTTGCTGACATCATGCGCTCTGTTGGTTTGCCGAAGGGTGTGTTAAATTATTTGGTTGCATCAGGTGCTGAAGCAGGCGATTATCTTGTTTCGCATCCTAAAACACGATTCATTTCATTCACAGGTTCGATGGAAGTTGGTTTGCATATCAATGAACTTGCGGCTAAAACTGTACCCGGTCAAATTTGGATCAAACGTATCGTTGCTGAAATGGGTGGTAAAGACAGCATGATCATTGATGATGATTGTGATATAGATGATGCAGTGAAAGGTACAGTACAAGCAGCATTTGGTTTTCAAGGTCAGAAATGTTCCGCTTGTTCACGTGTGATTGTTCATCAAAGCATCTACAAAGAATTTGTTTCAAAGCTGAAAGTTGCAGTCGAAGCAATCAAGCAAGGTGATGCAAAAGAAGATATCGCCATGGGACCTGTCATTTCAAAAAAAGCAGAACAATCCATTTTGCAATACATTGAAATTGGAAAGAAAGAGGGCAAATTGCTTTGTGGTGGTGGCAAAGCAGAGGGATTGAATGGATATTATATCAAACCAACAGTCTTTACAGACATCAAACCCGATGCAAGAATTTCTCAAGAAGAAATTTTTGGACCTGTGCTTGCCGTAATCAAAGCAAAGAATTTTGATAATGCTTTGTCCATAGCAAATAATACAATCTATGGTTTGACTGGCGCAGTTTATACCAATGACAAAAAGAAATTGAATCGCGCTCGAGCTGAATTCCATTGTGGCAATCTCTATTTAAATCGAAAATGTACCGGCGCTTTGGTTGGTGTTCACCCATTCGGTGGATTCAATATGAGCGGTACTGATTCAAAGGCGGGCGGAAGAGATTATCTTTTACTCTTCTTGCAGGCAAAAACAATCAGCGAAAAAAAATAAGATCAGTAGATATGATAAAGGCCATCCGATTGGATGGCCTTTTTTGTTTATGGTCTGCGCATGCCGATGATATTATATCGCCGCGACACAAAAGACAAATCTGCAAAAGATGCATTACCTGCGGGATTTGCTCCGGTGCCATGAAAATCACTGAATCCTGCAGATTGATTCACCCAGATTGGCCCAACAAGATTGAATGATATATTCACGCCTGCATCCACCAATTGATCAACTGCTTGATTCATCAATCCTTCGTCATTCAAATGTAATAATGCCGTCAAAGCACCATGTTGCTTGATTGAGTCAGCCATTACCTTGATACCTGTAGAAATATCTTCAACGGGTATCATAAAACTAATTGGACCAAACCACTCTTCATGTACAATTTCTTGATGTGCTGAATCCGCCTTTAATATAAGTGGAGAGCAAGAAAGTGCATTGTCAAATCCTTGTTGACTCACTGATTCAGAATCACGAATAATGATTAAGCCGGAAGCTTTTGCTTTTTCAATGCGAGATTTCACAGCGGGAGAATGTAGTGCACCAAGTGTGCCTGGACCCATCTTTTCATTGAATACCAAAGCATCAACTTTTTCTTTGAGTTTCAGACATATATCATCAAATGAAATTATTCCTTCAGGAGTAATAACTCCGGACTTTGGAACATAGATATTTTGTGTTGTTGTACACATTTGTCCGCTATACAAGCATAGACTAAATGCAATATTATCCAGCACTGCATCAAGATTATTGACTTCACCAATCAATGCACAATTCACTCCTGCTTTTTCGGTGAATAATTCTTTGGTGCTTCCAGCAATCAATTTCTCTAATTGATTTCCAAAAGCAGATGATCCTGTATAGTCAATGGTCTGAATATCTTTCTGTTCTGCGAGTGCAAGAGTCAATGGCTTCTCTTGAGAATCAATTGCTATTTGTATGATATGTGGATCCAATCCTAATGAAGCAAGTGTTTCTTGAAATGATTGTATACAAATTGCAAGCGGTAAAATTGCTGAAGGATGCGTTTTTGCGATTGTAACATTTCCAGTGATCAATGAAGCAAACATTCCGGGAAAAGAATTCCAAATCGGGAATGTTGAACAGCCGATTGTAAGATTAATTCCTTTCGGACGCACATGATATTCTTTCTTCAAGTCAACCTGCATCTTACCCATTGGTTTTGTCCAATGAGCAGAAGATGCGAATGCATCAAGAGCCATATAACCAGTGGCGATCGATTCCAAGGCACGATCAAATGCATGTGGCCCGGATGCTTGAAATCCCATGATAAACCCTTGACCGGTCGTATGCATGGTTGAAAAACCTATTGCAAAGAAATGTTTTGATGCTCTCTCAAGACATTCTATCAAAATTCCGGCGCGTTCTGTAACAGTGAGTTTTTTCCATTGCTTGAGTGATTCATTTGCATTTGCAATGAGCACATCAGCAGAATATGCAGGATATGAAATATTCAGAGGAAAACCGAATGGAGAATGTTCAGCACCCACAGTTCCTTCACTTCCCTTTTGATGTGGGAAATCAAATGCATTGTTAAGCGCTGCTTTGAACGCTTGGAGTCCTTCTTCCTGCGCTGTTTCACCATAAATTTTTCCACTGGGTGGTTCCGGCCAATGCGCATGAAATAATCTATTGCGATTGGCTTCGACTGCGGCATTCAAAGTTGATGCATGTTGTTCGAAAAGATGATGAAATGACATATCATGTATTCCATTGATATTGTTTGAATTCTATTGTTGACTATTATAAAACACCACTTCGTTTGCACATGTCAATTGCCATATCATACCGTTTTGCAGGAGGCATGATATACACACCTTGTACATATTCTTTTGCTTCTGAAAGAAAATCTGTCGCAATATTCAATCCAACCTCTCCGGCATTGCTACCAGCTGCATGCATTGCCTCTCTAACCCATGCTGGAACAATCATGCCAGGCACTTCATAATGCAAGAAATCTGCATGTCTGGCACTGCGTAATGGTATGATTCCTAGCATTATGGAAACATCTAGTGATTTGATTGAATCCAAAAAAGGCAATAGTGTTTTCATATCAAATACAGGTTGTGTAAATGCAATAGTTGCACCTTCTTGAACTTTTTTCTCGAGACGCTTCAATTCATTTTCACGATCATCAGCACATGGATTTACTGCACAAGCAATCAAGAATTGGGTTGCTCTCCCTAATGCATTTCCCAAAAGGTCGCGACCTTTATTCATGTGATTCAATGCTCTGCAAAGTCCTATTGAATCTACATCATACACAGAAGTAGCAAATGGATAATCACCGATGGTAGTTGGATCTCCGGTTACGGCGAGAATATTTCTGACACCCAATCCATAAGCACCGATGAGATCGCTTTGCAAACCAACCATATTTCTGTCACGACAAGCCATATGTGTGATACATTCCATTCCTGTTTCCTGCATAATGATATGGGAAGCGGTAATTGGATTGATTCTCACTCTTGCTCTTGCACCATCGAAGACATTTACAGCATCTATTCCATGTTCTTTCAAAAAATGTGATGCCTCGATAACAGTAGACATGTCTAATCCGCGCGGAATTTCTACTTCAACCGTAGTGAGAAATTGTTTACCAATGTTCTTTGCGAATTGACTCACTTCTTCGCTTTCGATCGGTTTTATATCGATTGTTTTACTTGGCTTGGGTTCTACTTTTTCACTACCTGGAATTTCATGTTGCACAGCTTTTGCAATGGCTTTAACATGTTCAACTGTTGCTCCACCATCAGCACCGATTATGCAAGCACCTTGTCGGACAAGTTTCACTGCAACGCTTGCTACATATTCTGGTTCTGCATTATAATTAGGCCTGCCATTGAGCAATGTCGGAATGGCTATATCGGGTAATATACAAAGTGGAATAGATGAACCAGATAATGCACGCAAGATATCTGTCATGCGTTGTGGGCCAACGATCCCATTGCTACCTAGTGCAAGTAATTGTTTGTTTTGTAATCGTTCAGCAATATCAGCAGGATAGGATGTTGCGAGTACGGTGCCATCTTCTGGAAATGATTTCAAAGCAATGATTGGTATATCTGACTTTACAGCTCTCACTGCGTCAATGGCGATCATCAGTTCTTCAATGTCGATGAATGAAGAAAGCATGATGATGTCTGCACCGCTATCCAATAATGCCATTGCTTGTTCAGCAAATACTTGATGGGCTACATCTTGTGTAAGATCACCAATGGGAGAGAAAAAGTGTCCGGTTGGCCCAATAACACCTGCAACAAGTGCTTTGCGCAATGCCGCCGTGCGTGCAATCCAAACAGCTTTTCGATTTATCTCATAGACTTTATCACTAAGAGAAAAAGCATCCAAAGCAAGTCTATTTGACTTCAATGTATTTGTGAGTAATAGCGTTGCACCGGCATCAACGAATTCTTTATAGATGGATTCAATCGTGACGGGATCCTTCAAATTCCAAATGTCGGCAGGAATATCATGTTTATCACGCAAAGACAATTCCATCGCAATTGATCCCGATGCGATGAAAGGTTGTTTACCCAATAATTCTTTGAATGTGTTTGTCAACACTTCATTACTCCATTATGAGAATTGCGTATGTAACAAAGGCATCTCAATCAATCATGAGATGCCTCTGAAACAATACATCATTGTAGCGATTATTCTTGTTCGTCAATCTTTGGACTTACTTCTTCAAAAACTGATTCGATGTCTTCAGCAAGAGCCGATAAATCAACCGCTTCTATGTTCTGAGCATACTTGTCTGCATTCGGAACCGGATGTTTTGCATTGTATGCATCAATATCTGCTTGATCTTTGTTACGAAGATATTCCACTACAGAAAGAACAATCTTTTTGGACTCACGATCAAATTCAACAACCTTTAATGGTAGTGAATCGCCTGTGTGGAAGAACTCAGCAATATTGCGCACCGGAGCAAATGACAATTGAGAAACGGGAACAAAACCATCAACACCTTCAGGCAATTCAACGATAACGCCTTTCTCAATGATACGCTCAATCTTTCCTTCGGAGTCTGCGCCTACAGCATAACGCTCAGCGAAGAATTCCCATGGATTTTCTGTGATTTGTTTATGTCCAAGAGCGATTCTGCGATTTTGAGAATCAATACTCAATACAACCACATCCAATGCATCACCTTTCTTGACAAATTCGCCTGGGTGACGAATTTTCTTTGTCCATGACAAATCGGAAATATGCACAAGACCATCTACACCTGGTTCGAGTTCTACGAAGAGACCAAAGTTTGTCAAATTGCGAACGATACCTTTGTGAACTGAATCAACAGGATATTTCGCAAGCAAGTCTGCCCATGGATCTGGCTCTAGTTGCTTCATGCCAAGTGCAAGTTTCTTATCATTTTTATCAATGTTCAAAACAATCGCATCGATGACTTGTCCCATGGAAACCATCTGTGATGGATGCTTCACATGTTGTGTCCAACTCATTTCACTGATATGAATCAAACCTTCAATACCTTTTTCAATTTCAATGAATGCACCATAATCAGTCAAGGAAACTACTTTTCCTTGTACTTTGGTACCTGGTTCATATTTCTCACCAATTGTATCCCAAGGATGAGAAGTAAGTTGTTTCATGCCTAGAGAGATACGACGCTTTTCGCCATCAAAATCTAGAACTACAACTTTTACCATTTGATCCAATGTGACAATTTCGGAAGGATGTGTAACACGACCCCATGAAAGATCAGTGATGTGAACGAGACCATCTACACCGCCGAGATCAACGAATACACCGAAATCAGAAATTGCTTTAACAGCACCTTCAAGAACCAATCCTTTCTCAAGCGTTCCAAGAATTTTGGTACGCTGATCTGCCAATTGCTCTTCAAGTAATACTTTATGTGATACAACAACATTTTCACTAGGATGATTAACCTTCACAACTCTTACATCAATCATCTTTGTCACCCATGCATCAAAATCACGGACTGGACGAACATCGATTTGTGAACCAGGCAAGAATGCTTCAATACCAAGCAAATCAACAACCATTCCACCTTTGATGCGACGAAGTATGCGAACTTGAACAATCTGCTGTGTTTCATTGAGCTTGAGAATTTCTTCCCATGTCTTCATGAAATCGGCACGACGACGTGATAATAACATGCGACCATTGACATCTTCGATTTTTTCAATGAACACATCAATTTCATCACCGGGCTTAAAAATATCAGCAGTGCCAAATTCAGCTCTTGGAATGACACCAAGTGATTTGAATCCTATGTCAACATAAATGTTGTCTTTGGTCACTTGAATGACATTTCCCTTCACCATTTGGTCTTCCTGCACTGCAGAAAAACTCTTCTGGAATAAGGAGTCAAATGTGCTGTCATCCATCATTGGCACATTGAAATCGCCATTGAGCAAATCTGCCAGCGATGGACGCTTTGTTGAATTGTTTGGGGTCAAATCAGACATAAATTCCTTTCAAACTATGATGCGGCATAAAGAAACAGATCAGTCGTTCACGATAAAAGTGCATTTGATCGATTTCAAGCCATCCACATAGCGGGGATGTCATAAATAAACGAAGTGAACGATGCACGTGTTTTGAGCTTGGCAAAATAGGGTTTTTTGTGCTAAACACCAAGAATTTCAGGCATCTGCAGATAGGATTTTCATTGCTTGTAAAGCCATTTCATCGATATTTCCCTTCAATATGTTTAGCCCCTCTATTCTCTTTGACCAGGTAATTTGTCTTTTTGCATAATTTCTTGTTGCCTGCTTCATTTGCTCTATGGCTGTTTTTTGATCAATTTTCCCATTAAGAAAGGATATTGCTTGAGAATACCCAACTGTGTCGAGTGATTGTGCTTTGGGATTAATCCCGCGATCCAGCATGTTTTGTGTTTCAGCGAGCATTCCATCCCACATGGCATCGCAACGATCATTAATTCTTTCATAGAGTTCTTCTCGTTCATGTTCGATCATGACATATTTCGTTTGAAATGAAGGATATGTCATCATGGCTGATTTTTCTTCTGAAAACCGTTTGCCAGTGGCTTTGTGAAATTCCAAAGCACGCATAATTCTTCTCGGGTTCTTATCAGAATATTCTTCGCAGGATTGTGGGTCAACCAATCTCAAGGCTTCAAAAAGAGCATCTTTCCCCAATGTTTCATATATGCGTTGAACTTCTTCCCTAGCTAGTATCAACTCTTGTTCAAAGTCTGGTGACATGTCAAAGAATCCTTCGCACAATGCTTGAACATATAAGCCGGAACCACCCACCACGATGGGCACTATTTGTTGTTCCAATAAGGATGTGATGATTGCATGTCCTTGTTTTGCAAAAAGCCCTGCATTATAGGATTCATCGGGTTCGCAGATGTCAATAAAATGATGTGGTACTGCATCTAATTCTTTTGAAGTTGGTTTTGCTGTACCTATATCTAACCCTTTAAACAATTGTCTAGAATCTGCGCTGATGATTTCTGCATGGATTGAATCATGCATAGCGATTGCAATTGAAAGCGCAGTTTTTCCCGAAGCGGTAGGACCTGTAATGGCCAGCACTGTATTTGACTTGAGAGGCATGTTAGGATCTGAATGAATCCACAGTTTTGGAAAGACCTTCAATGAGATTCATGGTTGGAGTCCAGCCAAAGGCTGTGTGAATACGATCATAAGACAATACGCTTCGAAGCTGTTCTCCTTGCTTTGCAGGAGCATGTTGTTCTTCACATTGTGAGTTTGTCAAATCACGTAAGTGTCTGAACAATGTATTCACATCTGTTTCAAGTGCAGTACCAATATTATATGCACCAATCATTGATGGCTGAAGTGCAAGAACATTTGCTTTCACCACATCTCCAACATAGACATAGTCTCTTGTTTGCAAGCCCTCTCCATTGATTATGGGTTGCTCACCGCGAAGTAATTTTTGTGTAAAAATTGCGATTACACCTGCCTCGCCATGAGGATTTTGCCTAGGTCCATAGACATTCGCATAACGAAATGCAACATAAGGTAAACCATGAACATGGGCATAATAATACAAGTATTGTTCATTGGAAAGTTTTGCAATTCCATACGGTGAAATTGGTTTTGTTGAATGATGTTCATCTGCAGGAAATACTTCTTGATCTCCATATACAGTACCACCACTGGATGCAAAAATGATTTTTTTTACACCGGTTTTAAAGGCAGACTCATAGACATTCAATCCCCCGAGAATATTGATGCGTGCATCGTATGATGGATCTTGCACAGAAACCCTTACATCCATTTGCGCAGCATGATGATTCACCAAATCAAATTTTTCATCATTGAACAGATCGAGCAAAGCCGAATCGTTAACATCCATTTCAATAAAGGTGGCAGTATCTGGTATATTTTCACGCTTTCCGGTGGAAAGATTGTCTATCACAAATACTTCATGACCCAATGCCAAATATGCATCGGCAATATGTGATGCGATGAAGCCAGCACCACCTGTTATGGCAATCTTCATTGATGACCTTCTCATTAGTTAGGACAAATATACCGAAGTTCAGAGTTGATGCAGAGTCATGATTTTGCCAAATGTGGAAATACTCTCCCATTTGATGCGTCTATGATACCCAAAAAATCAAGAAAATAGGCTAATTTTGGCCTTCAATGAATGTTATACAACATTCGGGATCATTCATAGTTCAGAGACCTTCAGACCATGATTTCAGTTCTCAAGAAAATATTTGGTGGTACCAAGCACGATAAGGATGTACAATCACTTAAACCGCTGGTATTGCAAATCAATGAAGAATATTCTCGCCTTTCAACGCTTACCGATGAACAGTTGCGATCAAAAACTCATGAATTCAAAGCACTGATTCAATCACGCACAGCAACTCTTCAAGAAGAGTTATTGGGTTTGCGCGAGCAATTGACAAGTAATGACATGGATCATGCTGAGAGTCTTTCCATCCATGATAGAATGAAAGAAATTGGTTCAGAAGAATTTGAAATCATTCAAGATACATTGGATGAAATCCTTCCTGAAGCATTTGCAGTTGTAAAAGAAACATGTCGAAGACTCACAGAAAGAAATCATTCCTATGATGTGGTTGGACAACATCATGTATGGGCAATGATTCCTTATGATGTGCAATTGATTGGTGGCATCGTAATTCATCAAGGAAAAATTTCCGAGATGGCAACAGGCGAAGGAAAAACATTGGTTGCTGTTTCACCGATGTATCTCAATGCATTGTCAGGGAAAGGAGTACACCTCGTAACTGTCAATGATTATTTGGCAAAACGCGATAGTGAATGGATGAAGCCGGTTTTTGATTTTCTTGATATCAAGATTGGATGTATTCAATCCAATATGCAACCGCATCAAAGACATGCAGAATACTCAGCAGATATCACCTATGGTACCAATAATGAATTTGGATTTGATTATCTGCGCGACAATATGGTTAGCGAAGCTGAAGACATGGTGCAAAGACCGCATTTCTTCGCCATAGTCGATGAGGTGGACTCAGTATTGATAGATGAAGCGAGAACACCGCTTATCATTTCCGGTCCTGTTAGTCATTCAAATGATCAACAATATGATCAACTCAATCCTCGAGTTCGAAGACTGGTTGATGCCCAAAACAGATTGATCAATACCATTGTCAATGATGCAGAGAAATTATTACAACAACAAGACAAAGAAAGCAAAGTCCAAGCTGGAATAAATTTACTTAGAGCTTATCGAGGCATGCCCAAGCAAAAGAAATTATCAAAACTTTTGCAAGAGCCCGATTATCAAAAACTCATGCGTGATACCGAATTGGAATATCTGCGTGAACAAGGAACAAAAATGTCCATCATCGATGAAGAGATTTTCTATACCATCGATGAAAAAAATCATCAAATCGACATTACAGAAAAAGGTCGTGAACTTCTCACAAAAGTTGGTGAAGATCCAGAAATGTTTGTCATTCCTGATATCACCGGCGAGTTAAGCATGGTTGAAGGAACTGCAGGTCTTTCTGCTGATGAAAAACAATCCAAAAAAGATGATTTGATCAGACGCTATTCAATGCGTAGTGATATTATTCATACCGTGCATCAATTACTTCGTGCCTATTCTCTCTATGACCGCGATGTCGAGTATGTTGTTGATGGTGGAAAAATCAAAATCGTTGATGAATTCACCGGACGCATCTTGGATGGTAGACGCTATTCCGATGGATTGCATCAAGCTATTGAAGCAAAAGAAGGTGTAACTGTTGAAGCTGATACACAAACCTATGCAACTATCACACTGCAGAATTATTTCCGCTTATATAGAAAACTTGCAGGTATGACAGGTACTGCAGAAACGGAAGCAGGTGAATTCGACAAGATTTATAATCTCGATGTAGTGGTTATTCCTACAAATAGAGAGGTTGTAAGAAAAGATCTCGATGATTTGATTTTTAGAACAAAGAAAGAAAAGTTTAATGCAGTCATCGATGAGATACAAACACTTGTCAAAGATGGAAGAGCCGTATTGGTTGGAACAACAAGTGTTGAGGTTTCGGAATTACTGTCTAAAATGTTGAAGAGACTCAATATCGATCATCGAGTATTGAATGCCAAGCAACATCAACATGAAGCCGAAATTGTTGCAGAAGCCGGTAAGAAGGGTAAAGTTACTATCGCAACAAATATGGCCGGACGCGGAACCGACATCAAGCTAGATGCAGATGTAAAAACAAATGGTGGTTTGGCGATCATTGGTACTGAAAGACATGATGCTCGTCGAATTGACCGCCAGCTGAGAGGTCGTGCCGGACGTCAAGGCGATCCAGGTTCTTCACAATTCTTCCTTTCACTTGAAGACAATCTCATGCGCCTATTCGGTGGCGAACGTATTGCATCAGTTATGCAGACATTCAAAGTACCGGAAGGTGAACCAATTCAAGCAGGCATGGTTACCAAGTCTGTAGAAAAAGCACAGAAAAAAGTTGAAGAAAACAACTTTGCCATTCGCAAGCGTTTGATTGAATATGACAATGTGATGAATCAACAAAGAGAAGCCATTTATTCTATGCGTCGCCTTGTTATCCAAGGTGAAAGAATGAAAGGAGAAATCATTGAATTCATGGAACAATTGGCAGGATATTGGTATGATCAATATCATGAAGAGCAAGATGTGGAAGGTCTCAAAGATCAAGTGAGAACTCACATGCTTTGCGAGGTAGACATCTCCGAACAAGAGTTCCGCACATTAAAAGCAGATGATTGCATTGAACGAATAGTTGCAGTTGCTAAAGATTTTCTTGAACGAAAAGAACAGCAATTCGGTACTGAGTTCATGATTGGACTGGAACGATTTGCATTCTTGAGAGCTATCGACGACAAATGGCGCGAGCATCTTGGGGTTATGGATGAATTAAAAGAAGGGATTCATTTACGTGCTTATGGACAAAAGGATCCTTTGTTGGAATATAAAGGCGAAGCATTAAATGCATTCCAAAATCTTTTTGTTGAAATTCAGAAAGAGACAATCACCGCTGTGTTTAGATTTTATCCGCAAACAGTGCAAGCACCAAATGCGCAACCTATAAGACCACAAGAAGGTGCTCTCGATCATAAGAATGTCAATGCCAATACACATGGTATGAATTTCATGGGTCAGAGTAGCAGAAAGACCAATACAAGCGGAATTCGAGCAATCAAACCCGAGGTAGATGAATATGGTCAAGAATCACAAGAGCGTGATGCATCTTCTCCGGGACACACAGTTCGCAATATCGATCCAAAGATTGGACGCAATGATCCATGCCCTTGTGGTAGCGGGAAAAAATACAAACAATGTCATGGCCAACAGGCTTAAGATAAGCCCCGATTCTTTCGGGGCTTTTTTGTGACAAATACAATGCTTTTTCATTCTTCATAGAATCATGTCAACGCTCAATACGAAAAAAGGCAATCGTTTATTCGCACTTGATTTGGCTCGTCTCATGGCAATGCTCATGATGATGCAGGGCCATACGATTGATGCCTTGGTTCAACCTCAATTATTGAACCTCAATGAGTATCCGTGGAATATTTGGCAATTCATGAGAGGATTGACAGCTCCAATCTTTTTGATAGTGTCTGGTACAGTTCATGTGTTTGCAATGAAAAGAAATGAACTTGGTGCGATGTCTGAAGAAACAAGAAAGCGCCGGATGAATTGGGCTTGGATCATTTTACTTTGCGGATATATGCTCGTCTTTCCTGCAAATCGTTTGATTGATTTGCCTTTTGTGCAAGAAGATGCTTGGGCATTGTTTTTTCAGGTAAATATTCTCCAATTGACTGCATTCACATTGATGGCAATTGTATGGCTCTCTACACATACATATTCCGTGAAAGCTCTTGGCATAAGATCTGGCATCATTGCAATGTCAATGTTTTGTCTTGCGCCAATCGTGCATTCCATACATTGGTTTGATATACTTCCTGGATTTTTTGCAGGTTTCTTAAGCTCGGAGAGAGGTTCATTATTCCCATTCTTCCCAACAAGTGGTTTCATGTTTCTTGGCGTCGCATTTGGGTCTTATCTGTATGCGATGAGCGATGAAGAGAGAACTTCCTTTATGAAAAAAGGTATTTTCCTATTAGGATGCATGCTGATCATAGGTGGGGTGGCTTTCTATCAAGCAACATATCACTTTGCATTGATTATGGAATATTTGAATCCGGGTTCAATGGTCATGAGAACAGGAATCATATTAATATTCATTGGAATTTGCTCGTATATTGGAAGAGCATTATCTCGTTTTGAACATCGATTGGTATTTTTTAGCAGCAAATCTTTGCATATCTACATATTGCATTTGGTGCTTTTATATGGAACGCCTTGGTTTCCAAGCTTTGGAAGAATTTTCATGCATGAGGCTTCACTTGAAATTGCAGCTTTGTGCGCACTTGGTATCGTGCTCATCACGCCATCTTTACTCCTAGTCGATCAATACCTGCGTATGCGACTCTTTTATGCCCATGCCACCATAAAATACACGTTAATCGCAATGCTCGCCTATGCATTGATAGTATAAAAAAAAGCCTGATTAAATATCAGGCTTTTTCTTAGGGACTTATTTACTAATAATCAGTGGACTCGTGAATGTCTTTTCATCAAGCTTGGCTCTTACAATATACATTCCCATGATAAGTTCATGAGCAGGAACTTGGAGAGTATGTCCACCTCCATCCATTCTACCTCTGTGCAACACTGTAACAACTCTTCCATCAAGTGAATGGATTGTTACTTCTGCATAGACAGGATGAGGAGCAACCAATTGTACAACTCCTGATGTTGACATTG
This sequence comes from Bacteroidota bacterium, assembly GCA_009919265.1. Classification (GTDB taxonomy): domain Bacteria; phylum Bacteroidota; class Ignavibacteria; order Kapaibacteriales; family UBA961; genus UBA961. The sequence continues at coordinate 375 of RGCF01000024.1, read as the reverse complement.
GTTGTGGAGAACAACTGATTCTATATTCATTTTTTTCTTCTTCAACAGAAACAATAACCTTCTCTGAAGTTGCTGGTATGCTTGCTTCATAGAAGGATCCACTTTTTGTTTCTCTCAGCATAACTGTTCGTACTTGATACAGAACTTCTTCGCCTTTTTTTGAAGTAATGTCTAAAAAAGTCGTTTCTGTGATCGGGCTTGGAGTCAATAATTCATAAGGTGCTGTTCCCTTTGAACTTTTATACACCATATAACCTGAAGCATTTGAAACACTACTCCAACTAATCTGCGCATTTGTACCAACAGCTGTTGTGGCAATATTTGTTGGCATAGCAATTGGCATATTTGAAGTCATACGCAAAGTAGGATCTCCCA